>CANCLV010000040.1 GCA_947378905.1 Opitutia bacterium
GCGAGGAATTTTCTTTCCGCTTCGGGAATGCCTAGGCGTTCGAAAGTTTCTTTAACGTCATCGGGAACTTCTTCCCATGTGCGACTCGCTTTTTGTCCTTTTGAAAGGTAGTAGCGAATCTCGTCGAAATTAATATTCTTTAAATCCTCGGTAGCCCAGTGTGTGGGCATAGGCATATCAGTGAATGTTTTCAGGGCTTTTAAGCGGAATTCACGGATCCAGGACTCTTCCCCTTTAACGTCCGCAATGTAGTTAATTACTTTTTCCGATAAGCCTATGCCAGCATCGAAGGCGTAATTTTCTTCGTACTTAAAATCACCCTTCGTGCGATCGACTTCGATTGCTTCGCGTTGGGCTAGATTGTCGTCAAATTCGGACATTTTATTTGGCGTTAGCTAAATCTTTTTTGACCCACTCGTAGCCTTTGGCTTCGAGTTCGAGTGCGAGTTCTTTGCCGCCACTGTGGACGATGCGTCCGTCGTACATAATGTGTACGCGATCAGGAACAATGTATTCAAGTAAGCGTTGATAGTGAGTGATGACCAGGAAGCCCATGTCTGGTCCGCGCAGGTGATTGACACCTTCGGAGACGATGCGGAGGGCATCGATGTCGAGACCGGAATCGGTTTCATCGAGAACCGCATATTTCGGCTTGAGCATCATAAGCTGAAGAATTTCGCAGCGCTTTTTTTCTCCGCCTGAGAAGCCTTCGTTCACAAATCGTGATGTAAATTTACGATCCATTTTGAGAGCATCCATTTTAGCGTAGAGCTCAGCGTAGTAGGCTTTGGCGTCGAACGGAGCACCTTTAGCTTGGCGTGCAACGAGGGCGGCGCGGATGAAGTTAGCGATGGTTACACCAGGGATTTCACTAGGGTATTGAAAGGCGAGAAAGAGGCCAGCGCGGGCAATGGCATCGGGCTCTTGGCCGATGATTTGTTCGCCGTCGATAAAGGCTTCACCGGATTGTACGGTGTAGTCCGGGTGACCTGCTAAAACTTTAGCGAGGGTGCTTTTGCCCGTGCCATTCGGTCCCATGATGGCGTGAACTTCGCCTTTGGGTACGGTCAAAGAAAAATCTTTGAGAATCGCACGTTCGCCAATCGAGGCGTTGAGGTTTTTGATAACGAGAGAGTCGGACATAATAAATTAATTCTTGTTCGAGGTTTTGGTGCGTCCTTGGAAACTGATTTCAATTGTTTCGGTTTCAAAGTTGGCAGGTAATATTTTTGTTAATTGATCTAAAATTTCTTTGGGGAGCTCGATATCATGCACGCGACCGGTAGATTCATCACGGAAGTGGGCATGGGGTGCGAGATTGGGGCAGTAGCGGGTGGATTCGCGTTCGTGGTTAACTTGTCGAACGAGTCCGCAGCCAACGAAAGTTTCGAGACAGTTGTAGACTGTAGCGAGTGAGAGACCGGGCATGGTTTCTAACGCACGATGATAAACCTCATCGACAGTGGGGTGATCGCGTTGGGCTAGAAGCACAGTGTACACAATCTCACGTTGCGGGGTGATTTTTTGTCCGCTTTTTGCGAGGGCTTCGTGCAGAGACTCGCGTTCGTGCTTATTGAGATTTTGAATCATTCTAAACGGCTAATGAGTTGGAATGATTCCAAGTTGCAAGTTTAACCTCTGCTAAACCCTCACAAAACTGGCTATTATCTTAAAATCTTAATTTAACCCAAGATTAGGGGGTTTAATTTCATCATCCAGATCTTTTTGGGCAGCTAGAGAGCTCAGAACCTCAGAAACTTTGGTAAGTCTTTTAATGGGGGATAGGCACTCGAGGAGTTCACGTCTCACCCCTGTCTCTGCGATGAGGTGGCCGGCCACAGCATCGGCCAATGCGCCTGGTTTGTTAGCTAGTCCGCGGAAACGGTCGAGAAGAGGTTGGGCATCGTCTCCAGCATCCGACAAAAGATGTTCAGTGAAGGCGAGTGTTCGGGCGATTTCGCGCGTGAATGCGATGGAGTCTGCTTCATCTTCGTCGACCACTGGGCTGATTTCTAAAACTGGGTAGGGCCCTTCGTGCGAAATGGAGTGAACTTTAGCGCGTCTTAATCCTTCAAGAATTACTTGGTGTGTGCCGTCAGCGAGATCCAGATGTCCAGTTATTCTTCCTACACAGGTAAAGGGGCAGGGCTGTTCTCCGCTGTTTTTGGAAACCTTCGATTCGTCCAACTGAGAAACCGCAAACATTTGATTACTCGCGAGGGCGGCCTTGAGCATTCGCACATAGCGCGGTTCAAAAATACGTAAGGGCAAAAGCTGTTGTGGTAAAAAAACACAATGACTCAGCGTCATCACGGGAACGACTACTGTGATAGGCATAGTTTAAATTTGATGACCTAATTAAATAACGCAAATGGACGCGTGATAATATTTAGTTTAAACCCACTGATCTAAGAAGAGTTTTTTCGAGTCTGGGTTCGGCGTTTCTGAAAAATAAATAGCCATTCTTAAGGAGGGTAGAAAATGTGCCGCTGGTTTTTGATTCGTTTTCTGTCTCATCTCTTCGATGAGCGATTCGGCGGAACGCCCGGATAATTGGTCAATGCGATAGTATCCGGAATCGAGTAACTCGCGGGCAACATCCACAGGGAACCGTGGAATGCGCATGAAGGGACTGCAGACTGCTTCGCGACGTCGCTCCTCGGCCCGCAGTCGCTCGGATTCGTCCATTACAGACGAGCGAGAATCGCCTGTCCCATGGCCTTGGTGCCCACGGCTTTTCCGCCACCTGCGATATCCGCAGTGCGAATTCCATCAGCAATCGTTTTTTCAACGGCGAGTTCGATGGCCTTAGCTTCAGCTTCTAATCCGAAAGAGTGACGGAGCATGAGTGCCGCAGAGAGTACTTGAGCACAGGGATTGGCTTTATCTTGTCCTGCAATGTCAGGCGCAGTGCCACCCGAAGGTTCATAGAGTCCGTAGCCCTTGCCGTGACGATTGATATCCATGCCCAGTGAGGCCGAAGCCATCATGCCGAGTGATCCGCAAACGACGGCCATTTCGTCAGATAAAATATCGCCGAACATATTTTCGGTGAGAACGACATCAAATTGTCCGGGTCGCAGCACTAACTGCATCGCCGCATTATCGATATAGATGAACGCTAAAGTAATATCGGGTGCCTTCTCTTTAATACGTTCGGTCACTACTTTTCTCCAGAGTACAGAGGTTTCGAGAACGTTGGCCTTATCTACTAATGTGATGTGTTTGCGACGAGCACGGGCGGTCGCAATCGCTACATCCGTGATACGTTCGATTTCAGATTTGCGATAAACCATCGTATCAATCGCTTCAATATCTCCATCAGCCAGGGTAGTGGTTGATTTAGCACCGAAATAAAGTCCGCCAGTAAGTTCACGGATACAAACCATGTCGACTCCGTTAGGAATGCGATCTGGTCGGATGGGTGATGTTTCAATTAAATTTTTAAGAAGTAAACCAGGACGTACATTAGCGAAGAGACGGAAATGTTTTCTGAGTGGTAAAAGCGAAGCGCGTTCAGGTTGTTCTTTGGGAGGAAGTTTTTCCCATTTAGGTCCACCGACTGATCCAAATAAAATCGCATCCGCTTTACGACAGGCTTCCAGAGTGGAGTCGGGCAAGGCTTTGCCATGATTATCAATCCCAGCGCCACCGACGTCGTGCGTCGAGTGTTCGAGCGTGTGACCAGATTTCTTGAGCACAGCTTCGAGAACGGGCACGGCTACGGCCATGACTTCAGGGCCGATGTAGTCGCCAGGCAGAATTGCAATTTTTAGATGCATAGTGGAATGAAAATAAGGCAAAGCTCCGTCCCGAGTGCAAGGACAAGCGATAAACAGGGGCTAATTTAATTCTTAGGCATCGGGCCTGATCCGAACCCGCCACGGATATCGACCACATACCAAGCTTCTACTTTCTCGCGTGCCCATGGCGTACGACGCAGAAAAGTAAGGCTAGATTTGATTGAAGGATTGTAGGTGAAACAACGAATCGGGATACGATTACCCATTTCCTGCCAGCCATATTTATTCAGCAAGTGCTCAAGAACTTTTTGTAATGTGACCCCGTGTAGTGGGTCGCGTGGATGTTGCGAAGGTGAAGCCATACTTAGCTTATTGTCTGTCTCTAGCGAAGGCCTCTGCAAAATAAGTTAAAATCAAATCCGCACCGGCGCGACGAATCGCGAGTAATGATTCATCGCGAGTACTTTTAAGATTGAGCCAGCCTTTTTCGGCGGCCGCGTGAATTTGTGCGTACTCTCCAGAAACTTGATAAGCAGCAATCGGACGTGCCGACGACTCACGAACATCGCGAATAATGTCTAAATAAATTCCAGCAGGTTTAACCATCAGGATATCTGCACCTTCGAATTGATCTAAATGAGCCTCGCGAATGGACTCACGTCGGTTGGCTGGGTTGATTTGATAAGTAGCTTTAGAGAGAGATTCGCCCGATTTTCTGGTGCTGCCGACTGCATCGCGAAATGGGCCATAATAAGCTGATGCAAATTTAGCCGAATAGGCGAGAATGCCTGTTTGTGTCATTCCTTGCTCATCAAGCGCGTTACGAATCGCACTCACGCGCCCGTCCATCATATCGGATGGTGCAACAAAATCCGCGCCTGCTTGGGCTGTGAGCAGCGACATTTTAACCAGTGCAGCAACCGTCTTATCGTTATCTACATCAGTCTTTGCACTATTTAAAATTCCATCGTGTCCGTGAGTAGTGTAGGGATCCAAAGCAATATCTGCAAAGATAACCATCTCGGGGCATTTCTGTTTTACTTCGCGGATAGCACGTAGCGCGAGGTTGTTTGGATTGTGTGCTTCTACGCCCTCAGCTGATTTTTTACTTTCATCAATTTTGGGAAAAGGTGCGATACCATGAATACCCAATTTCAGTAGCTCGTGACATTTTGCTGCGAGTTGTGAAAGGGGAATGCGATTAATTCCAGGCAGAGAAGGGATTGGTTCTAAGTTTTCACCCTCCGTGACGAAAATCGGCTGAATAAGATGGCGTGGTTCAACGGAAATTTCCGTGAGCATGGTGCGAATGCCGGCGGTAGCACGTAGACGACGTAGGCGAGTAGATGGGTCGAGTGAGTCCGACATCGGAGGGTTGAGTTAGTCGAGTCACTGTCGAAGGGCAAGGCGAAGGGCAGAGTTAGACCATCGAGACACAGGTTGACTGTGACACTTTGTCAAAACGCCCACTTATCTGGCTATTAAACTATGCCATATTCCTTAGAAACCCCCATTTCGTGGGTAATTATCCTTGGCACAAGCCCTGCCATATAATGACAAACCCAAATTATAACTATGAGCAAAATCATCGGAATCGATCTCGGAACTACCAACTCTTGCATGGCCATCCTGGAAGCAGGTGAAGCTGTTGTCATCGCCAATTCAGAAGGCGCACGCACGACGCCTTCAGTGGTCGCCTTCACTAAGACTGGCGAAGTGCTCGTTGGCCAAGCAGCTAAGCGCCAAGCAGTCACCAATCCGAAGAACACCGTTTTCTCGGCGAAGCGCCTCATCGGTCGCAAATTCTCCGAAGTCAAAAATATCGCTGCCAAGCTTCCTTACAAAGTAGTTGAAGGAAAAAATGGCGACGCCGCTATCGAATGTGATGTCGAAGGAAAGCCACGCGTCTTCACTCCTGAAGAAATCGCCGCCAAAGTTTTAGCTAAACTCAAAGCCGATGCGGAAGCCTACCTCGGCGAAAAAGTTACCCAGGCGGTTATCACTGTGCCTGCATATTTTAATGATTCGCAACGTCAGGCCACCAAAGACGCCGGCACCATTGCTGGTTTAGAAGTCCTTCGTATTGTGAATGAGCCAACCGCTGCATCTTTAGCTTATGGTTTAGATAAGAAGGGTGATGAAAAGATCGCAGTTTACGATTTGGGTGGTGGAACTTTCGACGTCTCGATTCTTGAAATCGGTGGCGGTGTTTTCGAAGTTAAAGCAACCAATGGCGACACCGAGCTCGGTGGAGATAATTGGGATGAACGCATTATCCAATGGCTCATTGACGGATTCCGCGCTGAACAAGGAATCGATCTTTCGAAAGATCCGATGGCTCGTCAGCGTCTGAAAGAAGAAGCTGAAAAAGCTAAGATTGCTTTATCTTCCTCGAACTCGGTCGATATTAATTTACCTTTTATTACAGCTGATGCGACGGGTCCTAAGCACCTTAACGTCACTCTGTCCCGAGCTCAAATGGAGAAGGTCTGTGATGATCTTTCTGAGCGTACTAGGAAGCCTTTTGAAAACTGCTTAAAGGATGCAGGCCTTTCAATGAATCAAGTCGATGAACTCGTCCTGGTTGGCGGTATGACTCGTATGCCTAAGATCAACGACATCGCTCGTTCACTCGCTGGCAAAGATCCACACAAGGGTGTTAATCCGGATGAAGTGGTTGCGATTGGTGCAGCAATTCAGGCCGGTGTCTTGAAGGGTGATGTTAAAGATGTTCTCTTACTCGACGTTACACCGTTAACGCTCTCCATCGAAACGATGGGTGGTGTCGCAACGCCGATGATTGATCGTAACACCACGATTCCTACCAAGAAATCACAAGTGTACTCGACCGCCGCAGACAATCAACCCGCTGTAGATATCGTTATTCTGCAAGGTGAACGTCCGATGGCTAAAGATAATAAACACCTCGGTACATTTAAGCTCGATGGCATTATGCCAGCAGCTCGTGGTACTCCCCAAATTGAAGTGACCTTTGATATCGATGCGAACGGTATCTTACACGTCAGCGCGACGGACAAAGGTACTGGCAAAGCTCAAAAGATTTCCATCACCGGATCTTCGGGTCTTTCTAAAGATGAAGTTGAGAAACTCCGCAAGGAAGCTGAACTACATGCTGAAGAAGATAAGAAGGCACGCGATGTGGCTGAAGCTCGCAATCAACTTGATGCCATTATCTTCCAAGGTGAAAAACAACTGAAAGAAAACGGCGACAAATTCCCTGGCGACACCAAGGCCCAAGCCGAAGCTGCGATCAAGGAAGGTCAAGAGCTCCTCAAGAAACCTGAAGCAACCGCTGAGGAGTTCCAAAAGGCGCACGAAGCCATCATCAAGCCACTCGGTGAGGCTGCTCAGGCGATTTATGCTGAGGCCGCTAAACAAGGTGAAGCCAATCCTCAAGCTGGCTCGGACGCCAAAGAAGGAAAAGCGAAAGATGGCAAAGTAGTCGATGGCGACTTCGAGGTTGTAGACGACGGTAAGAAATAATCGCCGTTAATATTCTTAAAAGGGCCAGCCATTGAGCTGGCCCTTTTTGTTTTTATATCGCTCAACCGTTGACCAAACGCCTCGGCTGTGTTGGCTTTGCGGTGTGAAATCTTCCGAGCAATTATTTCAAGAAGCCCTAGCCATGATTCCGGGCGGGGTTAATTCTCCGGTGCGAGCCTTTCGCTCGGTCGGCGGCACGCCTTTTTTTACTAAGTCAGCCAACGGTGCACGATTAACCACTGTAGATAACAAGCAGTTGGTTGATTTCGTTTTAACCTGGGGGCCAGCGATTCATGGTCATAATGATCCTGAAATCCGAAGCGCCATTCAAGAAGCTCTGAATGCTGGCACGAGTTTTGGTACGCCTAATCCTCTAGAGGTCGAAATGGCCCAATTGATTTTAGAGTGTGTGCCAGCCATTAAAAAAGTTCGTATGACGAATAGTGGGACCGAAGCGACAATGTCGGCCATCCGCTTGGCTCGTGGATATACCGGTCGAGAAAAAATCATTAAATTCTCTGGATGTTATCATGGTCACGTGGATTCACTTTTAGTTAAGGCGGGCTCGGGTGCACTCACACAGGGTAATCCTGATTCAGCTGGCGTGACCAAGGGTACCGCGGCCGATACATTAGTGGCTGAATATAATAATTTACCCGATGTAGAAAAACTCTTTGAGGCGAATCCAGGTGCCATCGCAGGAGTTATTTTAGAACCCTATCCAGCCAATGTAGGATTAATTTTACCGCAAAAGGGTTTCCTGGAAGGTCTGCGAAATCTTTGTACTAAACACGGTGCCGTATTAATTTTCGATGAAGTGATGACTGGCTTCCGTCTTTCATTAGCAGGTACTCAGGGATTACATCATGTTGTGCCTGACTTAGTTTGCCTTGGTAAAATTATTGGTGGCGGGCTTCCTGTAGGAGCTTTAGGTGGTAAGGCAGAAATCATGGATAAACTCGCGCCGCTGGGTCCGGTGTATCAGGCTGGTACGCTCAGTGGAAATCCGCTCGCCATGGCAGCAGGTTTAGCGGCTGTTCGAAAATTAAAACGCGAAAACCCTTACCAAAAATTAGATCAACTCGGCAAAAAAGTCCGCGATACATTATTGTCTGCGGCGAAGGCTAAGGGAATTTCTCTTCACGTTCCGCAAGTGGGGTCGATGTTCTCATTATTTTTCAATCCTGACGTGGTTACGAATTACGAACAAGCGATTGCGTCCAATGGTGACCTTTACCGAAAGGTATTTCGTTATGCCTTAGATCATGGCGTTTATTTAGCGCCTTCGCCTTATGAGACGGCCTTTTTATCGACTGCACACGAAGGGGTCGACATCGACCAGGCCTGTGCTACACTGGATTCTGCAATTCGTTCACTTTAATCAACTATGGCTAAACTTTCATTCATCGGTGCAGGGCGTATGGCTGGGGCTATCGTGCGTGGCCTCATCCGTTCGGGAGCCTGTATGCCGAGCGATATCAAGATTATCGGTGGTGCTAATCACTCAGCGAAAGATTTAGCCAAGGAAACGGGAGTTATCATCGCCACTAGTGCTGAAGATTTATTTGCGGATGCTGACGCAGTTGTGGTCGCCTGTAAGCCTCAACAATTTCCTTTGCTCAATGAGTCCTATGGTAAATTGGCGAAAGATAAATTAGTCTTATCTGTTTTAGCGGG
>CANCLV010000041.1 GCA_947378905.1 Opitutia bacterium
ACTACCGCTCGGAGCTGGGGCTGGCGCGGTATACGGATGTGTACCCAAGACCACGCTGGTAACCGTGAATGTTTCCGTGCCAGTTGATGTGGATGGTATGATCGCGGACTTGATGGTCACAACACCCTGCGCATTGGTCGTAGCAGTCGCTGTACCTGAAGACAGGCCGGAGCTAGTTACACCGACAACGGCATTAGCGAGTGGCTTCTCGTTTTGATCGCCGATTTTAATCGTCGCTACAAAATATCCATTAGTGAAACCACTTTTAACCCACGCTACAGAAACAGAGAGAACATTCGCAGCCTTGATATCGGAGTAAGCCTTAACGGTAATGGGCGCGGTGGTTGCTGAACCAGTCGAGTTGGAATTATCCGTAACGAGAAGGGTTGCGGTGTAAGTTCCAGCAGTGCTGTAAACGTGTGTTGGGTTTGCTAAGGTAGAGTTCGTACCATCACCAAAGTCCCAAAGGTAATTGGTAATTACTCCATCAGTGTCGTAAGAGTTAGAGCCCACAAATTTAACCGTGGAAGGTGCCATACCACCCTGCTGCGTTGTTCCAGTTGTACTTGCAACAGGTGGAAGATTATTAGGCGTACCCCAACTGGTGGTTTTCACTGTGTAGCGACCAATCGAGGCATAATCGGTGAAGGCCTGGTATTGATCGTTGGTAATGGTGTCCGTGGTGTAATCGTAAGATGAGTCGGCAGGAATGCTTGCTGTTTCATTATAGAAAGCTCCGTCGACTTCGTCCCAATATGCACCCACGCCATCGATTTCGATGTAATAGGTTCCAGCTGCTAAATCGTAGTGGTGGAAAGCATCGCTCATGCCATTTTCCTCTTCGTAAGGAACGCCGTATGGGTCTGAGTTAACAACCTCTACACCGTCTTTGTCGTATAGCTTAATTTGAATATTCAAATTGGGCTGTGGATCTGCGGCGGTTGCCTCAACGTAAAATTCGCCTGCACCAACCTCGATTTTGAAAATATCTTTGTCATCACGATTATTAATTAAACCAGCCTTGCTCGAAGTATAAAGGTAAACAGGCAGAGCAGTTCTTTCTGTAGATTTAACCTTGGTCGTGGTTAAGGTCGTGGCTGTATTGATCGTGTCACCGTGGTCATCTGAGACATACGGAATGTAAGTAGAGATAATATCTAATTCATCTTCAGAGTTGGTAGCATTTGCATCGTAATCACCGCTGGTCCACTGCCCCACACTCTTACCCATGGTATCACCCATGTAAGGAGCCCAGTCGTTGTGACCTGAGTAATATTCGGTACCGTCCGAGAGCGTGGAGTGACTTAAACCGAAAGCGTGACCCAATTCGTGCACGGCAGTATCGGCAATATCTTTAGCACTACCTCTCTGATAAAGCATATCAGAGAAAACAAGCACAGGGGCATCGTTCGCATAGGCGACCTGAGTTACTTGTTTATTAAAACATCCGATTTCTGGGGTAATACCAAAGAGATCATCGGCATTACTTACAATCTCCTGCCAATTGGGGAGATAGGAAACCTTACCACCAAAACATACGCGAACACCGTAAATATTATCACCGACTGATGTTTTACGGATAGCTTCAACACCGGGGTCTTGCGTAGTCACATCAACATCAAACACAGCATAAGCGTCAGAAACCTCTTTCCAAATCTTTTGGATGATAGCGTGTTCAGCATAATTATAGGTGCCTGGCTTACCATCGATATCAAAGGGAGGAGTGAGAATCGTTATACCTCTACGGTCGGTATTCCAATAAGAACCCTTCGTGGTATGTGCTTTGAAATCTAAATAAATTACCTTGGTTGAACCAGGGCGCGAATGGAGTAAGAAGGTCTTAGTGTAAGGAAACAGCGTCGCTAAAGTAAAAGATTCTGGATCAGTTGGATCAGCAAGTTTCGCGGTATTGCGACGACAAGCGTAAAAGGCCGCACCGGTGCCACTGCTGATGCGCATATCCTTGTCGCGCTTGGCAACGACTTTTAATTTGGCAGCATCAATGCCAGACGACTTTGCCGCCTTCGTAATTTCTGCATCAGACGCGGTAGACGCTTGCTTGCTCGTGGCGGTGTCAGCTGCGTTTGCGGACAAAACAGACGCTAAAGCAAATAGGGTTAATAACAGAGACTTAAGGGGCTTCATTACTCAGGTACAAAACCCTAGTTTATTTAAAGTTTCAACCCTACATATGTAATTTTTGTGACAATGCCGTCACCAAAATCTTCGAGAAATCGAGGAAACTTGAAAAACTAGCCTCGAGTATCTAATTGCGGTGCAATCGGACGACCCTGGGACTTGCCATGAATGCAGTAAGGGCATGACTTTTCCACAACATAGGCCGGGTGCTGCTGATCGGCTAAAGACAGAGGCATCTGACAGTTAAAACAGAGGATGGAGGGCGTTTCTTGAAGATCTGGTCCCACTCCCACTCTCTCATCAAAGACAAAACACTCACCATGATAATGCTCACCCCCGACTTCTTCAAAATATTTTAAAATACCGCCATCGAGCTGCATGATATGAGTGTACCCTTCCATCTCCATAAAGGGTCCAGCTTTTTCACAGCGAATTCCTCCCGTGCAAAACATGACGACTGGCTGGTTTTTTAATTCCTCAGGAAGTTTTCGTACGGCATTGGGAAATTCTCGGAAAGTCATCACACCCGCAGGCACTGCACCTTTAAATGTACCCATCCGCACTTCATAATCATTACGTGTATCCAATAAAGTAATCGGACGTCCTTCATCTAACATTTTTTTCAACTCTTTGGCAGAAATCTTAGGCGCAGGCTTTCTCGCAGGATCGACTCCCTCAATTCCAAAGGCGATTATTTCTTTTTTAATCTTCACCAACATGCGCTTAAACGGCTGTTCCCCACTGGGACTTTCCTTGGGCTGAATATCAGCCAAACCAGGAATCTCACGGATTACCTTTAAAACGTTGTCCAATTGTGCCATCGTTCCTGCTATAAAAAAATTAATTCCTTCCGGAGCTAACAGGATAGTTCCCCTAACTTTTTGCTCCAAACAAATCCCAAGCAATTCCGCCTTGCGACCCTCAAGATTGTGGAGTGGTGCAAATTTATAACAGGAAAGATTGATGATTTTACTCAATGTGTAATGACTCTATAGATAAATTGAATTTTAGGCAAGCCGATGAAAATAACTAAACGCCTCTTGTCAGTTAACCTTTGCTAGTATTATTAAAACTACGTGAGCGACGATCTGATCATCAAACCCATCGGCTTTATCCGCAACGGTAAATCGCTCAAATTTAATGCCCGACATCAACCCGACGAATCACAGCCAGAGACTAATGTTCTGGAACTCATCAAAGGAGATAAATATCAGAAGGCATTGCTAGACCTCGAAGGCTTCGACCGGGTTTGGCTGATTTGGTGGTTTCACCGTAATAAAGATTGGCGCCCTCAAGTACTCCCACCACGCGGACCCGCCAAACGTCGCGGCGTATTCTCAACCCGCTCCCCCCACCGCCCCAACCCCCTCGGTATCACTCCCGTCCAACTTCTCGGTATCAAAAAAAATCAACTGATTCTCGGCCCGTGCGACTTAGTCGAAGGCACTCCGATTTTTGATATTAAACCTTACATCCCAGCTTACGATTCATTTCCTGATTCCAAAGCGGGCTGGTTGCAGGAAATTGAAACCAACCAAAATGCTCAGCCCGAATATCAAATCATTTATAGCGCTCTCGCCAATGAACATATTGCTTGGTTAAGAAAAAACTGGAGCATCGATTTCACTGAACGACTCCAAGAAATTCTCTCGCGCGATCCATCTCCACACCGCACACGTCGCATCCGTAGCCGCCACGGAAATCTCTTCGATATCGGTTGCGGCGCTTGGTACGCCGTGTTTGAAATTAAAGATAAAGTCATCACCATTTTATCCATCAAACCCGCATTTCCATTAAAGTTTTTGACCGACCCCGAGCGCCCAGAAATACCTGATAAAGAGGCGCAAATTACATTTCGGAACCTCTGGCCTCAGTGCGTCGACTAGTGAATTAAGCGCGTCTTAATAATTGCAGACCAGTCCAATTCACGAGCGCGACGAAACAATAGCCGACCACACAAGCGACCACAGCCACCGCGAAAACGGCTGCGGTGTCCGTGCGACTCCAATAAATTTGTAAAAGATAACCCAATCCACTTTCACCTGGATTAGTTCCCACCATGTACTCGCCACTCACCGCGCCTACGGTTGCTAAGGTCGCGGCAATCTTGACGCCAGTAATGACACTGGGAAGCGCACCTGGCACCCAAAGTTTCCAAAAAGTCTGTGACCGACTGGCTTTCATCACTTTAAATAAATCAGCATAGTTCGGATCTACTTGCGACATTCCAGCCGATGCCGATGCAGCAATCGGAAAAAATGAAATGAGAAATGTAATGGCAACAATACTCGCCAAACCTGAACCCAGCCAAATGGCAATGAGCGGCACTAAGACAATTACCGGAGTCATTTGTAAAATTAAAACCCAAGGGAGAAAACTTCGGCGAACAGATACAAATAAGGTAAATAAACTCGCCACGATTAACCCACCCGCAATCGCGCTCAAAAGTCCTAGCAATGCAGCAACTGCCGTTCGACTGGCAGCTGGAACCAGAAACTGAGACTCCTTGACGATGGTGTGGTAAACCAAACTGGGCCGCGGCAATAGATAATCCTTAAGCCCAAGCATAGGCGGTAAAAACTGCCAGACTATGAGTATGGCTAAGGCCGTTAAAACGGGGGGTAGGATTCTTGATGGCCGCACAAAAGGTGTGATGCTTATTTTTACCCCTAAGGCAAACCCCTGCTTGTATTAAGAGTTAAATTATTAATATTTTCAGTTGCACCGCCCCCCTTGACACACACCCCTTGACAGCAGTGGCACTCATCTCACGCAGATCTATAGACGACTTAAGACAGCGAGCTGATATTGTAGCTCTCGCAGGCGACTACACCCAAATGAAACAACGCGGACGCGATTGGTGGGGATTGAGTCCTTTTAAATCAGAAAAAAGTCCTTCCTTTAAAGTAAATCCTGAGACCGGCTTGTGGTATTGCTTTAGCACCCAACAAGGCGGCGATGTTTTTAAATTAGTCATCGCACGCGAAGGTCTAGATTTCCCCGAAGCCGTCGAACGCGTCGCCATGCGCTTCGGCGTCGAACTTGAATACGAACAATCTTCTCAGACCACTGAAGGTCGTTCACTCCGCAGCCAACTTCTAGAAATTCATCAACTGATAGCCGATTACTGGCATCGTTGTTTTCTTGAAGACGCACAACACAGCGAATGGATTAAAAAATATTGGACGGAGAATCGCAAGTTTGACCTCGCAGTTGCCGAAGACTTTGGAATCGGCTTTGCACCGATTGATGACTCCAAATTAATCCCAGGATTATTAAAAAAGAATTTCACCAAAGAAGCGATTGCCGGAACGGGGCTATTTTTCGGAGTAGATAAACAGCCCGACCCCATTCGCTGGCGTTGTCGTTTTCGCGGACGCTTAGTTATCCCGATTCGTGATATTCAGGGCCGAGTCATCGCTTTCACCGCACGAACACTCGACATTACACCTCAGGACGACCCCTCGCGCGAAGCGAAATATGTTAATTCACCGGAGACAGATTTATTCAAAAAATCACGTACAGTATTTAATTTGGATCGTGCTCGTGCAAATCGCAAAGACGAAGAGCCTTTCGTTTTAGTTGAAGGTCAGCTCGACGCTATCCGCTGTCACTCCGTCGGCATTCATGGAGTCATCGCCGCACAAGGCACCGCCGTCACCGAAGAGCACCTCGCCCAGTTACGTCGCTTCACCAAACAACTTGTCGTATTCCTGGATTCCGATGCAGCCGGACAAAAAGCCGCCCTCCGACTCCTACCCATCGGCCTGCGCGAAGGTCTCGATATCCGTTTCCTCTCACTCCCGGGCGGTAAAGATCCGGATGAATATTTTTCGACACATAGCATTGAGTCTTGGCCCGAACTTTTAAAAACCGCCCGTACAGCGATGCGTTTCTGCGTTCAGTCGATTATCCCAGAAGGTAGCACGACGAGCCCGCTCGCCCAGAGATTATCTCTCTTAGAAAGTCTTTTCCCGATTGTTGAACAAGCCGGTGCAGAAGAAATCGTTCGCGAGGCACTCAATGAGGCAGCCCGACACGCTGGCATCGGCATCCGCGAAATGCATATGGCCTACGAACGACATTTGGCCAATTCGGCAGCCCGCCGACCCGCCGCCCAGCTGGCCCCTGCCCAACCCGTCGAAGTCCCCGTTGTCAAGGGGGGGGGCTTGACAACTCCCGAAGAAGACTTAATACATGTATTATTACGGCATGAACAGTACTTTATTCCCGTTTCCGAAGCCCTTCCCCTTGAGTGGATTGATGTTAATTATAGAGGAGGCAGTTTATTACTCGCGCTACTCAACGAAGCGGTGAACGGACATTTCAAAGGAATCCGCGAAGCCGTCAACGTACTCGATCCAGAACTCCAAACTGAAGCAGCTAAATTAACTTCCCACCTCACCCAAGATCAGGATCAAGAAGGAGAATTAAAAAGTAGAATCAACGGCATCCTTAAATCTTTCCATCAGCGACGTATCCAAATTCAGAACCGCCAAATCGACGCCCAAATCGCTTCCACGCCCCCCACCGAAGTCGACAAACTTAATTCCCTCTTAGCCGAAAAGATTAAACTCCGCAAAGAAAGCCAGACCCCACCTTCCCTAGCAAAGTCAGAAAACTAAAATAAACCGAGTTGAGTTCAAAATTCCGCCCTCGCAGTTTTCCCTCAGTAACCGGCCCCTAGTATAGAGAGATCAACTTAAATTAAAACCAAACCACTTTCCAACATGCCCGAATCCAAAAATAATAAAAAAGCTAACTCCAAAAAAGCTACTAAACCTGCCGCTAAGCCTAGCCCGGTAAAAGCTGTAGCGAAACCCGCAGGTAAAGCACTGGCGAAGCCAGTCGCCGCCAAGCCCGCCAGCAAACCAGTGGCGGTCAAAGCCAAGGCAATAGGCACCAAAGTAGTCCCTGCCCCAGCAAAAGCTGCCAGCAGCAAGCCCGTCATTGATCAAAAAGTCTTAGCTAAAGTCGCACCTAAGCCGATTCCCTTTGGTAAAGACAAGGCAGTAAGCGTTCCGATTATCCCGAAAGACGTTAATGAAAAAGTTCAAATTCTCGTCGGACTCTCCAAGAAGAATGGCTACGTGACCGTTCAAAACATTAACGAAGTTATTCCGGATAGCGCAACGGATGCTGAGTTGATTGAAAACATCATGAACATTCTCGATAACTTAGAAATCAAGTTACTCGACGAAGAAGAAGTCGAAATGTATCAGAAGAAAATCGATGAATCGGAAGAAGAAGCTGCGCGCACTGTACCCGCCGACGCTCCCTACGATCCTTTCAATGTTTATCTGAAACAGATGGGCCACAAGCCCCTGCTCACCCGTGAACAAGAAGTGGAGATTTCCAAACGCATTGAAGACACCGAATTGCGTGCCCAAGAATTCCTCTTCTCCTGCTGGCTTACCCTTCCTTACCAACTCGATCTCGCTCAAAAGGTTTTCAAGAAGGAAGAACGTTTCGACAAAGTCGTCATCGATAAAAAAGTAGAATCTCGTGATACTTATTATAAGAACTTACCCAAAGCGATTGATGAATGTATCAAATTAGAAGAGCGTCTCAATAAGGCATGGAAAAAGTATAGCGAAGAGAACGACGACAACAAAAAAGCCAAAGCTCGCGAAGCTTACCGCAAAATTGAATTAACCAGCAAAGAAGGCTGCAAAGACATCCTCCGTAAATTCTTCTTTAAGATGAAACTCTTTGAAGACTGGTTGGAATTGCCTGAATTAAAAGCCGACCTCGAAGATTGCCGTATCCTAGCCAACCCCGCACCTATCATGCGCGGCCCCGTGCGTGCTAAACTTGCTCGCCGTCCCGAAGTCTCCTCCACCCGCGCTCAAGAGATTGAACGTCGCTGGCGCATGTCCCCAACCGAACTTCTGCACTGCGTACGTTCAGTGCGCAAACATTTGGACGAAGCTCAAAAAGCTAAAACTGAAATGGTTGAGCACAACTTGCGCTTAGTTATTTCCATCGCTAAGAAATACCAAAATCGCGGACTACTCTTCACCGACCTCATTCAGGAAGGCAACATGGGCTTAGTTAAAGCCGTTGAAAAGTTCGAGTACCGTCGTGGTTACAAATTCTCAACCTACGCCACCTGGTGGATTCGCCAGGCAATCACCCGCTCCATCGCTGACCAGGCTCGTACCATCCGTATTCCTGTTCACATGATCGAAACCTTGAATAAGGTGATGCAGGTTCAAAAACAATTAACTCAGGAACTAGGTCATGAACCTACTGCCGAAGAAGTCGCGAACGAAATGAACATGGCCATCGATCGCGTACAACAAATTATGAAGATGGCACAACAGCCTATCTCCCTACAATCACCTGTGGGCGACGGTGAAGATACTTCCTTGGGCGACTTCATTGAGGATAAATCAGCTGAAAACCCAAGCGATACTGCCTCTACCCGACTGCTCCGTGAGAAGATTGACTTCGTTCTGCATTCCTTAGCTGAACGTGAAAAAGAAGTT
>CANCLV010000042.1 GCA_947378905.1 Opitutia bacterium
GCGACAGATCGATGTGTAGCTTCGCGGGAGTGGACACACCTTATGGGCCTTTGGATGAAGGACTGCGGAATACTATCCAAATAAAAAAGGCCGCTCATCGAGCGGCCTTTTTGTAGAGCGATTAAACTTTTTAGAAGCGGTAACGAAGACCAGCAATCGCTTCCCAGTTCTGGATATTACTCTTATTTGAACCATCAAAGTTCTTTAAGCCAATGTAATGGGTGTCGCGTGCTGTCAGTGTGAAGTCGAGTTTGTTGTTAATCGCGAAACGTACGCCGGCAAAAGCTGAGGCAGTGAATAAGCCTTTGCTGGTGGTGACAGGGATGCCGTCCGTATCGTAAAGATTGGACAACCATGCATAACCTAAGCCAATTCCAACGAAGGGACTGATGCCGCCACGTGGGTTAATGTCGTAGGTTAAATCTAAAGAGGCATTTAGAACACCAAGATTAGTAGAGCCGACAAGACCGGTTACTGCGTCTGTAGCGAGGTGTTTGTAGTTTACGTTTAAACCTAATTCAACGCTGCGACTGATGTTTCCTGCAACGGTGATACCGGTGAGTGTTCCTGCGTTGTATTTCACACCCGTGTCGTAGTTATTTCCGACTGGGTTATTTTTTCCGAATTGGAATTCAATCGTTGCGGCTTGTGAAGCAGCAGCGGCCAATGGAAGGAGGGCGAGGGTACGTAATAATTTCATGGGGAAGTTTTTAACCTATGAGGAGGGGAGACTCTGTAAAGGCAGAAGGTTTATAATCTTATTATAAGGGTTATTTTGACTCAATTAACTCAACCCCAGTGATTTCCACGCGCTCAGTAGGGCTGGAGCGTTCTGGTCCAGTACATGGGATGGAGGCAATTTTATCTAAAACATCCTCACCTTTGACGAGTTTTCCAAAAGCAGTGTATTTATTATTTAAGAACGAGGCATCACCATGGCAGATGAAAAACTGACTTCCAGCGCTGTCCACGTCTTGAGATCTCGCCATCGAGAGAACGCCTTTTTGGTGTGAGCGGTTATTGAACTCCGCTTTGATTTGATATCCTGGTCCGCCTGTTCCCGGCATACCGCTGGCACCTTTTTTAGACTTAGGGCAACCGCCTTGGATCATGAAGCCTTTGATGATTCGGTGAAATGCCGTGCCATTATAAAATCCTTCTCGTGAGAGTTTCAAAAAATTGGCGACGGTCTTCGGGGCAACGTCGGGCCAAAATTCAAAAGTCATATCACCTGAGGTGGTGTGGACAATGACTTGAGGGGTGGAGGTGTTGGTGGCTTCTTTCATAGGAGTGGAATTAGAAGAATTGAGAGTTTGGGAAATACAAGGACTAATGCTCAATAGTAAGAGGATTGCTGAAAGTGTAGACTTCATGAAATAAGCCAAACCCGCTAGTCTTTTTCGGCAATTCAAAAACCTCCGCTTGCCACTTTGGCACTCACCCTTCACAGATAAAAATCATGAAAGTGGTTATCAACGATAAGCCCCAAGAAACATCGGCTAAAACAGTCGCCGAATTAGCCAAGGAGCTTGGGCTTAGCAATCAATCCGCCATTGCGATTGCGATTGATGAACAAGTAATTTCCAGAAGTTCTTGGGCAACATTTGCCTTAACTGAAAATGCGACCGTACTTATTATACGTGCCGCCCAAGGAGGATAATTTATGTTTAAATATATCAAAGAATTATTTGTACCCGAGCCCGAAGCGGCCGCGCCAAGTAACTTAATCTTATTCACGCCCACGAAGACTGAATGGGATACGAAGACCGTCGTAAAGTTATTCGACGCTGGGCTGGGTAAATTGCACGTTCAGCCGATGCGTGAATGGCGGGTGGGTGACTACGAAAAATTTCTCAAAAAAGTCCCCAAGGTTTTCTGGCCGAGAATCGTCTTAGAAGAACATCACCAGTTAGTTTTAAATCACCAATTAGGCGGATTCCAAATGTATCACGGTGATCGCGTTCCTGGGCGCTGGCCGAAGTCGGCGTCACTGAGTTGCAAATGTCACTCCTATGATGAAATGCGCAGTTTGCCGAAATCATTGAACTATGTTTTTCTCAGCCCCATTTTTCCATCCATTTCAAAGCGTGATTATGTGCCGCAACGCACTACGCGGGAGTTTCAAGTGATTGCTGAACGTTGGCGCTCTGAAGGAGGCTGTCCAGTTTACGGTTTAGGCGGAGTAACGCCTCAAAACGCGGCCCGCGTGCGCGAAATGGGCCTCGATGGTGTAGCTTTCATTGGATCTGTTTGGGAAACTTCCAATCCAGTTAAGTCGTTTATCGAAATTGAAAATGCGTGGTACGGAAAATCGGCCCGTAAATTAAAAAGAAAATATTAAGTTGGTATATCCGCGGCTCCAGTTCCTCACGCTCGATGCTTCGCCTCACTCTCATCGCGAGCAGGTGCGCATGGCATTAGAGGGTGGGGTTCAGTGGATTCAACTCCGCGCCAAAAATCTTTCAGAGTTAGAGTGGATTCAGACGGCTCAAGAGGCTGCCCATCTCTGTAAAGATTTTGGGGCTACTTTAATCATTAACGATTCGCCGATGGTCGCTTACGAGGTTGAAGCCGATGGTGTGCACCTCGGCCCACACGATTGTTCGCCTGCGGAAGCCCGTAAAATTCTTGGTGAGTATGCCATCGTCGGTGTTACTTTAAATAATCTTAATCATCTCGAAGTTTTGAAAGCGGCCCGTGTCGATTATGCTGGAGTGGGTCCCGTTCATTTTACACAGAGCAAAACAAATCTCGCCCCCGTTCATAGCGATGAATCGTTAAAAGACTTAATCAATAAGGCCGTTGTTCCTTGTTATGCTATTGGTGGGGTCACCGCACAAGATTGGCCTAATTTAAAGACATTGGGGGCTCACGGAATTGCTGTGAGTGGCGCTATTGCACTGGCCGACGATCCCATTCAGGCCACACGAGAAATCATTTCCGCCCTTTCTTTGTAAGGTTTATTCGGGAGGGCTCGACAATTTGCCGAGGACTTAGATTGTTAAAAGTCGGATGTCTTCACTACGCATAGCCGACCGCACTTTTAATTCACGCCTACTGACAGGTACGGGTAAGTATGCCTCGGCTGAGCAATTACGTGCCGTGCTCGACGCCTGTGGTTCCGAAATAATTACCGTCGCAATTAAGCGTGTTCAGTTTGGAGTAAAAGATGACGGCATTCTTTCTGCATTAGATTCTAAGAAGCATTTAATTTTACCCAACACCTCGGGCGTACGTACCGCACAGGAAGCAATCTTCGCCGCTGAACTTACACGTGAAGCTTTGGGCACATCGTGGTTGAAATTGGAAATTCATCCTGACCCAAAATATTTAATGCCCGATCCAGTGGAAACGCTTGAGGCTTGTCGTCAGTTGGTGAAAAAAGGATTTACGGTTTTACCTTACATTCACGCCGATCCCGTTTTAGCAAAAAGATTAGAAGAAGTGGGTGCCGCCGCTGTGATGCCACTCGGTGCGCCGATTGGTTCTAATCGCGGATTACTCTCACGTGATTTTCTACGCATCATCATCGAACAGGCACGCGTTCCCGTGATTGTTGATGCGGGACTCGGTGCCCCTTCACATGCCTCGGAGGCTTTAGAAATGGGTGCAGACGCTGTTCTGGTAAATACCGGTATCGCTTCAGCAAGTAATCCAGTCGCGATGGCTAAAGCATTTAAACTCGCGGTGGAAGCGGGTCGATTAGCACGTGAGGCTGGACTCGGTTCCGGCTCGGTATCCGCTCAGCCGACTTCTCCTTTAACTGGATTTCTCGACTAATTTTATGGCCGCTAAGCCTGGAAGATTAAGGGCCGATGAGTTGCTTCTTAAATTAGGTTTAGCTCCATCACGTTCCATTGCTCAGGCACTCATCCTTGCCGGTAAAGTACGTTCGGGGCCTGACGCAGTGGTAAATAAATCGTCACAGTCATTTCCCGAAGAAGCCATACTCACTGTAGATCAACCCCCACGATTTGTTTCGCGCGGTGGAGAAAAATTAGAAGGAGCCCTTGATTACTTTAAAATCTCCGTTGCAGGATTGCATGGACTTGATGTGGGGGCGTCGACCGGAGGATTCACTGATTGTTTACTGCAACGTGGTGCAGTGAGTATGACTTGTGTTGATGTCGGTACGGCGCAACTGCACCAGAAATTAAGAACCGATTCACGCATAACTAATTTTGAAAAATGTAATGCCCGAGAATTACCGACGATGAAATTACCCCTCGAGTTATACGGTATTGTGGTGATGGACCTGTCCTTTATTTCTCTGAATCTTGTTTTACCCGTGGCCTGGCAGAGGGTCGCCCCCGGTGGATATTTGGTGGCTTTAATAAAGCCTCAGTTTGAAGCTACCAAGGCGGAGGCGAATAAAGGTAAGGGGATTATTAAGGATCCAGCCATCCATGCCAGGGTAGTGGAGTCACTCACTTCGGCCGCCCAATCCCTTCAATTATCCTCGGTTTTAGGGGTAATTCCCTCGCCAATCGAGGGTGGGGAGGGGAATCGTGAGTTTCTGATAGCCCTGCAGAAAGGGGCCTAAAATGAGTCCACATAGCCCAACCTCTTTTTTGGGGTTGCAGGCAGGGTGTAGACCCTTACTTCAAATCCTCCCATGACTACAGAAGGTAAGCTAAAGCGTTCCCGCAATCCTCTCGATTTCGATTTCACCGAACCCGAGGCATTGTCCCGTTACGTCACTGAGACAGGTAAAATCCTGCCTCGCAAATTGACCGGCCTCACTGCCCGTCAACAACGTCATATTGCTAAGGCCGTTAAGCGCGCCCGCAATATGATCACGATGAAGTAATCTACTTCTCTTTTTTTAGAATGGGCCGCCTTCTGGGCGGCCTTTTTGTTTTACGGACTTGGATTGCGCAACTTATCGTTGGTCATTAGGTTAGTTCAAACGACTCACTCGCGTGCCCTCATCCTTACCCTCATTTCTGACTGCTACGAAGGGCGACCTCCAAAAGGCGGCTCAGTTATTGGCAGAGGGTGAATGCGTGGCACTTCCAACTGAGACGGTTTACGGTTTGGCTGCGGATGCACTTAATCCAAGTGCGCTGAAGAAAGTTTTTACGATTAAGGGCCGACCCTTGATTGATCCTTTGATTGTTCATGTGCTTGATATCGAAGCGCTGAAAAAAATTGCGGAATACGATTCACGCCTCGAAAAAATTTCCTGCTTTTGGCCAGGGCCATTGACCGTAGTTCTACGCCGAAAATCCTGCGTACCCGATTTAGTTACCGCGAGTCAGGAAACGGTCGCAGTCCGTGTACCCGCCCATCCTTTATTTCGTGAGATACTTTCTTTAGTAAATCGTCCTCTGGCCGCCCCGAGTGCTAATCCGTTCGGTTATGTTAGCCCCACGCGGGCCCAACACGTGCGTGACTCCTTGTCCGAGCGCTGTCCGTGGATTGTTGACGGTGGACCTTGCCGGCACGGATTGGAATCAACCATCATCGATCTATCTTCCCCGCACAAAGTCCGTTTACTTCGCCCGGGTCCCATTACTCTCGAGTCGTTACGCGAAAAGTTAGGCGAGATTGAAGTAGTCACCAAGGTTGCCCCAGCACAGGACGCACAAGTTGCTCCAGGAATGTTGGAGCGACATTACAGCCCAACGACTCGAGTGGAATTATTTGCTCACGGAGCCATGCCCGCATCGACAGAAAAAAATTCAGCAATTCTTTTCTTAAGTCGCCGCAAAGATTTTTCGCTCACCGCCGAAATATTTTATCTTTCAGAAAATAATTCTATCACTGAAGCCGCCGCTAATCTTTTCGATCTTTTAAGAAAATTAGACACGCGGGGTTTTGCGAAGATTTATGTCGAGCGAGCTGAATCCGCTGAATTAGGTTTAGCTTACAACGATCGATTAACCCGTGCTGCTGCACGATAATCTCATGCAGAACCTTTTAGACACATTAAAGAAGGCGACAGATTTTTTAAGTCGTAAGGGGCTGGAAAAGCCTCGCATGGAGGCAGAACATTTATTTGCGGCTGGCTTAGGCGTGAAGCGACTAGACCTGTATTTACAGTTCGAAAGATTACTTGATGATACCGAAGTGGAGAAGTTGCGAACGATGACGGTTAGACGGGGCAATCGTGAACCTTTGCAGCACATCACGGGTAAGGTTTCATTTCGCTATTTGGTTTTGAAGTCAGACAAACGAGCGCTGGTTCCTCGTCCCGAAACCGAAGAACTTATTGTTTTAGCTTTGGCATTATTTCCGGCCGATCAAGTTGTCCGAGTTTTAGATTTAGGTACGGGCTCGGGTGCGATTGCACTAGCTCTCGCTGCCGAACGTCCGCTTTGGAAAATCGACGCATTGGATAAATCTGCTGAGGCCTTAGCTTTGGCTAAGGAAAATGCACAGTTCACTCAATTGGAAGGCCGAGTTAATTTTGGTCAGTCTAACTGGTTTGAGGCAGTGACGGATAAGTATAATTTAATTATTTCTAATCCCCCTTATTTAACGGATAGCGAAGTAGCTACTGCCGAGCCTGAAGTGAAAGACTTTGATCCGCACTCCGCATTGATTGCACCTGAAAATGGTTTAGCTGATTTAAAAATTATTTTAACCGAAGCGCCTAAGTTTTTAAGCGATGGAGGTTGGGTAATTTGTGAGACGGGGATAGACCAACATACTGCTCTGACAGAAATTTCTAAACAATCTGGCTGTAAAGAATATGAAGGGGTAAATGACATGAGCGGACGGCCCAGATTTTGGAAGGCCCGAAAGAGCATTTAAGCCAATACGGTCGGTCTCTTCTTGCCCTCATTCCATACTTTCGTCTTAAAATAAGCTTATGTCTCAGTCAGCACCCAAGCCAAAAACTGCTATTACACCGACTCGTTCTGAAAATTATCCAGAGTGGTATTTGCAGGTTATCAAGGCAGCCGAGCTTGCTGAGAATAGCCCCGTGCGTGGTTGCATGGTGATTAAGCCTTGGGGTTATGCATTGTGGGAAAATATCCAACGTGATTTAGATGCGATGTTTAAGGAAACGGGCCACGTGAATGCTTATTTCCCACTTTTTATTCCTATGAGTTACCTCCAGAAGGAAGCTCAACACGTCGAAGGTTTTGCTAAGGAGTGTGCTGTGGTTACACACTCGCGCCTAGAGGCTGGACCTGATGGTAAATTAATTCCTGCCGGAGAACTCGAAGAGCCTTTAATCGTTAGACCCACTTCAGAAACTATTATTGGCGAAACTTATTCGAAATGGGTTCAGTCCTATCGCGATCTCCCAATTTTAATTAATCAATGGGCCAACGTGGTACGCTGGGAAATGCGTACGCGGTTATTTTTACGTACGGCTGAATTTTTATGGCAAGAGGGTCACACCGTTCACGCCACCCAAAAAGAAGCTGAAGAAGAAACGATGAAGATGTTGGAAGTGTATGCCGACTTTGCGGAGAACTACATGGCGATGCCCGTCATCAAAGGTCGAAAGACCGAAGGTGAACGTTTCCCTGGTGCGGTTGATACGCTTTGTATTGAAGCGATGATGCAAGACCGCAAAGCCTTGCAGGCGGGAACTTCTCACTATCTTGGACAGAACTTTGCGAAGTCCTGTAATATTCGCTTCCAAGATGAAGCTTCGAATATGCAATATGCTCACACCACATCGTGGGGCGTTTCGACGCGTTTAATCGGTGGTATGATTATGACTCATTCGGACGATGATGGTTTTGTCGCACCTCCTCGTTTGGCTCCCCAGCATATCGTTATTTTACCTATTTATAAAGACGACGCCTCCAAGGCGCAGGTCTTAGAGTACTGCCAGTCCTTACAAAAAGAATTAACTGCTCAACGTTTCCATGAACGTAAATTAGTAGTAACAATTGATAATCGCGATTTACGCGGTGGAGAAAAAGCATGGGGTTGGATCAAGAAGGGTGTGCCTCTAAGAGTTGAAGTAGGTCCTCGCGACATCGCTTCAGGCTCAGTCTTTGTTGCTCGTCGCGATACTGGAGAGAAGGCCGGTATTCCCCGTACTGAGTTCGTTGGCAGCGTCATTGCCCGACTGCAATCCATCCAAGATAATTTACTCGCGAAAGCCAAAGCCCATCGCGCAGAAAACACGCGCGAAATAAATTCCTGGGAAGAGTTGAAAGCCTTCTTCACACCTAAGAATGCGAATGATCCTGAAATGCATGGAGGCTTTGCGCTCTGTCACTGGAACGGAAGTAAAGAAGTTGAACGTCGCTTAAAAGACGAACTTAAGGTGACCATCCGCTGTATCGCCTTAGATGCTAAAGAAGAAGCAGGGAAGTG
>CANCLV010000043.1 GCA_947378905.1 Opitutia bacterium
GAATTTAAGTTGGGCTAAGAGTTTAGTTTGTCCTGACGCTATCAGTTCCGCTGCGGCCGTGGGAGTTTCCGCGCGCTTATCGGCAGCGTAATCGCAAAGAGTAAAATCAGTTTGGTGTCCCACGGCAGAAATCACCGGGGTCTTACTTGCCCGAACTGCACGTACTAATTTTTCATCGTTAAATCCCCAAAGATCTTCAGCGGAGCCTCCGCCGCGCCCCACGACAATTAAATCAATGCCGGGAATTTCATTGGCTAGTTTGAGGCCTTGCAATACTGAGCCTGCACAACTTTCGCCCTGAACTCGGGCTGGGACGAGCCACACCGTTCCTCGCCAACCTCGAGTTTTGAGCACTTCAGTAAAATCGTGCCACACTGCGCCGATTTCAGATGTCACGAATGCGACCACTTTGGGGAACGCAGGAATCGGACGTTTGATTTCGTCTTCGAACAAACCTTCAGCTTTTAATTTTGCGAGTAACTCTAAATATTTTTTCTGCAGTTCGCCTTCACCCTCAGGCTTCATGGAGTCGATAACCAGAGAAAGTTTTCCCGACTTTCCATAGAAATCTACTTTTGCTTTTACGACGACGCGGAGTCCGTCTTTGATCTGAAATTTAATCCAGCGCGCTTGGAAGCCGTAGAGTATACAATCCACTTTCGCCTCAGCGTCTTTAAGGGAAAAGTAGTGATGTCCCGAAGGGTAGGTTTTGTAGCCCGAAATTTCTCCAACCACTTCAACGGTGCCAAGCCCGTTGACGTGACCTTTGATGACGTCAGTTAAATCGGAAACCGTTAGCGGTAACGAGTCAGGCATTAAGCCATAGAACTACTTTGCCTTAGAGTCGTCAAGCGATGGCACGGCACGTAGCTGGATACTGTCGATGACTTGTGGTCCAAGGATCACGTTAGTCACGATTACTAAAACTTGGCCAGGCTTGCAGTGTCCGCCGTCACGTAAGTGCTTTAAAGCAGTTGTAATGTTTTCATCTGCTTGGGGGCTGAACTTAATATAGAAGGGTGTAACTCCCCAAAGTAGGCCCATGCGACGATGTACATGGATATCCTCGGAGAAGGCGTAAATAGGGCAACCTACGGCACGTAATGCCGAGAGGGAGCGAGGAACATCACCATTGCGTGTGAAGGCGATAATCCCGGTATTTTCTAAATCTTGTGCCAAGCTCGCTGCGGAACGAAGTAATTTAACCTTAGGAGTATCGTTCTCCTGCTCTGCACTTAGTTTTTTGGGCAGGTCTTGTTCTGTTGCCATCGCGATTTTTGACATCACTTCCACGCAACGAATTGGGTGTTTACCTGTGGTGGTTTCGCCTGAAAGCATTACTGAGTCGGCTAATTCTAATACGGCGTTGGAAACGTCGGTAACTTCAGCGCGAGTAGGAACAGGGTTGGTAATCATCGACTCCAACATGTGGGTTGCGACGATGACTGGCTTGCGTGCGGCAATCGACATCGCAACAGCGCGGCGCTGAACCGAAGGAAGTGTTTCGTATGGAATCTCGATACCTAAATCTCCACGAGCCACCATGAGTGCATCGGAGGCTTCGATAATAGAAGCTAAGTGTTCAATCGCTGATTGGTCTTCAATCTTAGCAATGATTTGTGCTTTCGAATGTTTTTCTAAAAGTAAGCGACGGAGACATTGCACGTCACTCGCTTCACGAACAAACGAAAGTGCGTAGTAGTCGATACCGACTTCGCAACCGACAGTGATGTCTTCACGATCTTTATCAGTGAGGGCTGGTAGTTCGATTTTTACTCCAGGTAAATTAATGTGGCGACGGCTGCCCATCGAGCCAGGTTGTTCGACTTTACAGCTGAGACGGTCGGATTTTTTCTCGAGGACGCGTAATTGAATGAGTCCGTTATCAATGAGGACGACACCGCCTACAGGAACCGAACGAATGATGGGAGGGTAGTTTGAGGTGATTAAAACTTTATCACCATCGGGTTTAGCGTCAGGTGAACCGGTGACGTCAACGAGTTGCCCGGTGGTAAGGTTAATTGACTGCTTAAGAGCCCCAGTGCGAATTTCTGGGCCTTTGACATCCATCATGACGGCGAGGTCGACACCCATTCTCTTACTGACCAAGCGTACTCTTTCGACAATTTGGCGAACCCAGGCGTGATCCGCATGGGCCATATTAAGGCGCACTACGTTAGCGCCTGCCTTGATGATTGCCTCTAAGTTGGCCTCGGACTCGGTCGCAGGTCCAATCGTAAAAGTGATACGGGTGTGTCTGTATGGCTTCACGAGTTTATGAGTAGTTGTGAAGGCTCACTAATGGCAAGTGAAACATTGCCTTATGCGAAATTTATGAAACTTTTTGAGCAATCACGTCTCTTTTGACCTTGGTTAGCTCCTCAAAAAAGGTGGGTGTTTCGAAAGGCCACGGGTTTTCTTCGCAAATCTGCCAATTTGGGTGATTTTTTAGCTCGCGCACCGTCCAGTCGAAATAATCAGCATCATCAGTCCTGAAAAAGAGCATCGCATCCGCGGTAGAGGCTTTGGCTAGTCTCGTTAAGTTTTCTGCACACAGAAACCGGTTCTTGTGATGTCTTCGTTTGGGCCAGGGGTCTGGATAAAGAATAAATATTTTCTCAATTTTATGTGCCGGCGTTAATGCATCTAAAACTTCAGTGGCCTCCGCTTTCAGGAAAGAAATATTTTTAATATTTTGAAGTTCTTGTTTCCGTAGGGATTTTTCAATCCGTCCAGTGATCAAATCAATCCCTACACAAAATTCATCTGGGTTAACTTTTGCGTAGGCGGCCAACCAGTGACCATGTCCACAGCCAATCTCTAAAGTGAATTGGGTTTTTGATTCCAGTAATTTACCCAGCGTTTGGGTTAACTGCGCAATATGATCGGCGCGAATGCCGTCGGCCCAGGCTTTACCTTTTACTTTTTCTTGATTGGCCATTTTTCAGATAAAGGGTCATTTTAAGTGAAGTGGCAATGCGGTTACTTACTAAAAATAGAGCCTTTTAAGCCCTAGATGGGGGTATTGCGAATAACTCCGGCTTTCCAATTGTCTGGCGATGGTGTCTTTAATCGTATGGCCAAAGTAGATATAGAAATCGTCCAAAAAGTTCTCAAAGAGAACGGCATTGATGTTCGCTTAGCAGCGGAAATCTTAAATCAAATCCGTGAGGTCGTCGCTGAAGAAGCCGTCGAGCGTGAAAAGCCCGCCAAGAAACAACACTTGGTTTTAGTGAGTGAGCCTGAGGGTGGTCTCCCTAAAGATTTAGTTGGCTGGGTTGTTCAAATTTTAGAAGACGATGATCCTCGCGAAGCTTCGCAAAAAATTACCGAAGTGGCGGGAGTATTTAATGGTACGCCCAAAGGGCAGCGCCTCCCCGTCGCAAGTTTTGGCGATGCTTGCCAAAGTTTACCGACGAAACTTTTAAAGGAAAATAATGTGTGGATTAAAACACGTGAACCCGTTCGCGTGATTGCTGTAAAAAACTCTCTTGGACGTCGCCGCGGTTAATTTCCTTTGAGATAAAAAACACACTTTTTGGTCATCTAATTTTTTAATTTTAGCCAATTTGGGCTTTAATTTAAAGACCCCCTAAAACAGTCAATTGCACTCGCATTTCGTTAGAAACCTCGCACACTGCCGGGACATATGAAGTTTAAGAACTTTCCAATTTACCGCATCGAATGGGTAACTTCCATCTTCCTCATCGGTACCGCGCTCCTCTCGCTCACGGTTGTACCTTGGTTCCTTTGGACCCAGTATCATCTCCCGGTTGATGCCGCCAATAAGGTCCAAGGATGGGGCTTTATATGGGCTTTATTCGTATTTTACTACTACGCCACGGGCTTCGGTATCACCCTTGGATATCACCGCTTATTCTCGCACATTTCGTTTAAGGCTAAATGGCCAGTAAAGTTATTCGTATTACTTTTCGGTGCAGCTTCCTTTGAAAACTCCGCTCTCGATTGGAGTGCTGATCACCGTATCCACCACAAGCACGTCGACGAAGATGAAGATCCTTATGATATCTCCAAGGGTTTCTTCTACGCTCACATTGGCTGGTTGCTCTTCCGTTTGAAACCAAAGCCACCCGTTACCAATGTTAAAGATTTGGAAGCTGATCCATTGGTTATGTGGCAACACCGCTATGTTCAGTGGATTGCTTTCGTTGTAGGTTTTATTGTGCCAGCTGCATTAGGTTACGCTTACGGTTGGGCGATGGGCTTTAGTCATCCTGAAATGACTGCGTTAGCTTGCTTCTTAATCGCTGGATTACTTCGCACTGTGGTTGTTCAACAAGGCACTTTCTGCATCAACTCTCTCTGCCACATGTTTGGTCGCCAGCCTTATTCTCGTGACCACAGTGCACGCGATAGCGGCTGGGTTGCATTATTAACCTTCGGTGAAGGCTATCACAATTATCACCACGAATTCCAACACGACTACCGTAATGGCGTTAAAGGTTGGCAGTTTGATCCCACAAAATGGATTATTTGGACTCTCTCAAAAGTAGGTTTAGTCGAGAATTTACGCCGTGTTTCTGATTCCCGAATTCTCGCTGCCGAACTGAAGGAAAAGAGTCGTACGCTTGGTATGGATGTCGAAAAAATCGTGAGTCGCTTCGACGCACGCACGCGCGAAATCAAAGCTTCAACCATTGCCGCAGCGGATCGCTTAGCTAAAGATTTAGCTGTTCGAGCCGAAGCCTTAAAGGAACTCGCCTTAACTAAGGCCGATGTGGGTAACGATACTTTAGAAGAACTCCAGGGCTTACTCAATCAAGCTGCCGAGATTCTAGAGTCGCTCCGTCGTTCTGACGCTGCCGCGATTGCTTAATTAAAGCCGTTTAAATTTCTCTACCATGTTGCGGACTTCGTCCTCAATTTTTGGTAGAACGGTTTGTGGCTCTTCGAAGTCGATGTCATGAAAATGCCAGTAATGTATTTTGTCCGCCCACTCGGGATGTGAACTTTGCATCATCTCGTAGTGCTCATCTTTTTTGAGTGCCACAATATGGTGGGCTTTCTCTAAATCTTCGACCTGGAGCTGGACGGGTGCGCGCCCGGTAAGCTCGAGGGGGATGCCCAGCGTGGTGAGTCGTTCATGTGTGTCGGTCGAGATTAGGGTCGGCTCGTCGGCGACAATAGATGTAAGTAAGCCCCTTGAAAACGCCCTCGCGGACAGGCCTTTTTCGAGGGCATGCCAATTAAAAATAGCCTCGGCGTGCCTACTTCGGTAGAAATTCCCAGTACAAATGAATAGAACCAGGGTTTCCTTGTAATCTGCGCTTGTGCGGGAGGGCATCGTTAGTAGAGTTCGAGACTATAACTAAACCGCCATGGCACGCAAACTGTTCGTTCTTTCTGTTCTCACTTTCACTTTAGTAGGCTGCATGGGCCCTGAAAAAGGTCCTAGCCCTGTTACTGATACCGGTCTCTCGGGTTTCGGTAATGCTCCTGCTTTTGATACGCTGACTCCTTTGAGCCCAGCTGCTTCTTCAAGCACCACAACCAAGTCGACTGCTAAGAAGTCGAAAGGTAAGTTGCCTCTGAACAGTTCGAGCCAGAAGTAATTTCTTACTCGCTGATTAAAATCAGAGTAAGGAAACTTCGGTAACGAAAGTTTCTGTCCGACCGGGCTCCGCAAAACGGAGCCCATTTTTATGCTCAGGACTATTGGGTGGGCCCATCCAAGGTTCCACACAATAGAAAGGTGCTTCAGCATCAGGCGTCCAAGTTACCACGGCTGCCCAACTATCAGGTATGGGTTCTTCGCCAACTTTAACGGAGATATTTTCTTCGCCTGACTTGGGTCCGAAAACAACCATCGAGTCTTTCAGGTTGGTGAAGATGCAATCAGGGAGTCCTGGGTTATCGAAAGAAAATTCATTAGCTCCTTTCAGGTCGGCAAACGGAATAAGTTTTCCATCTGCCGCGTGTCTCCACTGTTTCTTCGACGGAATTTTAATAGTGTAATCGCTACGACTTAAACCTTTGTGCCAAGGTAGTGTGAAGTAGAAGTGATGACCGGCGCACCAGGGCAGGGGCTGTTGATCGCGATTTTCAAACTCAAAAGTGCAGCGTACAAATAATTCGCGGAACTCATATCTAACCCGGAACTCGTATTTAAAAGGATAACAAGCTTCGGCTCGGGCATTAGGTATCAAGCGTAGAAGGGCATGTTTATCGCTGGTTTCTATAAACTCAAATTCACAATCCCGTGCGAAGCCGTGTTGAGGCATGGGACGTTTTACTCCGGCACTATCCTTCCAGAAAAACTTTTCTCCGTCGGCGTAATTGCGACCCATAAAAGGAAAGAGGATGGGATTTCCGCCGCGAACTAAACCAATTTTATCTAATGCAAAGTCTGCACCTTCGGGCCAATGGAGAACATTTCTGATGCCAGTAGGCAGATTTAATTTCCAATGAGTGAGTCTGGCTCCACGGGTCAGACAGGTTTCATAATTGGATGCCCCAACTTTCCATCGTTCCATGGGTACGCCGTTTGCGATAAATTTTTCCATGCTTCAGCCAAAAGCTAAGAATGATTGAAGGCAAACGTGGAATCGAAATTATTTTTTAGTCATTCGATAATGACAGACCATCCATTGCTCGCCTTTTTCAAAGTTCCAAAGTTCTGCACAGGCCATAAAAAAGATACGCCAGTAGGCTAGCCATTGGCGGGCCTTTTTAGGTCCATAGGTTTCGGCAAAAATACTTAATACTTTCTCTCTGTGTAGATCGGTATTTTGCAGCCAGTGTTCGGCAGTTTGGCCATAGTGGCGTCCTGATACTTCCCATTGGGTTTCTAGTTTAAGGTTATCCTGAAAATGGCTTACTAAGTTATTGGACGGCATGATGCCGCCCGTGAAAAAGTGTCGCGACATCCAGTCTGTGCTGTCCTTGGATTCAAAGTGATACGCGCAGTCGCGATGGGTGAAAATATGGAAAAAGAGTTTACCGTCGGGCTTTAACCAGGTGCTGATACGGCGGAATAGTTCCTGCCAATTCTTCATGTGTTCGAACATTTCAACCGAAACCACGCGATCGAATGACTCAGGAGAAATCGTAAATACATTCATATCACAGGTGATGATGGTAACGTTGTTGAATCCGCGCGCCTTGCACTGACTCATGATATACTCTCTTTGGGACGCTGAGTTTGAGACGCTTGTAATTTGGGCATGGGGATATTTCTCGGCCATCCATAGGGTGAGTGAGCCCCAACCACAGCCTAATTCAAGAATCTTCTGTCCGTCTTTTAATTCGGCTCGAGTGCATGTAAGCTCCAGCATGGTTTCTTCTGCGACCTTTATGGATTCGTCGCCCTGATTGTAAAAGCAGGAGGAATATTTGAGGCGTGGCCCTAGACAGAGCTTATAAAACGCCGCCGGGACTTCATAGTGTTGTTCATTCGCTGCCTTTGTCTCAATAGCGACAGGCAACTTTTTGAGTTCTTCGGCAAACGCGGAAACTCTTTGGAGGCGTTTAATAGAATCAGCCGCGCATTCGTCTTTTAATCTTTGACGCAGTAATTTTCGAATGCCTCGACGGATAATAAAATCAGGTAAAATATCCCAACCCAATAAGGTGTCGATAAAAGGCATGAAGTCAGACTAACAAGACAAACTAAACACGCAAACCTAAGCTTAAATTTTGCGCTTAGGTTTTTTAGGCCAAAAAGCAGGAACGGCGGCTTGGTAAATTTCATAACTAAGTCCCTTTGACGCACTGAGATGTTTTTCTGTCATCGATACACCGCTCACCTGAGTTAATAAATAATACATGAACCCCGCACAGATAATTCCGGGTATAGCATAGTAATCACTATTGTAACTGAGTAGGGCAAACCCAACCCAAACCAACCATTCGAAGAAGTAATTAGGATGTCGTGTCCAAGCCCAGA
>CANCLV010000044.1 GCA_947378905.1 Opitutia bacterium
CGTGATATGTTACAAAATCACACGATGCAGTTACTCGCATTAACGGCGATGGATCAGCCGGCTTCTCTTTCCGCTGAACATATTCGTGATGAAAAAGTAAAATTATTGAAATCTGTTCAGCCTTTGCGTCTCGGACCTAATGGCGACGCCGTGCGTGCTCAATACACTGCAGGATTATCGGGCGGCGAAAACGTTATCGGATATCACCAAGAAAAAGATATTCCTAATCACTCTTCCACGGAGACATTTTGTGCATTGCGATTAACGATTGATAATGCGCGTTGGGCTGGCGTTCCGTTTTATATGCGTTCGGGTAAGCGTTTGGCCCGACGTGTTTCAGAAATCGCCGTACAATTTAAACAGCCTGTAACTGGCTTGTTTGCGGGAGACTCGCGTTACGACATCGCCCCGAATCGCTTGGTGATTCAGATTCAACCTGATGAAGGCGTCACGCTCGTCATGAATTCCAAAGTGCCTGGTCTAGAGCCTCGCACGCAGCCCGTGCGCTTGAGTTTCCGTTACGCAACGACGTTCGGTTCGAATACTCCCGAGGCCTATGAGCGTTTAATTCTCGATGCCATTGTGGGCGACCGCACTTTATTTATCCGTGGCGATGAAACCGAAGCCTCTTGGCGTCTGTTCACTCCTCTCCTGAAAAGTTGGGAGCAGTTAGGTAAGACCGGTGTGGAGACTTATGCTGCTGGATCTTGGGGTCCTGCAGGGGCTGATGATTTATTATCGGCGCAAGGACACAGCTGGCGTAATGCTGGAAGATAATCCATGGCTCATCCTATTTTAGATCATCTGTCGGGCTTTCCGTTAAAAGTATCGGAGGCACTGCATGCACTTGATAAAGCCTGGGCCGATGAAGGTGAAGAAGCCTCACGTGCTTCGCAGATGAATTTAGTTTTGATGTTTGGTGCCGGAGTTAAACCCGATGATGCTCAAGCGCGATTTGATGAAGCGGTTTTATTCGCCCAACGTTATCCTTGTCGGGTCATCGTATTGGCGGCTCGACCCGCTTCTGAAGCACATGCGCCTTTAGAAGCAAAAGTGAATGTGGTTTGTTTCTTCGATCCCAATCGTCGCGGTAAGCGTTGTTGCGAAGCCTTAATGTTAGCGCACGGAAAAACTACCAACGAACTCGAGTCGCTGGTCTCGACCTGGTTGGAGGGCGACTTGCCCGTGAATCTTTGGGCTCATGGTGTTACCGATGAAGAGATGGAGCCATGGTTAGTTTGGACGAAGCGTTGCCGTCGCATTGTCGCTGACCGTACGATTACAGGTAATGATTTTTTCTCACTGCCATTTCCCAAAGCATCAGCCGTTCGCGATTTATCCGTCGCGCGTTGTTTGCCCGTGCGTCAGGCAATCGGACAATTTTTAGCGGCTCATAAGCCTGAGGTCTTAGTGAAAGGTTTAAAAACCGTTACACTCAATCACACACCCACGATGCGTGGTGAGGCGATGGGCTTACTGAATTGGATGCGTGATTGCTTGGTCGAATGCTCCAAGGTCGCCAACGTGCCATTGAAGGCTGAATTTAAATTATCTGAAGAGGCACCTGCCGGAGACAATCTGGATGCCGAATGGGTATTCGAGGACGGTAGCCGATTTTCTTGGGAGCATGCCGATCAAGGCACCTGGGCAGGACTACGTTTTACCCGCGGTGAAACGACGCAATCACTCGCTCAACGCGTTGCTTTTATGGGTCCAGCCCAGGCTCTTTCTGAAGCGATATTTTTCTAGAATCTAATTAATTCATAAAATGAATTCGGATTTAGAAAATAGGATTAGTCTAGCCGAAGAATTGCTAAAAAATAATTTAATTCAGGAAGGAAAGAAAACGATTGATGAATTAATCGCTCAACAGCCTGAACACTATCGGGTGATTTTTTTAGCAGGTCTAGTGAGTGGAATGACTAATCAGTTAAGTGAGGCCGAGAAAAGTTTTCGTCAAGTAATTGAATTAAGCCCTCAACACTTTGGGGCGCATGAGAACCTTGGCTTGTGTTTATTTAAACAAAATAAACTCGAAGAAGCTGAGTGGGCCTATACCGAAGCCCTAAAAATAAACCCCGAGTCTTACTCCGTTTTACGAGCCCTTGGTACGATTGCATTTAATCTCAAAAAATATGAAAAGGCTTCCTCCTGTTTAGCTAAGGCGCGGACCATGAATGCAGGCGAGCCGGCCATGAATGCGCATTATGGTTATGCCTTGTATAAATTAAATAAAACGCCTGAAGCCTTGGAAGTCCTTACAGCGACATGTAAAAGCAATCCACAGCATTATCTGGCATGGGCTTATCAGGGGCAGATTCTTTACGAACTAAAAAAGTACGCTGAATCACTTAAGTTTTTTGATAACGTTCTTAAAATAGATGATCAATTAGCCGAGGCATGGAGTTACCGGGCTTTGAACTGCGTCGAGTTGGAATTAAATAATGACGCTATTTTTAGTTTTCAGAAGGCCATTAAATTAGAGCCTAAAAATGCGCTCCACTGGGCGAATCTCGCTGTTTATTTTGTCCGTAATAATCAAAAAGATAAGGCTGCGGAATGTTTTAGGAATTGTTATGCGATTTCTCCCGAGAAAGGGAATTACCCAGGTGCTTTTTTGCATATGAAAAAGTTTTGTGCCGATTGGGATGGCTACGAAACTTTGGTAAAAGAAATTGAAACTGGAGTTTCTAAAGGACAGCTCGTGGCTTTTCCTTTTGATTTATTGAGTATATCGGAATCAGAAGAAAAATTGAAATTAAATGCGGAAACGAATGCTCGCACGTTTAGTGAAGCCACATTGCCGCCCCTGATATTTTCTAAGAAAAATAAATCCGCTAAAATAAAGATTGGTTACCTGTGTGGCGAATTCAGGAATCACGCCATCACTGTCTGTTTAGTAGGGGTAATAGAGAGTCATAATCACGAACAGTTTGAAGTCATCGCATTCGATGATACACCTGATGACGGTAGCCAGATTCGCGAAAGAATTTTAAAAGCCTTTGACCGGGTTTATGATATTAAAAACATGAACGACGCAGAAGTCGCACTGCTCGTGAGACAATTAGAGGTAGATATCCTCATTGATTTAAATGGTTTCGCTGATCGGCCACGTCCAGGGGTTTTAAAGAATCGTGCTGCACCCGTCCAAGTGAATTATTTAGGTTATCCGGGCACGCAGGGCGTAGACTATATGGATTATCTCATCGCCGATACTACGGTGATTCCTGAGGCCAGTCGTTCCTACTATTTAGAGAAGATTGCTTATTTACCTCACACCTACATGCCCAATGATTTTGGGAAAGAGAGAGAGATTAAACAGTCGCTTTCACGCCGTGAATACGGGTTGCCCAACGAAGGTTTTATATTCTCCTGTTTGAACATCGGTTATAAAATCACACCCAACATTTTTGATATTTGGATGAATATTTTACGGCGAGTACCCGAGGGAGTACTTTGGTTGCCAGAAAACAATGAGGCCTTCCAGAAAAACATACGTCGCGAAGCTGAGCAGCGAGCCATTGATCCTGCACGAATTTACTTTGCTCCTCGGATTGCCGAACGCATGAAATATATTGCTCGGTATCGCGTGGCGGGGCTGTTCTTAGATACTTTGCCCTACAACGCTCACGCAACGGCAAGTGATGCCTTATGGGCCGGTGCTCCGTTGTTAACTTGTGTGGGTAAAACTCTGCCTGGGCGAGTGGCTGCGGGAATACTGAAAGCCTTGGATGTACCGGAATTAATTACCGATTCCCTGCAAGACTATGAAGATCGCGCTGTGGAATTGGCGACGCATCCAGAAAAACTCTCAGCGATTAAAGCGAAGATAAAAAGCAATCGTTACACTCAGCCTTTGTTTAATGTAGCCTTATATACCATTCATCTAGAGGCCTTGTATCGTGAGATGTTCCGACGTTCTCAGGAAGGTCTGCCACCAGACCATATTGAGTTAAAAGTTTCTTAAGAACCTAAGTCGTTTTCTTTCATCCAATGTACTAATTGGGCGAAGGCTTTGGCGCGGTGACTGTGTTTATCTTTGGTTTGAGGTTGGAGCTCGCCAAAAGTTTTGTCGAATCCACTCGGAACAAAAAGTGAATCGTAGCCGAATCCTTCAGTGCCTACTTCCGCTTCTAAAATTCGCCCCCAGCATTGACCGAGAAATTTTTGTTCTTCGTTGTTAGGACCGAGGATGAGTAAATGACATTCAAAACGTGCGCCGCGTTTATGGAGCGGAGCTTTTTTCATTGCGTTCAAAAGTTTCGCACGATTTTCAGCGTCGGTCGCATTGTTACCTGCGTACACTGCGGAGTCTACGCCTGGGCCACCTTGTAAAGCATCGCAGCAAAGTCCGCTATCATCTGCGAGCACCCAAGATTTGTAGGGTGCGATTCTGCGAAGGGCTTCTGCTTTTAATCGACAGTTTCCGGTGAAGGTGCCCGTGATTTCTTCAACGTAGGGCATGCCGCCAATTTCTTTAGCTGAAAAGACGTTTACCCTTAGTCCTGCTTTTTTAAACAAACGACCGAATTCTTCCGTTTTATGGGCGTTTCCAGTGGCTAAATACAGGTCCATACCCCAGCGTGGGCACAAAATTATGAAATGGAAAGGTTGAAAAGACTGAGAAACGGTCGCCTTCACTCTCGCCCTCAGTGCCGCCATCCCTCAAATTAAATAAAGCAATGCCACTTCGTTGTTTAATCACCGCAGGACCTACCCGGGAATTTTTTGATCCCGTGCGCTTTGTGAGTAATCCATCCACGGGCAAAATGGGTTTTGCTTTAGCCAAGGCGGCGAAGGCAGCAGGGTGGACCGTCGATTTGGTCAGCGGACCCGTTTCGCTACCCGAGCCTGAAGGCGTGATGTTTTATCCCGTGGTGACGGCGGAAGAGCTGATGCGTCAAACCGATGCGTTATTTGGTCCGTGCGATATTTTAATTATGACCGCCGCGGTCAGCGATTGGCGTCCTAAACAAACCCTTTCGCAAAAACTAAAGAAAGATGGTACAGCCATGAGTTTAGAAATGGAACCCGTGCCAGATATTTTAGCGGCGATGGCGGCACAAAGAAAACCCGGACAACTCTTAGTTGGTTTCGCTGCGGAGACAGAAAATATTGAAGCCCATGCTTTAGAAAAACTGAAGCGTAAGAAAATCGATTTGATTGCCGCTAATTCGGTAGCGGGAGCCGAGGGGGCTTTCGGAAATGATGAAAATACACTAATTTTATTGGGAAATAACGGATTCCGCCAGGTCTTAGGTCCGGCCTCAAAAGATAAAATTGCCGATTTATTAATTCAGCAAATTAGTCATATTGTCTCTGCTCGAGTCGCATGATGAAAAGATATTTCAGTCCTTTAGATAAAGTGTTGAGTCGCATCGATGGTCTCGACTCTCAGAACTTATCTATTCTCGTTCGTCGGCTCGAACGCGAGCGCGATCTCATGGAGACCGTGCTTCATACGTTGCGAGAAGGTGTAATTGTTTTATCTGAGGATGGTTCCATTGATTATGCCAACTCGGCTGCCGTGCAATTGCTCGGGGTGAGTATTGAAGAAGTGACGGGTGCTGAACTACGAAGAATTTCGCCTGATATTGCCAAAGCGTTGGAACTACCCGTACAAGTAGAAGCACTCACGCGTGAGATTGAAGTGACCTATCCTGAGTCGCGTGTTCTCCGTCTGCATCTTGCCCACGTGGGTTCGATGACTGATTCCGAAAATACCCGAAGAGTGGCTGTATTGAGTGATGTCACCAAAGAGCGCGTACAAACGGAAGACCGGATTGAGAGTGAACGGATTGATTCCATTGTGGCATTGGCTGCGGGTGTGGCGCACGAGATTGGCAATCCACTCAATGCGATTGGCCTGCATTTACAGGTATTACAGCGCGCGGCAGCAAAACTTGGAGATAGTGCTGAAGCTAAAAAAGTGCGTGAAGCCGCCGAAGTCTGTCAGGGTGAAATTAAACGACTCGATGGCATTGTCCGCGATTTTCTTGGAGCGGTGCGTCCGACCAAACCTAATTTAGTAGATACCGACTTAGTTGCCGTTGTGGCCGAGACGATGAATTTATTACAAGACCAATTGAAACAACTCGGCATCCGCGTGTCGGTCGACGTTGGGAGTGAAATTCCGTTGATATTAGCAGACCGCAATCAAGTAAAACAGGCCTTGTTCAATGTGATGAAAAATTCTCTCGAGGCGTTGGATCGCGGTGGAGATATTTTTGTTAATTTCTCGACCGATGACGAATGGGTGATTTTAGCGGTGAAAGATACGGGGGTGGGAATTCCTGCCGACAAACTCACACGGGTTTTTGATGCTTACTATTCTACCAAAGCGTCGGGTGGTGGTTTGGGTATGATGATTTTACTTAAGATTCTTCGGGCCCACGGTGGCACGGTGGATATTGAGAGTACGCCTAATGTAGGAACGACCGTAACCCTCCGTTTTCCGCTGAAACATCGCCGGGTTCGTACTTTAGATGCACCGAAGGCTTGAAAGCTTTGAGGAAGGTTGCACTTTAAAGACGTGAAAGTCATTCGAGCTAAATCGGCTGGATTTTGTTGGGGCGTTGAACGTGCGATCGATATTGCACGTGAGTACGCATCTAAAGGTCGTAGTCCTGTTTATACCGACGGACCACTCATTCATAATCGTCAAATGATGGAAGTTTTAACGAAAGAGGGGATTCGCGAAGTAGGAGACTACAGCAGCCAAGCGGAATTGAATGTTCAGAAAGAAGATCAATCTGTGATGGTCGTGCGCGCACACGGGATTTCTCCTGAGCGCAGAAAATATTTAAAAAATCTCGGAATGGAATTTCGCGATGCCACCTGTCCAGACGTAGGTATCATCGCCGGTAAAGTTCGTTTGTTCGCTAAGAAGGGTTACGTCACCGTGATTTTCGGAGACCCCAAACACCCTGAAGTCATTGGCTTATTAGGCTATGCTGAAGCGGGAGGTTATGTAATCACTTCGCACGAGGATATCGCTGCGTTGCCAGCTTTGGGTGAGAAGGTTTGCATGGTGTCGCAGTCGACTATGTTCACGGATGAATTCCAAAAACTATCAGCCGATTTAAAATCGCGTTATCCGAAGGTCGAAATTTTTGATACCATTTGCGGGGCGACGAAGGATCGTCAGTCAGACGTCGTCGAATTAGCCAAGCAGGGCTGCCAAGCCATTATCGTGATTGGAGGTCGTCACTCCGCTAACACGGTTAAGTTGGCTAAGTTAGTCGAGTTGCAGGGCTTACCCTGTTACCACGTTGAAACCGCGGCCGAGTTGGATTTCTCCCAGCTGCAAAGATATCAAACGGTTGGCGTTACGGCTGGTGCTTCGACGCCTGCTTTTTTAATCGATGAAGTTTGTGTCAAATTAGAGGCTTTAAAGTAAACAATCCGCTATAAATTTAGTCCAAAATTATCAGTTTCCTCTTTCCATCTTACTTGCGAAATAGGGGAAGAGAGTTAGATTTTGAATAAATCATCCCCATGCCAATCGTCCTCATAGTTCTTTTAGGTTTTTTAGTTCTACTCGTCATTATCGCCCTCGCGGTGGTTGGCGTGTACAATACGTTGGTCACATTGCGCAATCAGTTCCGCAATGGATTCGCACAGGTCGACGTGCAACTGAAGCGTCGTCATGACTTAATTCCTAACTTAGTCGAAACTGCCAAAGGTTACATGGCTCACGAGCGTGGTACGCTTGAAGCCGTAATCAATGCACGTGCGAAGGCCACCCAGGCTAATGTGCAATTAGCTGGAAATCCTAACGATCCGAATGCCATCCGTACTGTGATGCAGGCTGAGTCCGGTCTTTCGGGCGCCTTAAGTCGACTGATGGTTGTGGCTGAAAACTATCCTCAATTAAAAGCTGATGTGACCATGAA
>CANCLV010000045.1 GCA_947378905.1 Opitutia bacterium
TCTTCTAATTCTTTGATATCAACGAGTGTTACTTCAACTTCACGAAACGCATTAAGCACTGCCTTACGCCATTCAGCACCGGCTAAGTCTATCCGAGAGCGCGCCACTTCAAGTTGTGATTCTCTCCGGTCGCCATCGAATAAAGGAATATCAATGGCGGGCATTAAAGACCAGAATCCCGAAGAGCCTTTGGCAATTTTAGAAGCGGGATCAGCCTGCCAACCGAGTTGGCCATTAAGGGTCACCGATGGATAAAAATCGGAACGCGCCACACCTTCGCGAGCCATCGCAGAATCTAATCTCATCGAGGCGGCGGCAAGATCGGGGCGGCTTAATAAAAGTTGCGAAGGAATACCGGCGCTAAAGTTAGGTCGTACCTTTTTAATTTTTACTTCTGTTGAAATCGTGGTGGGAAGTTTTTCGGTTTGTGGCGCGCCAATCAAAGCACGGAGGGCCGACTCATACGCTGAGAGTCGTCGGGCCGCATTTGACTCATCCAGCTTTGCTTGTGCAGCAGCCAATTGGGTGGTTGAAAGCGGATCAGTGGAAAGTAATCCAGCGTTCACTGCTTTCTCGGTAATTTCCATTTCGCGATATCGTGCCTTAAACTCTTCCGATAAACATTCTGCGTCGATGCGGGCCGATTGAATGGCAAACCAAAGTCGGGAGACTTCTGCGATTAAAGATACTTTAGCATTTTCTACACTGTATCCAGCAGCGGCAGCTTCAGCGACGGCTGACTCCGAACTTAATTTATTCTTATCCCAAAAATCTATTTCCCAATTTACCTGACCACCCGCTGTTAAAGTATCGAACCGACGAGGCATCCCGGGTAAATCTCGGCCGGTATTTGTTGAAGTTCGACTTGATTGATAGGAAGCCTGGGCGTCCACGCGTGGAAGTAGTTGGGCGTTTACCGCCGCAACGCTTGCACGGGCCTCTCTCCAGTGGGCTTGGGCGATGGCTAAATCAGGATTAGCTTTCAGTGCTCTCTCTATTAAGGCATCGAGGTTTGTATCTTTGAAAGACTTCCACCACTGGTCGTCGGCAACCTTGCCATCGGAGACCTTGTACGAGAATTCACTAACCGGAGTAAGTCCATCAGGACGCACAGCGGCCTCATGCGCACACCCAACCAAAAGAAGGGCCGAGGTAATGAAAAACTTTTTATTTAACCGATTCATTCGCAGGTGAAGATTTTGAAGTGTCGATATAAACATCCATTTGCTGACCGACGAAAATGTTGTGATCAGATGGTCTATCAAACTGGTAAATGACTTGGAGTACCCGTGTGTCGACACGCTCAACACTGGCACCCGTTAAGGAAACTTTCGGAATAACAAACGGCTCGATTCTTATAAACTTTAAAGGGATGGCTCGATCGCTCGCACCCGCACGTGTGCTCTCTCCTTTTAGATATCCTTTTGCAGGCAGACCTTCTCGTACTCTCGTTGCCAGTTGTTCATCTACATCACAACGAATTTGTAATTGGTCTATATTACCTAAAATTACTGGAGCCTTGATACCCGCCGCCACAAACTCGCCTACTCTCACGTTAACCTGTAAAACAGTGGCATCGATAGGCGAACGGACAACTAAACGGTCAATCATCACTTTCAATTGGTCGGCTTGAGCACGTGCTAAATTTAATTTAGCTTGGGCCTCTTTGGCGGCCATTTGATAATTAATTAAATCTGAAGCGCTGACCGCTCCACTATCTTTAATACTTGTCCATCGCTTGGCTTGGTCGACAGCGCGTTCTGCGGCGGATTCTGCAGCTGTGACCGCAGCGTTTTGTACTTCGAGCTGCGCGTTTAATTCACGTCCATCCAAAGTGAGTAAAGGCTGACCCGCCTTAATCCTATCCCAAACTTTAACATGAATAACTGCCACAGTTCCTGAATTAGGTGAACCCACGGATGTGTTTTCAGCTAACGCTTCAACCAATCCCGCAGCTGATATTAATCCATTTTTATCCCTTACTGCGGGTTCGTAGGGTGGTGGCTTGATCGCCACTTCAGATGCGGTTCCACGGGTTAATTGGAAAGCAGCAATCGCTCCGGCGAGTGCTACAATAATAAGAATGATTCTTTTTTTGAACATGGTTTTAAAGGTAGGTAGGATCGAGGGTGCGTGGATCGTCGACGACGCGTTTTATTTTTCCATCTTCCATTTCGGCAATACGGTCAGCGTATTTAAAAATTCGAAAATCGTGAGTTACCACTACCACACAGCGATTGGGGGCACGAGAAAGCTCTCTAATCATTTCCATAATTTGTGCACCCGTGTCTTTATCGAGAGCCGAAGTGGGCTCATCGCAAATTAACAATGGCGGTTCGTGCACAAGTGCGCGCGCAATGGCGACACGTTGTTGTTGACCGCCTGACAATGCGTTTGGCTTACCCTCTTCTCTTCCCTTCAATCCAACCTTTTCTAAAATTTCAGTAGCTTTCTTTTTGGCAACCGCGTGGCTGGCACCCTGGATTAATAAAGGGATCATCACATTCTCCACCACTGAAAGTGTGGGAATTAAATTGAAGGACTGGAAAACGAATCCGAGATTTTTTCGGCGAAACGTGGTTAGTTCTTCTTGGCTTAGTCCATCAAGACGCTGACCAAAGACTTCAATTTCTCCCGACTGAGGAGTGAGCGTTCCAGCAATCACCGAAAGTAGTGTTGTTTTGCCGCAGCCCGATGGGCCGACGAGCATAATCAATTCGCCCGTGTGAGCAGAAAAATTGGTGTGATTAAGGGCGATGACTTTGGCTTCTTCGGAACCAAAAGAAATGTCCACCTGTCGGGCGGCGACTGCGATTGTTTGCGTCATCCTCGGAAAACGGTAGCGGCATCGACACGCGACACCTTAACAATTCCAATAATTGCGGAGACGAAACTGATGCCCATCGTGAGCACCAGAGTCGCAATTAAAATTTGTGGGAACATTACAAAAGGTGGCATGCCTTTTTCAATCATCACACGCCCAATAGCCTGGGCCATTCCCGCACCTAAACCAAAACCAATTAATCCGGCCGTGATTGCTTGAACAAATAACATGGCCGCTAAAACACGCATACTCGCACCCATCGCTTTAATTGCGGCAAAGTATTTTAGGTTTTCTAAAACGAAGGAATAAAAGGTTTGGCCAGAGATCGCGATACCAACGAAAAGCCCAAGTGCGACGGCCGTACCAAACGAAAATGGAATGCCGGTGTTTTTCCAGAACCACCAAAATGTGGCTCTTGCTAAACTGCGATCTGTCCAATCCCAAATCACCGTATCTGTTGTCCAAGCTTTCAGTCCGGTTTCATTTTCAATTCGCTGACAAAGTTCTGTGGGGGTTACACCCGCCACTGGCTCGACCAACATAAAACTTAAAGTTCTTCGCGCACCGAGTGTATATGACTTGGCGCGATCATAAGTGGTGTAAACAAACGGTCCGCCCGTAAATGCGCGACGCACTTTACAAATTCCGACGATACGCGCTTCGATATCGTTTATCTCAAACACATCTCCTGGTTTTAATGCTACCGTGGTTATTTTCCCATCAGGCCCCTTAACCTGACGACCCATCAATTGTGCACCCCACTCATCAACGATGACCGTATTAGGAAGACGTAAGTCATCGATTTGTCCCTGACTCAGTTGTGCTGGTGCACCCGCAAATGTATCAGCATCAATTCCCACCATGGTGATGAGTTTGAAATTTCCGTCCACCATGCGTGCCTGTAAAAATGATGTGTGTAATGGAGCGGCCCAGGCGACACCATCCACAGAACGCACTCGACCTAATTCAGTGTCACGCATCGGCTTTGCGTCGTTGGCTTGTTCAACCATAGGATCGCTCACCCAAACATGTGCTCTAATATTAACCACGGGTGTGTACGTCCAACTCATGATTCCGAAAAATACGGAAGTTTGCTGGGCCATTAAGAGCGCCGAGAAAGCCAACCCACAAAGAAGCATCGCCAACTTAGCGGTGTCTCCAAAAAGCATATTAAGGGCAAGCCGTAGCATTTTATTAAGCTAAAGGATAGTGTCCTCTCGCGGTTTGGTCAACGAGAGCCGTAAATCCCATGAGTCAAACCATCTACTATTATTGTGCTACAGGAGCAACGGGGACGCTTTGGCCTGTAAAATTAACCATCCAAACATTTTTAAGGAAATCTGGACCCCATTGAGCGTGAACAGCCCAAGCAGTGATGAGTAAAATTAATGCAATTGAGAAGCATCGAATCACCTTGGCCGCATTATCACTCTTAGCGCTCGCGTGTAATAATCCCACCGCACCTAAAGCTAATAGTGGGTGAAGTAGTGAAAAAGTTTTGTGTGAACCCCACGCCACCGACAGACCAACGACTAAATTAATATCAACCAACACAGCTACTATTCTTTGAAAGACTGGCTTAGGACCCTTGAGTAAGGTCACCACAATTACCGCCAAGACCAAAGCGATTAATAAAGAGCCGTAATGTTTGTGTGATTTTATGAGGAGATCCATACACTAGGACTATATAAATTATAGAGTCCAGCAAGCCTACATAGTGTGTCGGTTTAATTGTCTTCGGGGAACATTTTAACAAACAAGAAAGCCGCAACAGATCCACCGAGGAACATAAAGAAAACATCCAGCAATATCCGAGGTAAGCTGTGAGCTAAAAATGCAAATTCTTGGGATAGCGCCTTAAGCATAGAATCATCGGCATTCAACGCACCCACTAAGCCTATAAGGTCATTAGCCACTTGAACGGCTGGATTGAGAGCTAAACTAAGTGACGAAAATGTACTACCTACAGCAAAGACAGTTAAGGCGATGGCTAATCCAAAATAACTATTCCCGGCGGTGCGACGTGAAGTCCCAACCATTAAAACCACAAAGGCTAAAATAAATGTGCCCAAGGCTTCGCCCAGCCAGCCAATACCCGCACCCGACATCGGATCTTCGCCCAGGGCTTGCACAATATCTCTGGCCCGTTCAGCAGAATGTCCGTGTAAAATTCCCACAACCGTTGCCGCTAAAAACGCAGCTAGAAACTGCATAGCCATATATCCAAACAATCTTTTAGTAGTTAGTTTTTTGCGCAGGAAAACCGCAAAAGATACGGCCGGATTATAATGAGCACCGGAAATATTTCCGCCCATATAAATCATCGCACACAAAACGGCGGGGGCTGAAAGTGGATTGGAGGCTAGAATCGCTGTTAAACAAAGAAAGAATGTGCCCAATGTTTCGACGATGAGTTTATTTCGCATGGGTTTACTTTCTTTATTTCCAGCCTGTTCACAAGTTTAGACTGTGATCACTCGTGCCTTAAAAAGTAAATTACCTATAATCCGACAATAGGTTTTATTCATGGGATGAACACCACGGGGACATTATTGAATTCTTGTTGGGCTGTCATTTTCTCAATGGTGATTACTAAATCCTATGCACAAATCACTCCCACTCCTTTCCAATCTACTCCTGATTGGAATTATCACAACTAGCTTAAACGCTAAGCCCATGGAAACACCCAAGGCTGTCGACACGGAACACGAACGCCTCGTTGAAGCCAAAAAGCGGGTGAATGAAATACCTGAAGTATTAAGCGCTCAACAACAGGCTAAGTCTGACCACGCACAACTAGTTAAGGTGTCGGCTGAATATAAACAGGCCCGCACTAAATCCAGTAATTCTGACGACGCTTATCGTAAAATTTTCGACGAGCAGTTAAGTAAATTAGATCCCGAAGCGGCAAAAATTTCAGCCAAAGAACGACAAGCTTTCCGAGATAAAATGGTGAAAGCGCGTGAATCTAAAAAGTCTGACGGCAAAAAAGTAGGCTCAAGTGAATCGCCCGATGACGACGATCATATTGAAGAAGAGAGTTAATAAAGAAAACCCACCGCTTTGGTGGGTTTTTTATTTAAGAGCACTCTCTAACATACTCCAAATTTCTTCCACGGGTTCTAGCCCGATGGAGATTCTTAAAAGGTCCGGGTCTAGACCTGCTGATCTAATTTCTTTTCTGCCCTCATTAGTTGTCACTTCATCAAAATGTGCCAACCAAAGATAGGGTGAAATAAGGGTGAACTCTAATCCAAAACTTGGTCCCTTCACACACTGGAGCTTGTCATAGACTCCTCTCATTTCTTTATTTAACTCGATGGTGAGCAGTGCTCCAATTCCCGCCCCAGGTCTTTTAAGTTTTTTGTAATTAGAACTCGTCGTTACTGTTTCTGCAGTTCTTACACACTTGATAGCGGTGTGATTTTTAAGTCTTTCTGCAATAATTTCTGCCGATTTACTCATTCCGGCCGTAACCTCTTTTAATTTTTTTATTTGGTTGGCTAATATTTCAGCATCTAGTGTGTGCAAGGGTTCTATTATTTTCTGTGCTACTTTTCTTAACTGTTCCGCATCTGCGCGCGTTTCATTAACCGCTAAAAGACCCGCCATCACATCACCCTCACTCGCAGCATATTTAGTTAAGCTGGTGCATAAAATATCTGCATAAGGCAAAAGATCTAAAGTCGCTAGACCCACAGCACTTGGATCCAAAACTAGCTTTGCTTCATACTGATCGCAGAGTTCGCGGAGTCTCGGTATGTCGGGTGTTTCTAGTTGTGGGTTATTCGGTGCTTCCGCAAAAACGCCAGCAACCCTGCCCTGCTTTAAAATCTCTTCAACTTTATCGAGCGACCGAATGTCTTTAATAAAAACATGTTCGGTATTTATGTTTTTTTCTAAAATTTTTGCGGAGTCTACATAGAGCCACCCTAATTGTATCCAAACTTTTTTTCCTTTTGGGTTTTGAGTTTCATTTACCGCCTGCATCGCCGCATAAGCTGCATTCATTCCCGAAAGTGAAATTAGAATATTTTCAGGTTTTGATTGGACTAAATACGGCGCACAAAACTGTTTGATTTCACTTAGCGCTGTAGTGCGGGTCTGTGGGGGTAAATTTTTTAAATAGGCTTCGGCCTGGCGCGAAGATATTAAGGTCCCTGTATGCTGGATAAGTTTAGCCAGTTTTTCAGCTGAAGCTCCAGCGGGCATCGAAATCAAGACCCAGTCCGCCTCTTGGTCAACGTGGGCATCGGAAATCGCCGCCCATTTTAATAAAGCCTGGGCAGACTTTAACGAAACAACCGGAAAGAATTCACCTAAGCGCTGGTTTTTTTTCCCAGCCTGGTTTGCCGCTTCTTGGACTAAACGATTCCGAACAAATCGTGGATACCCGGCAGTTATTTTATTCCAAATCCGTGTCTCCTTTTTTTCGTAGCCCTCGATATCCGCCAAGGTGGGCAATGAAACCACCGTGGCGTGAGGCGAAGAAGGGACTACTGAACCCAAGGGTGGGCAATGTAACACTTTTATTTTTCTCCGTCGGTTTCGTTTTGAATAATTTGACTGAGCGACTGACGACGACGAATCAACTTAACTGATCCATTTGCATTGATTAAAACCTCAGGGGCCTCGGGGAAAGAATTGTAATTTTTTGTGCTCATTCCGGCACAATAAGCACCTGCTCCTCCAATCACACAAAGATCTCCGTTTTGTACTTCGGGAAGATTTTTTGCTGCAAGCGTTTCGGGTTCGCCCGGTGCGCAAGTGATTAAATCACCCGATTCACAACAATGACCTACGATTACATAATCTTCTGTCTTTGTAGATTTTGTTTTGGGGTATAAATAAATGGGGTGCTGAGCACCATAGAGTGACGGTCTTAATATTTCCGTCATTCCTGAATCAATTTTAATAAATTTTCGAGAACTTGTAGAAACAATATCCTGAACCTT
>CANCLV010000046.1 GCA_947378905.1 Opitutia bacterium
GCTAAACTCCCAGAGATTTTTGCACGAATGAATGCATGGGTGTTTGGACAGTGCATTTGGCTGCTTCGTCGAAAAATCGTTTTGAGTAACCTCGAGAAAGCTTTTCCCGAAAAGGAGAAAACTTGGTGGAAAAAAATTGGTAAACTATCCTGTCAGCGGACTGCCGAGATGAGCCTCTTCGGTATCGTTTCTGCGTCCCTCTCAGAAAATGAATTACGCGAGAGAATTAAAGTAGGCTCCAGCATCTTAACCGGATCCAGCCAACTAAATAATAGTGAAAAAGGTACAGTCTGTTTTGTGCCACATTTTTCCCTCATGGAGATGATGACCGTGGTTAAACTTCTCGACCCAAGTTTAGCGAAGCGAAATTGGGTGACGCTTTACCGTCCGCTTGATTTAGCGTCGGCGGAAAACTGGATTAAAAAATCGCGTGAGCGTTTTGGAATGAAATTGGTTTCGCGCCGTGAAGGCTTTGGGCGAACTATGGAAAACGTGCGCCAAGGCGGAATCGCCTGTATATTATTCGATCAAAATACGTTCCAAGGCATTCCGCTTAAGTTCCTAAACCGCACCTGTGCGGTCACCAATCTTCCAGGAATTATTACCCAAAGATTTCAAGCTGATGCCAGAATTTTTTGGGCACATCGTACCGGATTCTGGCGCTGCGAACTTAATTCCTTCGAATTAAAATCGAAAGATTCTACGGCACTGACCGAAGAATCTAATGCTTGGCTCGCCGAGCAGTTACAAAGTTCCGACGATGTCTGTGCGGATTGGCTATGGGCTCACAACCGCTGGAAAAGCGGCGACCAGTTTAGTTATTGAGCGGGCGGAGCTTCGCCAGGTGGGCGGCGGTGTTCCGGGCGTTCACCTTCTTTACTTCCGGGACCGTCTTTATCCTTATCGCCATCCTTATCTTTCGACTTACCTTCACCTCGAATCTTCGGTAGATCCGCAGAATACTTTTCGAGTAATTTACGGATGTATTGTTGGCGTTCATCCGATGAAAGTTTTACGAAGTTAGCACGTTCTTGCTTAGCCTCGTCACTCGAGAGTTGCTTCAGGTGATATTCAAAAACCTTAGCTCCGAGACCACCGGGGCCGGCTTTATCACGCATATCCTTTAATACTTTTTTGCGCTCTTCAGGACTGGAATTCTCTAATTTAGCTAGCGTAGCAGCAAAATCTTTACGTTCTTCGGGCGACATTCTTTCGATACGTTCAATCGAGGATCGCAGTTTTGCTAAACGCTCAGGTGGTAATTCTAAAATTTTACGAATCGTCTGAACTTCTTCCAACGAAGGTTCATTAGCTGGATTAGCATGGGGAGCATCGCCAGCGGCCTTGGGCTTCTCGTCCACTGCCCAGCATTGAACCGCACTCGCAAACAGAATGACTGTGAAAAAACGTTTCATTTTAGATTTCGTTTTTTTCGATAACATCGACGACCAAAGAATTATTATCCATCACAGGTGTTAGCATCGATAAATCATCAGCCATACCTAAGAGTGCATTTAACTGAGAGGCTTCATCGCTACGTACCAAGGATTGAGTTTGCTGAATCAGTGATTCTTCCGAAGGACCGCTAAGATAAACTAAGGTAGCAACCAAACAGGCAGCCATCGAAGTGGCAAAAGACGACCAACGGATAATTTGGCGACGGCGATAGGCGTGGACCGCTAAAACTACTCGATCGGCAAATCCGGACACAGCCACGGAGCGAGAACGGCCTAGGTGAGTCGCCAGGTCGGCTTCGAGATTGGATGGTGAGTGTTGGCTCATAGTTCTACAGTAGGGTAAACCCCGAAAAAGTCAGAGGGTTGCAATTTTTATTGGTTATCATAGTGATCTTTTAATAGTTCACGAAGTCGGGTTCGGGCACGGTGAATCCAGGTTTTAACCGAAGAAACAGGGGCTTTCATGGCTACCGCTATCTCCTCGTAGGGCATGTCTTGCTGGACGAGTAAAAGGATGGCCGTGCGTTGTTCCAAGGGGAGCTGGCCTACCGCTCTATCGAAAGACTCCTCTAACTCGACTACCTGGCGGGCGGATTCGTGGCTTTGATCTCCAGGTTCGGGGGCTGAATCGAGTGTGCTTGTCGGCTTGCGAGTCTTTCGACGCCATTCATTAAGGACCAGGTTATGGGCAATGTGGATTAGGTAAGTCGATAACTTAGCCTCTGGGCGCCAACGCGAGGCAGCACGATGAACTCGAATAAAGACCTCCATAGCGAGTTCCTCAGCAGTGGTCTGTGAGCCCACTTCTGCTTTTAAATAACCCACCAGGCGCGGGTGGTGGCGATCTACCAACAGACGCAGCGCGTGGTCATCACCTTGGGCCACAAGTGCCATGAGGCGCTTGTCCTCTTCATCCTCACTCGAAGGCGAATAGTTAGGATTGGCCATGCACTAGGATGACGATGACGGTGGGCGATTAGCAAAAATTCTTACCGTTTGAAGCAGGAAGTTCTCCATCGCTGAAATCACTGGGTAGCTTAACTCTAAGCGCACACGGGATGATTCCAAAACCGTTACCGTACTTGCTATCTGCAATGAAAGTGAAGGATGACTGCGACCGATTAATCTTATTTTTTCTTCCATTGCGACGAGCATACGATTCCAAATGCCGCGTCGAATACTCTCTTCGTAAGCCTCAACAATATCCTTTTTATCTTCCTCGTCCACTATCGGTGGTGGTGGAGCCTTTTCCAATGCGTCGTCCAAAAACAATTGCAGTAAAACCTCGAATCGGGCGCAGAGAGAATAAAGAGGAATAATTATTTCCGTTGAGCGATTTTGTGTTGGCTTAGAAGTAGCCAGTTTATTGATAAAATTCTCAAACTCTTTTATCCAATTATTCCATGACGCATCTTGTATGACAGGCGTCTCTCCGCCGAGGTGAAATCTTAAAGACCTGCTTAATACGGTGGGCAGAACGCGGTAGTAGTTGGTTGTCTGCAAAATGATTAAGGTATTAGCAGGCGGCTCTTCTAAGGTTTTTAAAAAACAATTCGCGGCTTCGGGGGAGAATCGATCCACGTCATAAATAATAACCACACGCCGACCCGTCGTGGATGTAAGTCTCAAGTCCCCCACCACTTCCTGGGTGCTGTCTATACCAATACGACGCGACTTCTTAGAGGGGCGCAAAGCGCGACAATCGGCGTGGCTTAATGGATCATCGACTTCCAAATATAATCCAGCCAGCCATTCCGATGCCTTGAGTAAGAGTTCAGTATTTTGTCCGGTAAACAAAACAGCGTGAGGCATCCGACCTTCGACTCGTGAACGAGCAAGAACCTTAAGCGCAGGAATATTTTCCAAATTAGAGGAAGCGTCGAGTGACTTCATGCCAAATAGCCTCGCTTAGTTCTGAGGGTGTTTGCGTCGCATCCAGAACCAAAAAGCGTTTAGGCTCTGCGGCGACTAATGTTTTATAGACTTCACGTACTTTCTGGTGAAACCCATTATCCAGTAATTCAAAGCGATCGGCCTGACCTAAATCACGAGCGGAGGCACGACGTAATCCGTGAGCTGGATCTAAATCTAAAAGTATCGTTAAGTCGGGTATTAAAGTTCCGCAAGCGAGGCGATTAACAGACTCCACCAACTTGCGATCTAATCCACGCCCGCCAGACTGGTAGGCAATGGTAGAATCCACAAAGCGGTCACAGAGAACATAGGTGCCTTGTTTTAAGGCGGGGGTAATAATTTCGCCCACCAATTGAGCGCGGCTAGAGGCAAATAAAAGGGCTTCGGTTTCAGCCATCATCGATTTACTCGCTGGGCTTTTCAGGACGGTGCGAAGTTCTTCTCCGAGTGGCGTACCCCCAGGCTCACGCAGGCAAATAACTTTGCGACCGAACTTCGTTAAGTGTTCAGCTAAATTTTTAAGTTGAGTGGATTTACCTGCGCCCTCACCTCCTTCAAAAGTTATGAATTTTCCAACGTTAGACATAGGGAGATGTTTGTATCAATTTAACTTCAAAGCGAGCGGAGAAATTCCTTAAATTAAAAAGGCCCATTTTCATGGGCCTCTTTTAAGAAAACAGATAAAATTATCCACCCGTTGGTGAAGGATTTTTTTGCTCTTCTTTTTCGATAGTTTCTTGGATCGCGTTATTAATCGCATCAATAACATTGTTAATACCACCAGTTCCACCACCAGACGTGGATCCACCACCATTCGTAGGAGGCTTAGTTGTATCGTCTGTAGATTCTGGTTTATTTTCGTCTGGTTTATTTCCGTCAGGCTTATTTTCGTCAGGCTTCGAAGATCCAGGTTTATCCTTATCGCTATCCTTAGGAGCTGTTGGTTTTAAGGGAGGAGTCTTATCTGCGATATCCTTAACTTCGTCCTTAAGTTTAGGAGGCAATGAAGTGCCTTTACCAATATCATCGGAGATGGTTTTAATCTCATCTGGTCCAAGTCTGGTAATGGTAATTGTCGGGTTGGTAATTGCTGGAGGGAGAGGAACATCAGTCACAGGTAGAATCTCTGTTCCTGCATTAACTGTTACTGGTACGCTCAGGGTGACTTCGTGTGTAATAGGATCTACCGAGACTACTTCGACATCGACAGGAAATCCAGCAGCACGTATTTTCATGCCAGGCTTTAAGTTCTGGGAGTCTTCCAACTTAATTACGTTTTTACTGGTAACTGAATCAGAAATAACTCCCTTTTTTAAATTTTCTTTCTTGTCAGTAGCAGGAACATAGGTCGCACCAGGAGGTGGATCAAAAACGACTTCAGTGCCAGCATCTAAAGTAATGGGGGTATTTAATTTAATTTTACCATCTTCAATACTCTCGATTTTCACACCGCTAGGTATGCCAGGTCCTTTGATTTCATCACCTACGACAAGTCCCTCGGTTGAGGGCAGAGATAGCTGTGGAGATTTTACCAAAGATACTGGCAATACAATCTTCACTGGAACAGCAGGAACGGAATCTTTCTCGTCTTCGACAATAGGTGCTTGAGCATTCATTTTTCTGCCAGGCTCAACAGGTACAGGACCGCTGTTCGAGCCATTGACGGTAACTTCAACCGAACCCTTAACGCATGCGACCTCCATATTACCAGTTCGAGTTGATTTATTCTTGTTATATTCAACGGAATAAACCGTGCCACGAATACGAGCTACACCCGCAGGTGATTTAATCGTGAAAGAGGACTGAGGATTAAGCTTTCGCACCTCGCCAATGATTTTGCCGCGAACTACAAAAATTTCTACAACCGATGGCGAGGGCTCTTTATCTAATTTTTGGTAAGCACCTTCCACAATTAAGCTGGAAGCAACCTGGCGAAATGTTCGGATTTCGACTAAAGTTTCTGGATTAACTAAGACCGTGGATCCATTTGAAAGACAGAGTTCAACGGTAGAATCTTTACTAGTCTCCACTTTGTAGCCCTGTTCAAAAAGTTTTCCGGAAGCGATAGGCTCTTTAATGTCCTGAGGATTAATAAGGGTAGATTGACCTTTAGTGATAGCCACCTGCACTTTGCCGTTCTGCAATGCAGCGTGACATAGCGCTGAAGAAAAAATGAACAGCGAGAAGGCGAAGTAACGGGTATAAATCTTCATAAAAAAGGGAGTACTGGGGAGAAATTAACCTACAAATAAGAACCCCTTTGTGCAATAAGTAAGACAAAAAAAGGCTAAGACCCTAAAGTCTTAGCCTTTTATGTAATATTTTTGTAAAATTAGGCGGTTTGATAGGCCTCTAACTTGCGCTGAACTCGTACCGCTGAAAGCTGAGCGTAGCGTGGAAGTCCTTGTTCATAAGGAAGTTGCAACTCACCTTGAATGAGTGGCAATGCATAGCGAACGAACTCGGGGTGGATGGACATCTTGTCTTCACCGATCCACTTTTCAGGGAAAGCTTTTACACCATTAGCGATGTCAGCGAGCGGGGCCAGGCTGGTTTCTACGGCATATTGCTCCTTGGTGGAACGATGTAAGATAACCATTTTACCGGACTCACCTTTGATGGCAGCCTTAACAGCTTCGCGTCCACAGAGTTTAGCTTCTTCGACGTCGGTCTTAGAAGAATTGTGTGATGCCGCGCGTTGCGAAATACCGAGTTTAGAAGCACGAGCCTTAACGCCATCGAAACGGCCTTCAACGAGAGTGCGTAAATATTCACCAGCACCACCGAGAACGGCGTGACCGAATGCATCGGTGCTCGAAGTATCAGCCCCTAAATAATTTCCGGCTTCATCTTGTACACCTTCCGAGACTACAACGAAACAGTGTGCGTTGTGTTTTAAAACTTCTTGTACGCGTTGTACGAAATTGTCGGCGTTGAAAGGAACTTCAGGAAGTAAAACGATGTGCGGTGCGGTGCATCCGTAGTGAGTGTTCTTGGAGGCATTCTTACCGTTATCATCGCTCTTTTCGCGACGTTGAGCTAAGACCGAAGAAGCAGCTAACCAGCCTGCATTACGGCCCATAACCTCTAAAATCGATACGAAATCGTTCTGTCCCATGGCTGCATTGTCCAAGGACATTTCACGAACAGTTAAAGCGATGTGCTTAGCTACAGAACCAAATCCTGGGCAGTGATCGGTTAAAGGTAAATCGTTGTCGATAGTCTTAGGTACACCGATAACGCGAAGTTCATAACCACGCTCTTTAGCAAGTGCGTCGATTTTTGCGGCGGTGTCTTGAGAGTCGTTGCCTCCGATGTAGTGGAAGTAACGAATATTGTGCGCTTCAAAAACTTGGAGGATGCGATCGAAGTCTTCAGCTTTTTTAACCTTATAACGGCAAGTACCAAGAGCTGCACCAGGAGTGTGCTCGAGATTGCGTAAAGTCTGCTGAGTTTCACTCGCGAGATCGATTAACTGTTCATGCAAGACACCTTGAATACCGTTCAAGCCACCCAAGATATCGATAATTTCGTCTTCATGATTAAGAGCTTCAGCAATCACACCAGCGAGGCTGGCGTTAATCACCGGCGTGGGTCCGCCGCTTTGTGCGACGAGAAGGTTTCCAGATAAGGAGGACATGGTATTTATGAAGAGGTTTAAAATTGGGTTTTGGTTAGCCCCTCGCCTATTGGCAATACGGAAAACCAACCCCACCCTTTTCTTTAGGACTTATTGATACTAAAGAATCCGCCCAGGCTTAATTTTGCCCGCCTCGGGGACTTTTTTCAGCCAAGCCTGTGCCGACTGCGAAAAAGCTTCAACTTGGGCCTGAGCCATACCTGTCAACTCCCCAGCCTGAGCCATAGATTTATCCAAAGCAGCCCGGGTTAAGCGCAAACGTGGATCTTCAGCCAATCGTTCTACTAAATTATTTTTTTCAATCTTTCCGGAACGTAAATCTTTAGCCACCGCGACGGCATGCTCCTTAATCGCCTCGTGGGCCTGCTCGCGACCCGCACCCGCCTTGACGGCTTCCATCAAGAAAGTGGTCGTCATTAAGAATGGTAAATAGTGTTTCGACTCACGCTCCACGACGGACTGATTTACTTCCATCTGGCTCAACACAGTTAAGAAGGCTTCGAGTAAACCATCAATCGCCAGGAAACTATCGGGAAGAAGTACACGACGAACGACTGAACAAGACACATCGCCTTCATTCCATTGTTCGCCCGACAGTGATGCAGCCATCGCCAAGTAACCACGAAGGATTACATGGAATCCGTTAATGCGCTCACAGGTGCGCGCATTCATTTTGTGCGGCATCGCTGAGGACCCGACCTGACCAGGTAAAAACCCTTCGCTAGCTAATTCGTGACCAGACAT
>CANCLV010000047.1 GCA_947378905.1 Opitutia bacterium
ACTTGTCCGGTAATAGCAGCAGCTGCAACCATGAGAGGACTCATGAGCACTGTGCGTCCAGTTTGAGAACCCTGACGGCCTTTGAAGTTACGATTGGAGGAGCTAGCGCAAAGTTGGTCACCGACTAATTTATCGGGATTCATCGCGAGACACATTGAGCAACCTGCACCGCGCCATTCAAAGCCAGCGTCAGTGAAGATTTTATCGAGACCTTCTTTTTGAGCCTGAATGGAAGTGAGCATCGAACCAGGAACGACAATCGCCTTCACGCTCGATTTAACTTTGTGACCTTTGAGATATTTAGCGACTTCGCGGAGGTCAGAGATTCTTCCGTTGGTGCACGAACCTAAGAATGCGACGTCAATCTTCGTACCCTTGATTGGGGTATTCGGAGTGAGCTTCATGTGTTTGTAAGCATCTTCCGCGGTTAAGCGGTCAGCGGCGTTGAGTGTTTCCAACGCAGGCATTTTTTCGTCGATGAAAATGGCTTGTCCTGGAGTGATACCCCAGGTGACGGTTGGGCGGATATCTTCGGCTTTATAAACCTTAATGTCGTCGTATTTACAGCCTGGATCCGAAGCGAAAGATTTCCAGCGAGCAACGGAAGCATCCCAATCAGCGGCTTTAGGGGCGAAAGGACGGCCCTTGATATATTCGAAAGTTTTGTCGTCGGGATTAACATAACCGCAACGTGCACCACCTTCGATGGACATGTTACAAACCGTCATACGTTCCTCGAGCGAGAAGTTATCAAAAGTCGAACCCGCGTATTCGTAAGCAAAACCAATACCACCGTTCACACCGAGATCACGGATGATGTGGAGAATCACGTCTTTTGCGTAAACACCGGGTTTTAATTTTCCGTTCACTTCGATGCGACGAACTTTGAGAGGGTTGAGTGCTAAAGTTTGTGTAGCGAGAACATCGCGAACTTGTGTGGTACCAATACCGAAGGCGATAGCACCGAAAGCGCCGTGTGTTGCCGTGTGTGAGTCACCACAAGCGATGGTCGTTCCTGGCTGAGTGATACCTTGTTCAGGACCCACCATGTGAACGATACCTTGTTGACCGGTGTTAGTATCAAAAAAACGGATGCCGTAGTCTTTAGTATTTTTACGTAGAGCTTCGATCATCTCTTGCGCGATGGGATCCGAGTAAGGCTCTTTGATTTCGTTGGTCGGCACGATGTGGTCGACCGTAGCGAAAGTACGATGCGGGTATTTTACTTTTAGACCCAAGTCGCGAAGCATGCCGAATGCTTGCGGGCTGGTCACCTCGTGAATCAGGTGGGTACCGATAAAGAGTTGAGTTTGGCCGTTTGGTAGCTGCGTCACAGCGTGCGCATCCCAGACTTTTTGGAACAATGTCTTTGCCATCTTGAGTAGAGTGAAGGTTCAACGTAGGAACGGAGGCAAGTTGGTCAATCCCCTAGCATTCAGATTTTAGCCAAAGATTGTCCCGAATTTGCCAAAATTGGGCACTCCCCACCCCTAATACTTGACCCTTCCGCCCCCACCCTTTCTCCTACGAGCATGACCAGAACGTTAACCCTCAGCTTTTCCTGTCCCGATACCACCGGTATCGTGGCCGAGGTGTCTACGTTTATTGCTGAGCACAAAGGCTGGATCACTGAAGCGAGTCAGCACACGGAAAATGAACTTTCGCGATTCTTCATGCGTGTGGAAATCAAGGCCGATTCTTTAGACTTCCCGCCCGAAGAATTTAACGTCCGCTTCCAGCCCATCGCCCAGAAGTTTAAAATGGACGCCAAGGTCTCGGACTCAGCAAAAGCGAAACGCGTCGTCATTCTTTGCTCAAAACAAGAACATTGCTTGTATGATTTACTAGCACGCTACGTGGCTCAAGATTTCTCGTTTGTTATTCCTTGTGTGATTTCAAATCACGAAAACCATAGAAAAATCGTGGAAGCTCACGGTTTGGCTTTTCATTATGTACCCGTAACGCCTGAAAACAAAAATGCGGCGTATCGAAAGATGGAGGAAATTTTCCGTAAAGAAAATGCGGACCTCATTGTACTCGCTCGCTACATGCAGGTGTTAGATGATTCGCTCTGTCGCTCTTTCGCTGGAAAAATTTTAAATATTCACCACTCCTTCTTGCCTTCCTTTGCTGGTGCAAAGCCTTATCACCAGGCACACAGCAAAGGTGTTAAATTGATTGGTGCGACCTGTCATTTTGTGACTCCTGAGTTAGACGAAGGTCCTATCGTGGAGCAGGACGTTATCCGTGTAGACCACTCGGAAACACCTGAAGATATGGCACATTTAGGTAAGGATATTGAAAAAGTCGTCCTCGCCCGAGGCCTGCGTGCGGTCGTCGAAGACCGTGTTCTTATCGCAGGCACCAAGACGGTTGTTTTCCGCTAAAACTGGTCTGTTGAACCCAAAAGTTAAAGGACAGGAGATTATCCCTTCTGCCTCGCACTTTTGTCTTTTTTAGTATAATTCAAAGTCACGTCACTATGTCACTCATTTCAAAACTTTCTGCTCGTTTACAAAATCACCCCAAGCGCGTTGTATTCGCCGAAGGTGAAGACCCACGCATCATTCAAGCGGCCCGCCAATTCGCCACCAAAAAACTTGGCGTACCTATTTTACTTGGAGATCGTCAGCGAATTAAAATAGCAGCCGCACGTCTCAATATAAATTTAGACGGTATTCGTATCATCGAACCAGAACGTAGCGATGAATTAAAAAGTTTTGCTGAAAAACTCGCCTCCATCCAAAAGTACGGAAATACGCAACTTCAAGGAAACCCCGAAGAATTAGCGAAATTACGTAATTATTTTGCCTGCTTGATGGTGGCAACTGCTGGTGCGGACGCTTTGATTTCTGGCGCAACACAGCACGCCTCATCAGGCTTAAGAACGATTTTACAAGTCATGCCACGTCAGCAAGGCGTGGAGACAGTTTCATCCATGCTAATTCTTGAATCGGAAGAAGCGCGCTTTGGATGCGAAGGTGTTTTATTCTTAGCGGATTGCGGAGTTATTCCCGAACCCACTGCAGAACAGATGGCTGATATCGCCGTGACGACAGCTGGATTAGCAGGTCATCTTACTAATACTTTACCCAAAGTTGCCCTACTCGCCTATTCGACTCACTCAGAGAATGCTCGTTTAGCCTCCGTACAAAAAGTTCAGTCGGCTACTAAATTGGCAAAGATTCGCGCGAAAGATTTAGGAATCACAGCTGATATCGACGGTGAACTCCAAGCAGATGCAGCAATTAATCCTTTTGCCGCACAGTCTAAAGGCGTCACCGGTAGCGTTGCAGGCAAAGCCAGTGTATTGGTATTCCCTGATTTAAACTCGGGCAATATTGCTTCCAAGATGGCTCAGTTTATCGCGGACATTCCTGCCTACGGTCAGATTTTAACAGGGTTAGATCGTCCAGCCGCAGAAATCTCTCGTGGTGCTAGTGCGCATGATATTTTTGGTACCGCTGTTATTGTGGCAGCACAAGCGGTCGATAAATCGTTCCTGTATCCGAAGCTAAAAGACTAATCAGTCTCACTATGGCTTCACGCAAACGTTTCGCTGATAATATTCCGGGCTTACTAACCAGCCCGATGAACAAAGATACCAGTCGTATCTTTGTGGCAGCGACGCGAATGAATGACGGAAAGACCACGACCTGTTTAGGTTTAACGGCGGCATTACAAACCATGGGCTTGAATGTTGGTTACATCAAACCAATCGCTCAACGCATTGTGCAATCGGGTGAAGACCAAGTGGATGAAGACACTTTACTCATCGATGGATTATTTTCTTTAGACATTCCTATTGCTGCGATGTCACCAGTGGCGATTGGGCCTGAGTTCACCAAAAACTATTTAGAAAATCCGAACGAGATTGGACCACAGTTAAAAGACCGAATCTGTCGGGCATTCGACCGTGCGGCCTACGGCAAAGATATTATAGTCGTCGAAGGTTCCGGACACGCAGGAGTCGGTTCAGTGTTCGGGGCATCAAATGCCGATAATGCTAAGGTTTTAGGGTCTAAAGCGCTGATTGTAGCTGCCGGTGGGATTGGTAAACCGATTGATGAAATCGCCCTTAATAAAGCTCTTTTCGACCAATCAGGAGTCGAAGTCGTCGGCGTCATTTTAAACAAAGTATTACCTGATAAAATTGATTTCATTCGTGACTTCGCCAGCCGTGGATTGAAAAAATTAGGCGTGCCTTTAATTGGAGTCGTACCTCTCCAAGAGACCTTGGTTTATCCGAATCTTGATCAAGTAGCCGAAGAAACCAAAGCACGATGGATTCACCAGCCCGCCGGATTGCGTCGAGTACGTCGGGTGGTCATTGGAGCGATGTCGGCTCGCCGCGCCGCTGAATATTTCCGGGTCAATGGTACGCTCGTCATCGTGCCCGGAGACCGTGAAGACCTATTAGAAGCTTTCATTGAAGGTGGTGGTGCCAAATCTTTAGCGGGAATTATTTTGTCGAATGGCTTACTGCCGAATGATGCCCTCATGAAAAAGTTAACTGATGCGGGCATTCCTGTGGCGGCTGTAGAAGCAGAGTCGTTCGCAGTCACAGCACGTATTAATAATATGACCGTGAAGACGATGAAGCAGGACTCGGATAAAATTCCTATTATCGAAAAGATGATTCGAGAATCGGTGGACATCCCTGCCCTGCTTAAAGCGATTAAGAAGTAGGCATCAATTAGGGGGTTTTACTCAATAAATAGCCTAGTTATCCTTACTTGTGGGTACTTACATGTTTCTGTTTGTGAGGGTATGTTTGCCTCACTCCATTCGGCCGCACTGGTCGGCGTCGAAGCCGTGCCTGTTGAGGTGGAGGTGAATACAGGTGAGGTCGGTGACTTGAGATTAGAAATCGTGGGATTGCCTGACAAGGGCGTGAAGGAATCCGAGGATCGCGTTCTTTCGGCGTTACAAAATACGGGTCTTCGCGGGTATGAAACTAAGACCACGATTAATTTAGCGCCGGGTGATTTACGTAAAGAAGGTTCGATGTATGATTTACCGATTGCGATTGGGATGGCGGCGGCGACTGGGCAGATTAACAAAAATAAATTGTCTGACTATTTAATTGCTGGAGAATTAGGGCTCAGTGGTGGAACACGAGCAGTCAAAGGCGGAGTAGCCATTGCCCTTCTCGCAAAGAAATTGAAACTTAAAGGTGTCATTTTACCCAGAGCTTCAGCCGAAGAAGCGGCGTTGGTAAAAGAAATTGAAGCGGTCGCGGTGGATTCGCTCGATGGTGCATTACGATTTTTATCGAACGATTCCAAGTTTCAGCCACTCGCTCCAAGAGATGAAAACTTAATGTTAGATGCTGACGATGGAGAGCCCGATTTTTCGGAGGTGAAGGGTCAAATTAAAGTTCGGCGAGCGGTCGAAGTAGCGGCGGCGGGCGGGCATAATATCATCATTTTAGGGCCACCAGGCTCAGGAAAGTCACTCATCGCTAAACGCCTCCCCTCCATTTTACCCACGCCTAATGCCGACGAGTATATCCAAATTTTATCCGTACATTCAGCAGCGGGCTTGGCCTTTCAGGATAAGAACAAGAAATGGCGGCGACCCTTTCGATCTCCTCATCATACGATCAGTGACATTGGGTTAATCGGTGGTGGTAGCATTCCTGGTCCCGGGGAAGTCTCACTCGCACATTTGGGCGTACTTTTTCTCGATGAGTTACCAGAGTTTCGTCGAGCCGCACTGGAAGTACTACGTCAGCCCCTTGAAGACGGGTGTGTTACCGTTTCGCGAGCAGCTGCAAAAGTTACTTTGCCTGCTCGGTTTATGTTGGTCGCGGCGATGAATCCCTGTCCCTGTGGTCACTTGGGAGATCGACAGAAGGAGTGTCGATGTTCTCAAGTTCATATTCAACGTTATCGTGCAAAAATTTCTGGGCCGCTCTTGGATCGGATTGATATACAAATTGAAGCACCGGCGCTTTCGATTGAAGAACTGAGAAATACACAACCCGGTGAAGCTTCGAAAGAAATTCGTCAAAGGATTGAAGCAGCGAGAGAAATTCAGAGAAAAAGATTTCTAGATCAGCCGTATGCCTGCAATGCGTTGTTGTCGGGCAAAGCCTTGCGAGAAAACTGTGCTTTAGACCGTGCCCAAGGGGATTTATTGCAACAAGCGATGGAGAAGTTGTCGCTGTCGGCACGAGCTTATGACCGTATTTTAAGGGTGTCGCGGACGATTGCGGATTTAGCTAATATGGAGCAAATTTCTACCGCGCATTTACTCGAGGCGATTCACTATCGCTCGCTCGATCGGCGGTAATTTAGACATGCGTGGGCTTGCTTTTCTCTACAAAAAAGAGCCATTATACCTTTATGCGCTTTGCGAAGTACCATGCCCTAGGAAATGACTATTTGGTTTTAGAGCCCAAAGACTGTCCTACCCTCTTTTCCCCTGAAGTGATTCGTAAAGTTTGTCATCGTCACTACGGTTTAGGTTCGGACGGAATTCTTTATGGTCCGATTGAACGCAAAGATGGTGCTTTTGGTTTACGCATTTTAAATCCTGATGGCTCCGAAGCGGAGAAGTCCGGAAACGGTATTCGGATTTTTTGCCGTCACCTCTTAGAAACACGTCGCATTAAAGAAGGCGAAGAATTTAAAATTCATACACCTGGCGGATTAGTTGCGTGCTCTGTTTTCGAAGGCGGCAATCGCATTCGCGTTGAAATGGGTAAAGTATCATTCCGTGCACCCCAGATTCCTCACGTCGGACCTGATCGTGAAGTCCTAGGCGAAGAAATCACCGTAAAAGGTAAGACATTTAAATATTGGGCGGCGACCGTGGGAAATCCGCACTGCGTGATTCCTGTTGATAATCTGACTGCAGATTTAGCTAAGACCTACGGACCTGATTTAGAACTCCACTCCAATTTCCCGAATCGTACGAACGTACAATTTTTAAAGGTCATCGACCGTAAGAATATCCAAATTGAGATCTGGGAACGTGGCGCGGGTTACACATTGGCCTCGGGATCATCGTCATCTGCCTGTGCGGCGGTAGCCTACAAAATGGGGTTAGTTGACGCTGATTTAACGGTAAATATGCCTGGGGGTAAGATTGTGATTGGCATTGGGGCCGATTACTCCATTGTAATGACAGGTCCAACGACTCCGGTAGGCATCTATGAGATGCACCCTGGTGTAACTGACCAAGACGTCGCTTCTTAAAGCGAAAAGTCTTTCCTAACATTCATTATTTGATGCTTCCACAGTGAAGCATCTACCCACGTAACACCCACTAATGGCTCCACGTCAGCCGTTGCCAAACATCTC
>CANCLV010000048.1 GCA_947378905.1 Opitutia bacterium
ACATCACACGTTATGATGTATGGAATGCCGATGAATGCTTCTTAACTGGTACCGCTGCAGAAGTTATCCCAGTTATCGAAGTCGATGCTCGCACCATCGGAACTGGAAAACCCGGTCCACTCACCGCCAAGATTCTCGCCGAGTTCCGCAACAAGGCCTCTCAAGAAGGCACCAAGATTTAATTCGGCTTCAAAATCAAAATCACTGCCCCACTTTGTCATCAAAGCTGGGGCGTTTTTTTGTCTTCAAATGAGGCTCGGTTTTTTCGTCAGCTTGATCAAGCAATGGCGGAAACTGTAGGGCGAGGTCCGACTTCACAGGATCGGGTAAATAAAAATCTCCAATCGGCGAAAGGCGTTTAATCTTAATCGTAGCGGTAATTCCTTGTGTTTCAATGTTAGTAGAATTTTTAGGAGCGTTAAAATTAATTTCGCAGCTTATATTTTGTGTCGTTGGCCTGCCTAATATAGTTTTAGTGTAAAAACCAGAACCGGGTCGGTATTTAAATTGCACAATACTCACTCCGCGTGGATCAGTGGTTAAAGGTAAACTCCACCTACCCGTTTCTGAAAAATCCGGCGGAATTAAAACAAAGAGTCGTCGAATTTCCTGACTGGGATTACCAGGATAGACAAAAGTCTTTCGCCATAATGGCCAATAACGACGGCCCTCTTCATCAATCACTTCAAATTCACTGACACCTTTTGTAACCAGCCATTTCTCTTTCAAGAGTGCTATTTCCTCATCGGATATTTTGGCAACTTGTGTGCCGGTGCGACGTTGAGGAACTTCATTCGGTGCAACATTAGCTGAAACAAGGGCAATGATTTCAATCGGTCCTGCGAGTTGTGCATCAACCCATGCGATGAAACCATAGGGAATAGCTGTCATCGCACAGGATAAAATAGCTCCTGCGACAAAAGATCGTCCTAATGAATTTTTGATGGCTAATGCGGCAAGTAAACCCGCACCAGCGAAACCGGCAGCGTGAATGGCCATCGTCGTACCAAAGCGCCAGGATTCGATGACGTAGTCGTCGGCGGAACCAAACCAGCGAAAATATAAAAGCATGAGCGAAGACCATACGATACCTAGAGCGGCGCCCAACAAGGGAGCATATCGAGAACCCAATTTTTCGTAACCACGAGTTGCACTCGCCGAAAGTAGTGAAGCGATAACTCCACTAAAGAAAATTTGGCTGACCGAGTTAAGTCCGGTAAAAAGTGCCGCAAAGATCAGGAAACCCCAGGTAAACCAATAGGTGCGGGCGAATGCAATCATTCTCCCACAATCGTACCAGGCGGAACTATTGCACCTTTTTTAACGACGATAACACCATCACGAACAAAGAGTGCGTCGGTTTCCCATTTTTCTGGCAGACCCGTGGGAGCTAAGCGACAACCTGCGCCAATACGTGCATTTTTGTCGATGATGGCGTTTCGGATATAGCAGTTAGGGCCCACGCCGATATCGGGTCTACCTAAATTATGATTTAATACTGCGTCTTGTGGACGCTCAAATGAGTCAGCACCCATCATCACGACGTTTTCCAAAGTAGAGCCGCCACGAATCACAGAACGAATACCAATCACTGAACGAGTAATTACTGAATCATCCACAATCGAACCACTTGCCATGAGAACCTTGTTTACTCGGCAGCCATTAAGTTTGGCGGTAGGTAAATAACTGGCGTGAGTGTAAATAGGATTTTCGCTGTCGAAGAAATCAAAGGGCGGAACGGGATCAGTCAGCGTCAAATTACATTCCCAGAACGAACCAACAGTACCGATGTCCTCCCAGTAACCGTCGAAAACATAACCAATCATGCGCTTCGAAGCTAATAAGCCAGGAATCACTTCTTTACCGAAATCTGTTTGTTTAGGATCAGCTAATGCCTCACGCATCATTTTACCCGAGAACATATAAATACCCATCGAGGCTAAACAATATTTACGGTCGGACTTGTCTGATAAACGCGAACGAGCGTTACCCTTGAGAACGAGTGACTCAATCACCGCGGGGTCTTTTGGCTTTTCAACAAATTCTGTGATTTTTAAATCAGGCGCCACACGCATAACACCCAAGGCAGAAACCTGTTCAGCAGGCATCGCTTTTGCGGCAATGGTAATATCGGCCGATGACTCGATGTGTTGTTTGGCTAATTCAGCGAAATCGAGACGATAAAGTTGATCGCCCGAAAGAATCAGCACCAAGTCTTCATCTTTTAAATTATAGTGATGGAGATTTTGGCGAACCGCATCGGCGGTGCCTTGATACCAAGCTTCGCTGTCACCCGTTTGTTCGGCAGCTAGAATATCAACGAACCCACGCGCGAAGCCGTCGAACTTATAGGTCTGTTGAATGTGTTTGTGTAACGAAGCGGTGTTGAACTGAGTTAAAACGAAAATTTGGTTAAAGCCTGAGTTCAAACAATTGCTGATCGGGATGTCTACCAGACGATAGTTACCAGCTAAGGGTACAGCGGGTTTACAACGATCCTTGGTCAGCGGATAAAGACGCGAACCACGACCACCTCCCATAATGATACAGATAACTCTCGGAAATGTACGCATACTCAGTGGTGGAAGCATCGATGAGACTCCACCGAGGCACAAGCGGAAAAACCAGAATGGTGGCTTGAAGGTTCACTCAAGTGTGTTTCCATCTGAGCCGTCCATGGCGTTCGCTTTTCATATTCTCGGTACCAGCAGTTCGGGAAATTGCTCGATTTTACAAGCCGACGACACGCGTATTATGCTCGATGCAGGCTTCCCCGGTCCACGCCTCGAATCATCACTCACAAAAATCGGCATAGAAGTCCCTGCAATTGATGCGATTTTTATCACCCACGAGCACACCGACCATTGCATTGGTCTCACTGCCCTACTTCGCCAAAATCCGCTGTTAAAAGTTTTCGCAAATCGAGAAACTGCTCGCCGCATTCAGGCCACATTAAAAATTCGGCCCAACTGGCAAATTTTTGAAACGGGAACGACGTTTGAATTTCGTAATTTAAAAATCACCTCTATTCCTATTCCGCACGATGCAGCCGACCCAGTCGGCTTTGCCCTGGATTGCCCACACGCCGATTCTGGTAGTAATAAACGAGTAACTTGGCTAACTGATTTAGGACATGCAACTGATGTCGTTCGACATCACTGTGCCTTGGCAGATATTTTAGTACTCGAGGCTAACTATGACGACGAGATGCTCGATTTATCGAAACGCCCGCTAAGCCTTAAACAAAGAATCCGTGGCAACCACGGACACCTCTCAAATCACGATGCTCGTGATTTACTTCTCGGACTCAAAGAATGGCAAACGAGCCATTTATACCTCGGACATTTAAGCAAAGAGTGTAATCGAACCGTTTTAGTGGATGAAGTGATGCAGGCGGTACGAAATCACAAAGAAGATCTTCAAGTGGCGGTCATCGACCCACTTGAAGAAAATCCGGTTAGTTATTGGTAAATAACTTAGCGTGCTGGCGGCACAGGTACTTCGTCGCTCGTCGCAGGTGTTAAGGGCGGCACGGGGACTTCGCTTGTCGCACGGACGTTAGAACCACCGGCAACAATGCGAGCTAAGCGCTTAATGGACTCACCACAGGAAAGCGAAGCTGGATTAATATCTTGAGCCTGCAACCAAGCATTCAAGGCAGCAGCCTCAGCACCTTCTTTCTCGAATTTCTCGGCGAGTGCAATCAATCGAGCGTAGTCTGCAACGAGCGGAGCAATGTCGGAGCGAGTCTTCGCTAGAACTAAATCGTCAGACTCCGTTTTCGACGCTTCCACTAAAACATCCCAGGCAAGGTAAGGATTATTTTGCGAGGCTAGGACTGAAGCCTTTTGAATATTCGCATCTAATTCGCCAACGCGATTCACAATCTGACGTAATTTATCGCTGCGGGTTTTGTCTGTTGAAAGCGCTAGTGCAAATTCCAGTTTCTTGTTAAAAATATCTCTCCACTTTGCTTCCGAGACCAAGCGATCAAACTCTGGAATCATCTGCCCCATCTTGTCTTGGCGGCTGACTACCTGTGTTGCGAATTCTTTAATCTGAGGATTCTGGGGCCAGATTTTTCCAGCTCTTTCCAGGGCGGCCTCAGCTTTAGCGGTATCACCAGTCAAGGCGGCTTGTTTAGCAGAAAGGACTGCCATATTGGAAGCGTTGATGGCGTTGTTGACCTTAGAGAGAATAGATGTGCCAGGGAAGTCTTTGGCGCGGCCCTTAACCTTGTTCACGTAGCCTTCGACATTCGCCAAATCACGCTCATCGCCGATGCGTTGGAGTTCACGTAAATCGCGCCACAAATCGAGCATTTCACGCTTCTTGACTGGGTCAAAAGTCATTACCACAGGTTCAAACTCTCCCAGGAAATAAGTCTCCTGCAGGCGTTCGAAAGACGCGTAAATTTCGCCCTGTTTATTAAGATCATCTACGGTCTTCATTCCCAAACTCACGTCATTCATCGCTTCGCGAGCTAAGGTATCAATCGACTCGAGGGTCGGAACGAAATCAGATACAGGGAAGAATTCTTTTACTTCTTTGGCCCCGACTTTAATGTTCTGATTTCCACCTTTAAAAAGCACGCGATAGAAAGCACTCGCAATAATGCAGTGACGGTAGCGGCGCTGTAAGAGGAAGCCGACCATTTGTGATTGGAATTCTACTTGGGATTTCAATCCCAACGCGGTCATCTCAGCATTTTTCGCCAAGATTTCGGCCTGAGTGCGTGCCTCATCTTTAACGCGATAGCCTAATTCAGTAGTACCCTGTGAAGTTTTCTTAACACCACCAGATTGGCCGGATGGAGCACTGCTTTTATCATCGTTTGATTCTTCAATTTTCTGTGCACGATTAACAATCACGCCTTCCTGCATTTTGCGGAGAGCTTCTAACTGATTCTTGGTGATGTTTAAGTCCCGGAACTCTGCGCGCATTGTCCAAATTTTCTTAACTTGGGATGCAATGGTTAAACTATTATTCGCATCCATCTCAAATTGAGCAGCTTCAAACAGAAGATTGAAGGCCTCCTGTTGGCTGGAGTAGTAATTGGCTGGAGTAATCGCGTTGGGGGCTAAAATTTTTTCAATCTTATCGAGGATTTTGATATATTTTTCAACATCTCCACTGATGGGAGGCGCCTGGAGATAACGCTCAAAGCGAGCACGCATGAGCCGGGAGTTTCCTAAGTTAAAAGTCTTACCCTTCCACTGCATGGATCCATTTTCCATATCAACCGAATCACTGTTCACATCAAATAAACGGTCCGCCCCACCTTCCACGGTTGAGCTCTTGTAATCACCGCTGGTGGTCGCTGCCTTAGGCGGTTCAGCTTGGGCGAAGCCAGCCACCGTCAGTGCTGAAATAAAAATGATATTAAAGAAGTGCTTCATGGGATGGCTTTAGAATTTTTCGAGTTCTTCGACGACTAAGAGGTCACGACTGACGCGGACCTTAAACTTATAGCGTTGTCCAACCTCAAAATTGTTTCCTCCGGTGACAGCAATGAACACTGAGATACGCCCAGCGCCACGAGTCGTGTCCGTTGGTTTTACGGCTAAGATACGCCCCTTACCTTCTACAAACGAGAGTTGCTGTTCAATTTGGCAATCGAGACGATAAACGTTACCCTGCATGGTAGCCCAATCCTTGCGGTAGCCATCCACAGAGAATGGACTTAAGTCTGCAAATTTTCCGCCGCCCGCTAAGCGTGGTAAAACAACGGCGAGTAAAATCATGATTACGACAACTGGGATACCGAGCGCGTAAAAAATGGGTGGAACTTTGGACATGGGAATTATAAATAAGTGAAGAAATTATCTGGAGTGATCGTAACAGGCTTTGTCATTAGTTCCAGCGCTTTTGCTGACAACCTATCACCACTAGGCAAACTCCTAATAAACCCTGCACTAAAAGTAAAACCAGCGAGAGTGTTGGTGAAGCAATAAACGAAGACTGATCGGGCAAACTGGATGTATAGGCCCCGTATAAATCGGACGACATCATTGAATTCATATAGCCCGACCAACCCCAGTAGGCATTGATGAAGGGGCGACAAATCCAGGTGAGTGCCGCCGGTAAAGCTAAGACAACGCCCGATAAAGGTAATTGGAAGCCGACGAGATAAATGGAGAGCAGCGAGGACTTTTCTGGCGAAGCCAGCATCGCGGAGAAACCGAGACAAACGATCGACATCGAAACGCACGTGGCGGCGAGCATCACGACTTGCTCCGACCATGGACCTGGGAATCGACAAATGATTTTCACAAACGCACACATCCAAGCACCTTGGAAAATCGCGATCAGGGAAACGAAAGTGATTTTTGAAAATGCATAAGACCACGGACGCAGACCCGTCATGCGCTCTTTCTCATACAAGGTTCGTTCCGCAGAAATTTCACGCCCACCATTATTTGCGCCCATCAAAGTGAGAAGTATTACTTGGAACATCACTAAGCCCGCTGCTAGGCTGGCTACTTGAGCATTTGAAATTTGCACCTGCAACGCGTGTTGAACATCCTGCATCGACGCCACATTGCGATCCATCGGGATTTTAAAAATATCCCAAGTGCCTTCGATATTAAATATAATGATTAATAATGGAAACCCGAAGGTGATCGCCAAGGTCAGCCCAAGGTATCCGGTGTCGCGGAAAAATAATTTGAATCGTCGAGATAATAATGTGAAAAACTGCGAAACGCCGTCAGGAAGTGTTAAATCAGATGACGCTAGGTTTTCGCCCGTATTCTTCTTCACCTGGGCATTAGCCTTATCGAAATCAGCTGGGTTTTCGGCCTGATAAATCGCCCAGCGTTCACGCCAATATTCTAAGTTCTGCGCATTGAGTACTTCATAGAGTCTCAAGCCATCCGGAATACCGAAATAAGATAAAAGCGAAGACGGTGAGCCCTGGAAAATAACATCACCTTGGTAAACGACCGTGACCCAATCGAACTGGTTTAGCTTTCCTAAATTATGGATGATACAAACGAAACTTTTACCGCGTGACTCTACCAATTGACGAAGCAGCGCGAGGATTTGGTCTTCCGATTGTGGATCGAGTCCCGACGTCACTTCATCGCAAACCATGCACGCTGGATCGAGAGTGAGTTCTAAGCCCAGTGATAGTCTTCTAAGCTGACCGCCCGAAAGTGATGAGACGCGTTTATCTTGGTGAACCGCGAGACCCGTTACGTCGAGAACCGAAGCCAATCGTC
>CANCLV010000049.1 GCA_947378905.1 Opitutia bacterium
GTGCGTTCCATAATCCAGGTTTTAGGAACGATTTTGTATAAGGCCTCGTAATGATCTTCAGGCAGATTTTCTTTCCAGAACTCTGAGAGGATAGGGTGGTGAAGAAGAGCCAGGCCAAGCTTTTCTTCTTGGAATGCTTTCATCGGTGGAGTCAGCATCACCTTACCGGCTTCGATGCCATTGAACAATCCGTCGGCGCCTTTGACGTTCGCCAAATCGAACAACTCGAAGAACCGATAAATCATATCCACTTTTTTCGGAGCACCATCGACGGGGATGAATGACTCATCACTCATTTGCATGATTTGTGAGGGGTCGACTACATGAACATCGTGCCCCTGACTTCTCAGCTTTTCTCCCAGCCATTCAAACTCGGGTCGATACGTTGCAGATTCTTCACTGACCACGATAGCGATTAATGGAAACTTAACGTTGGGTGTGAGTCGTTGGAGCGTCTGATAAAAATTCTTAGGCATATCCACGCCGCCGATTAAGTTGGGGAAATCTTCCGCATATACTTCGTTAAGATAGGCTGTGAGACCAATACCGCCTGGTACGCTATCGAGTTCCGACATTGTAAAGCCCTGGTCGGTGATGAGTAAGTCAGGTCGCAGAACTAAAGGCGTCTGTCCCTTAATCATACGGTGACGACCGTGATCAATGAGTCCCTGGGGTTTAAAGCGGTCTAAATAACTCGATACCCATTTGGCGTGGATGTCGCGATTTCTTAAAATCTTTTTATCGGTGAACGAGCGAACATAGAGACGCTCCATGGCCTGATGGTAACTATAGCACGCCGCGCCGATGGTTTTAATTTCTTTTAACTGTGCTTCAGAAATAGGCCAAGGTTCGGGCGAAAGCTTCCAAATCTTTTCTGCAAAAAGAGGTGGCTCGAGAAGTTTCTGTCGAAGGACTTGTTGCGAAGGCATGGCTTTAGTCGTCGATTTTAATATCTTTATTACGTGTACGTGGTCCACCCGCACGCAACCATCCATTAATAAAGGCATCGATATCACCATCCATTACGGCTTGGATATTTCCTGTCTCCACGCCGGTGCGTAAGTCTTTCACCATCTGATAAGGCTGGAAAACGTAAGAGCGAATTTGATTACCCCAACCGATGTCACCTTTCTCTCCGTAGTAACGTTCCATCTCGGTACGTTTATCATCCAACATCTTTTCGTAAATTCGGGCGCGCAAAATTTTCATCGCGAGAGCGCGGTTCTTCACCTGTGAGCGTTCGCGTTGGCAGGCGACGACTAAGCCTGTGGGAATGTGGGTTAAACGAACGGCTGATTCCGTTTTGTTCACGTGTTGTCCGCCTTTGCCGCTGGAACGATACACGTCGACGCGAAGATCGGCTTCATTGATTTCTACGTCGATATCGTCATCGATTTCAGCAACGACGTCTACCGATGCAAATGAGGTGTGACGGCGGGCATTAGCATCAAATGGAGAAATACGGACGAGACGGTGGACGCCACGTTCTGCCTTTACGTAGCCATAGGCGTTGGGACCTTCGAGACGGAAGGTGGCTTGGCTAATTCCAGCACCATCGCCTTCGGCGACGTCTTCAATTTCAATTTTAAATCCACGTCGTTCGGCCCAGCGCGTGTACATTCGGAATAGAATATCAGCCCAGTCGTTGGACTCCGTGCCACCAGCGCCTGCTTTGATGGTAACGATGGCGTTAGATTTGTCGTGGAGACCAGAAAGGAATGACGCGATTTCTAGGTCGGAAACTTCTGCGAGAAGATCGGCAGCTGTTTTGCGAAGCTCTTCCATTTCTGCATCAACCGTACCATCGGGTGACTCCACAATGATTTCCGCTAAAGTTTTGGTGTCTTCGAGTTTGCGTTTGAAGGCAACTTGCGGGGCAACGACCGTTTTATAATTATTACATTCAGAAATAACTTTTTGGGCAGATTTTTGACTATCCCAGAAGTTTGAGGCAGTCATTTGATTTTCGAGCTCAGCAATCTTGGCCTGTTTACCTGGCACATCTAAAAATTTCCACAGATACCCCGACCGACGCTCGATTTCTTCAAGCTGGGAACGAATTTCGGGTGGGATGTACATACTTTGAAGGGTTAGTTGTGCGATTAACGGCAAGGGGTGCAAAGAAATTGTAATAGTATCCTCGGAAAAAGCGTAAATCTTCTCAGCCGCATTTGATTTCTAGGTTAAAATATGAATCTGATGAGTCGAACTTGCTCCGGTCTGAACTATGCTTATGTCTAACCTATGGCTTATTTAGAAGGACTTAACTTTACGCAAATCGCTGGGCCGGCCCCACTGAGACGAGTTTTGCCCAATGGTTTAGAGGTATTATACACTCACCGTCCGGGGATTGGTCTCTGCACAGTTCAAGCTTGGGTGCGCACAGGCAGTGCACAAGAGGGCAGGTGGGAAGGATCAGGCATTTCACACTATCTGGAGCACATGGTATTCAAAGCCACGGCTCGCTTTGCCAATCGTGAACTCACTGAAGCCATTCACCGCGTGGGTGGAAGTTCGAACGCGTACACGACCTTTGATCGCACTGTTTATTATGTGGATGCGCCTGAAGAGGGATTCGAAACAGCTATGGAAGCCATCTCCGAAATGATTTTTGATCCGTTAATCAGTGAGGAGGATGCCAAAGTAGAGAGAGATGTGATTTTGCGCGAAATTGCGATGCGTGATGATGAACATGATAGCATCTTCGCCGAAAAGATTTTAGAGGAGGCGCTGCATGTGCATCCGATGCGCCATCCCATCATCGGCCACAAAGATCTGTTTATCAAAATCACACCCGATGATTTACGAGCCTATCACAAAGGCAGGTACGGACCTGAAAACGTTGTACTGGCGATTGGCGGTTCGATGGACCCCGACGAAGTTTTTAAATCAGTAGAGCAATGGTTTGGACGTTTTTCCAGAACACCGGTGATTCAAGAAGTGCCGATAATCGAACCACCGCATGCTGGACCTCGTCATGTCGAAGTAGCCCGTGATGTTTCTATTTGTAAAGGCGTAGCGACTTGGAAAATTCCAGGATTCTTTGCTAAAGATCGCAGTGCTATTGATTTATTCTTAGGCGTACTGGGTAGCGGTAATAGTTCACTTTTATGGGACGAGCTTCGGGAAAATAAAAAGTTAGTTCATTCCATTGATGCCCATGCCATGGGATTAAAAGATATTGGATTGGCTTGGCTGAGTTGGATAGGCGATGCACACGCCGATCACACTGTTATTGAGAAATCTATTTTAGAGAGAATTAGTAATCTTCAAGAAGTAGGAGTAACTCCTGCACAATTTGAAAAAGTACGCCGACAAACGGTTGTCGCCATGGTCAATGGGCTTAAAACTATTCATGCCGCGACCGCTCGTAGTGCGTATGCGGCGTGTATTGGGTACGATCATGCTTGGCCACTGCGCGGAGTAGAAGAGCTGGCGCGTTTAACTCCCGATGACCTCACCCAGGTCGGTCGCACATGGTTAAAGCCTGAATCAGTGACCTTTGCAGTTATGAATGCAAAGAAGTCTGCTATGACGTCCAGTGCACAATCGAAAATTAAAACTCCGGATTCTTTTGAGGTGATGACACTTGAAAATGGTGTACGCGTTGTTCTCCAGGAAGACCATTCAGTCCCTAAGGCTGGATTTGGTGTCTATTTTTCTGCCGGTATTGCCTATGAAGATGACGAGAAGAGAGGGGCAACGGGAATTCTCTCTACATTGCTAACGCGTGATACCGTTCAGCATAGTCGACAAGAAGTCGCTCAAATCGTCGACCGGATAGGCGCAACTTTTGCGGATGTGGGTTCTCAACTATCGTGCGGCCTTTGGGGTGAAGCGTTGAGTTCAGACTTTGAACAAATCGCTGAACTGGTTAAGAATGGTGTGCTTACTCCCAAGATACAGACCGATGCATTCGAATCCGAAAAAGCCAGTGCTATCGCAGCCTGTAAAGAAGCCGCCGATGATATTGTTGAGAAAGCACGTCTTCGTTTACTAAAACAGTTTTTTGGAAATCACTCCTTAAGCATCGATGCAGGAGGTACGCCTGAAACATTAGAAAAATTAAAACAATCTGATATCACTGAACTACATAAAAACTTAGTAGTTTCTCCTAATTTGATTATCGGCATTAGCGGCTCTTTCGATCGTCGAATCGCATTGGAATTTGTTAAGAAATATTTTGGCATCTTACCTAAGGTTGAATTTAAACAACAGACTCTTAAGCCACATACGGTCAAAGCCTCCAGTGAAGATCAGTTTAGCGCTGTCGGCGAACAGGCGGTCGTGTGTTTGGCCTTTCCTCACTGTGGCTTCGCTCCACCCATGGTGACAGCTGCTAATGTGATTGAGGAATTATTAAGCGGGATGGCGAGTGGACTTTTCCAACGCGTGCGTGAAGAAAAAGGCTTAGCTTATTTCGTTGGAGCCACTCGGGTTGAGACCGCTGATCAAGGTATGTTTTATCTCTATGGGGGTACGACTCAAGAGGCGGCTCAGCAGGTCATTGATGAGATGAAGGGCGAGTTAGCTCGACTATCTAAGGGTGAGTTTAAAGAGCATGAGATTGAAGATGCGAAAAGACGTCTGCGTGTAGCGAGACGGCAAGGACGCCAATCTGCAGGTCGTCGCATGCAGGGTGCACTCACCCGCGAACTCGTTGGCCTTGGGGCTAATTTCGACGCCGAATGGGAACGTCGAATGAATGAAACAGACGCGAAGCAAATTCAAAGCTACGCTCAAAAATATTTTAAACTATCCCACGCTCAGCAATTAATTGTTGTACCGAAAAAAGCTTAAGCCTCTTCTAATTTCTTAGCGGCTAGGATCGCTGCTAAAATACCAGGAATTGCTAAGGCAAGTGCTGCGATAAAGTATCCAGAGTATCCTAAGTAATTAGAAAGTTTGCCTGCCCAAAGACCAGGTAAGTAGACGGCAATCAGTGAGAGTGTCGATAAGAGTGCATAACGCACGGCGGCTTGGGGTCCGGCGGCGAGTTTCATCATCGCTAAAATTAACGCACACAGACCGGCACCAAAGGCTAAGTATTCGATAAAGAAAATAATCGAGATGACCGTGAGGGAGGGCGCTGGATTCACATGGAAGGACAGCCAGCTGATACCAATGAGCGGTAAATGCATGCAGATTCCGAGTGGTACTAGGGATTTTGCTAAGCCACGACGCGTTACAATCGCCGAACCCAGTATACCGCCAATGGCCAGACCGAGGATGGCCGTGGTAATGCGCAGGTAGGCGTAAGTTTCATCATCGAGTCCGAGTCCACCTTGCAGTGTGCTCGCTTTGGCGAACAGCTTAACGATGTGATTCATGTGCACTTCGCTGGCACGGTAAAAAAAGATCAGCCCGATAATGATTGGAAGTCTTGAATCATGATAGAGCGACTTAAGAGCGACGCCCATTTCTTTAAGAATGGATAACTTATCAGAATTTTCTTCATCACTGTTATGAGGTTCACGTCGAAAACCCCATTGGGTGAGCAAGAGAATGACTAAACTGAGTCCGGCTAAACCTATTAAAGCTGCGCCGATATCATAGGTGGTTTGGTTTGAATGGTTATGGATAAACCAAGTCAGATAAATTAATCCAGGACCAGCTATGACCTGTCCAAGTTTAGAAGCAAAATTGAGCAGACCTGAGTATTTCGCCCTTTGTAAATCGTTTAAGGAATGAACATAGTAACCGTCCAGAAGGAAGTCGTGTCCGCCCGATAACAAGGTCATGACACATAAGATAATGGCGAGGCTGACTACTTGTTCCGATCCGATAAACTGATTAAGTAAGAGGACACAGATAATGATACCCGCTTGGCAGGAAACTATGAGTGTCCGAGGTTTTCCAAGTAGGCTAAGGAATGGAGCCCAGAAGATTTTAAGGGCGACGATTAATCCGAGAACGCCCACGACTTGAGTGATTGTTCCGTCGTTCACGCCGTGATTTTTTAATGCAATTGGTAGAGCCTCATCGCGCAGTGCCGCCGGAATCGTTTGAAAAAGAAAACCACCCAACACCCAGAGCCACGGAATGCGTGTCAAGGATGGGTTGGGTTGCTCGTGCATACTTTCTACTTGTTACCTTCGAGCTGTTCGCGTCCGAACTCATCCACCGATCGGAATAAACTATGGAAGAATTTCGCGACCGTGATGTTTAATCCAAGTAATTCTTCATCGGTTAAATCGAGCATTTCGCCTGGACGGAAAGTGCGTTGCGTGTCGACCATCTTGGTTTTTTTAGCACCGGCTTCAACTGAATCGTCGTCGATATCTTTCATCGCTTTAAATTCAAGAGTGAGTGAGCCATCGGGTGAAATGTCGTCGTTAGTAACCATGCCAGTACGAACGAGCACTCTCAATGCGGCTGCGATGCTGAAAATAGCGTCCTCAAGTTCACTGATGATATTATAAGTCTGTTCAAATTCGTTAAACTTCTCTTGTAGATTCATTCTGACAAAAGCTTCTTGTTTTTGTCCGATGATCTTGTCGGTCTCAGCATTACTTTGGACATTGCGACCACGAGTTTTGATCAGGATGCACAGTAGGTGAACTTGATTCATGACTTCAGCCGAAAGTGCCAAGAGGTCATTGATACTGGTGCGTAAAAGTAGGCCTCGAGAGTAGGCAATCATCTGATCGTGGGTGAGGTGCGCTGCGGGTGCAGGCATGATACGCGAAACGTTCGAGTAGTAATCGTAAATCTTCGCATCAGACGTCCGCACGCCGGCGAGAGTGAATGCCAGCATGTCATGTTGACGCTGAAGGGCGGTCAGAAAATTTCGGCTAATATTTTGAAGTGAGATGACGCTCTCTTCTGGGTTAGGTTGTTGGTTAGACATCTTAAATTATTCGTTGGGAGGTTTAATCTCAGGTGACTTGCTGTGACGAGCCCTTTTGCGGGCTAAAAAACCATCCTCTCGGGGTTGGGGGGTTGAGGCAATCCAAGCGATCGCGATAGGGGCGGCTTCGGCTAGGCTTAGAGGCGGATTGTTTACTAGGCCGGGGAATCGATAGGTATGCTCAATTCGAGGCTGTAGATCGGGGTCTAGCTCGTTTCCAGAAATCAGTAGGGCAATGTGTCGACCGGGGACGCGAACGGGGGTTCCTAGGTCAATTTTGCGACCAATTTTACCAGTCAGCGCAACCACACAGCATTTTTCTTTAACTAGTTTTAGTAGTCCGCCGAGGGCAGCTGC
>CANCLV010000050.1 GCA_947378905.1 Opitutia bacterium
CAATACCGGCCGTCACCGCGTAACCCAACTCCAAGCCACCGGGGTGAGCTAGATAATCGCTAAACGTTTCACCTAAAGTCGTCGCAGTGATTTTAATAATCCAAAACCAGGCTGTAATTTTGGCTAATTTCGATGCAGTGGGGTTCATGAGATTTAAACCTACCCCTCACGCCGATTTTAATAAAGAATTTAACTTATAATAATTTCACCCTTCCCAAAACTTTTCCCTTTTATCGGTTTTAGAGTGCGTCTTAGGTAGGGGCGCGACTGCGTCGCGTCCGAGCCTCTCCCCTTGTCACCATGTCCCCATGTCACCTTGTCCCCTCGCGAGTTTCACTCGCGTCCATTTGCTTTTGCCTCTTCCCTTGTCACCTTAATGGAATGTTGGCTCTTGCCTTAAGGTTTCTTCCCCTTGTCACCGTGCCCACTTGCCAACTTGTCCCCTAAACCAAATCACCTTGCCCACGTGTCCCCTCAATAAATTTTTAACTAAACCAAAAACAACATGTCCGACATCAGCAAATGCCCAGTGATGGGTCACCTCGCCACTCCCAACCGTCACACCGTCGCCTCCAGCATGACCACGCGCGATTGGTGGCCTAATCAACTCAACCTTAATATTCTCCGACAGAATTCCGAGAAAAGCAATCCACTCGGTGCCAACTTTGATTACGCGGCTGAATTCAAAAAACTCGACCTCGAAGCACTCCGCAAAGATCTCGCACACTTGATGACCGATTCACAAGAATGGTGGCCAGCCGATTACGGCCACTACGGTCCATTCTTCATCCGCATGGCTTGGCACAGCGCCGGCACTTACCGCGTGACCGATGGTCGCGGTGGCGCAGGCTACGGCACTCTCCGCTTCGCTCCTCTCAATAGCTGGCCAGATAACGCTAACCTCGACAAAGCCCGCCGCCTGCTCTGGCCCATCAAGAAAAAATACGGTAACCAAATTTCCTGGGCCGATCTCATGGTCCTCACCGGCAACGTTGCCCTCGAAACAATGGGCTTCAAAACTTTTGGCTTCGCTGGCGGACGTCCTGATGTCTGGGAACCTCAAGAAGATGTTTATTGGGGATCCGAAACTGAATGGCTTGGCGATAAACGTTACACGGGCGATCGCGAATTAGAAAATCCACTCGGTGCCGTTCAAATGGGTCTCATCTACGTTAACCCCGAAGGCCCCAACGGAAAACCTGATCCTCTCGCCTCCGCTCGCGACATCCGCGAAACGTTCGCACGCATGGCCATGAACGACGAAGAAACCGTCGCCCTCATTGCTGGTGGTCATACCTTCGGTAAAGCCCACGGCGCTGCTAGCGCTTCACACGTTGGACCCGAACCCGAAGCCGCACCGCTCGAACAAATGGGCCTCGGGTGGAAAAATTCCTTCGGTAAAGGAAACGGTGTCGACACCATCACGAGCGGACTCGAGGGCGCTTGGAGTAGCACACCTACTCGCTGGTCTCACGAATATATTAAAAATCTTTATCAGTACGAATGGGAACTAACGAAGAGCCCAGCAGGTGCTCATCAGTGGACACCTAAAAACGGCGCGGCGAAAGGAACTGTGCCCGACGCTCATGATTCTTCCAAACGTCACGCACCGATGATGTTCACAACCGACATCGCAATGCGTGAAGATCCCGCCTACGCCAAAATCACCAAACGCTGGCTCGATCACCCCGAAGAATTCGCCGATGCTTTCGCTCGCGCTTGGTATAAATTAACCCACCGCGATATGGGCCCATACTCGCGCTGCCTAGGACCTCACGTAGCACCAGCTCAGCCATGGCAAGATCCAGTCCCCGCAGTTAACCATCCTCTCATCGATGCCAATGACATCACCTTGCTAAAGAAAACTCTTCTTTCGTCAGGTCTCACCACCGCACAATTAGTCTCTACCGCTTGGGCCTCCGCTTCAACCTATCGCGGTAGCGATAAACGTGGCGGCGCTAACGGTGCTCGCATTCGTCTCGCTCCTCAAAAAAATTGGGAAGTGAATCAACCCGCCGAACTTCAAAAAGTTCTCACGGTTCTCGAAAAGATTCAGAACAGCTTCAATACTTCACAATCCAATGGTAAAAAAGTTTCTCTCGCCGATCTGATTGTTCTCGGTGGTTGTGCTGCCGTCGAAGACGCTGCTCACAAAGCCGGCGTCAAGGTGTCAGTGCCCTTCACTGCAGGTCGTACCGACGCTACAGATTCCATGACCGACGTTGCTGCTGCTGCAGTTCTCGAACCTAAACACGATGGCTTCCGCAACTACCTAGGTAATAAACTGGATCGCCCTGCCGCCGAAAACCTCGTCGACCGCGCTCAGTTACTAACCCTGACTCCACCCGAGATGACCGTTCTCGTTGGCGGCATGCGTGTACTTAATACCACCGTGCTCTTCCCCGGTCTCGGCGTGCTCAGCAAACAACCTGGCGTACTCACCAATGATTTCTTCGTCAACTTGCTCGATATCTCCATAGTCTGGGAGAAAGCAAAAGTCTGCGAATATTTCTTCGAAGGACGTGACCGTAAATCGGGCCAAGTCATCTGGAACGCCACCGCCGTCGATCTCGTATTCGGTTCCAACTCTCAACTTCGTGCCCTCGTTGAAGTGTATGCAAGTGACGATGGAAAATCGAAATTCGTACACGACTTCGTCGCTGCATGGAATAAGGTCATGAACCTTGATCGTTTTGATATTCCGCGTCAGTGAACTCGCCTGATTTCGATCTCGCCCGCAATGGACGAACTGAAGAGCTAACCTCACAGCTATCTCTCGGTATTTCCGTCGAGTCTCGAGATTCAAAGGGCAACACATTCCTGATGCTGGCCGCCTACCACGGACACACGGAAACAGTGCGCATGCTGCTCAAGGCCGGTGCTCAGCCCGATTCACGAAATGATAAGGGTCAAACCCCTCTTGGTGGCGTCGCCTTCAAAGGTCATGTTGCTATCGCGAAACTTCTTCTCGACGCGGGCGCTGATCCACTCGCCGATCAAGGCGGATCCAAACCAGCAGACTTTGCGACAACTTTCGGCCGTACCGAAATTCTCGCACTGCTCAACGAACGCGTAGCGAATGCTGGTCGACCCACAAGATGGTACAGTCGTCTCATCGCCCTCCTCCGCCGTTAAGTTCATCCCCATGTCCCCGTGTCACCTTGCCCACGTGTCCCCTCGCGAGTTTCACTCGCGTCCCTTGTCCCCTAGGCGCGCTGTTAGCTGCGCGACATACAAACTACTCGGCGCCACTGTCGACCCTTTCATGAAAAGCCAAGTGCTCTTGCCCTTGTCTTCGACTTCATACTTTCCGCTCGATCCCACACACCAGTTTGTCGCACCAGGGGGTTGCTCCACAGTAATCGATTTCGCTGAACAATTCCAAACAACCGACCAGCCCATTGTCCAGCCGTGACCCGACCCCGCTTTGCCGCGATTCCTTATAATAATCGCACCTTGGTTAAACTTACAATTATCCAGTAATAAGCCGGTCGACCAAGTCATATGCGGTTGTATCGAGCCATCACCACTAAACGTAGAATTTAAAACGACATTCAATTGCGATGTAGTATTCGCGGTTGAAACATAAAACGCATTATCCCCACTCATACTGCATTTGTTCATCAAGACCTGAGTCCCAAGTAAACGGACATACGATGCATACCCGTTTGATCTCTCACTCTGCTTAATCTCCCCGGGATGCTCGGTCTTTAAAGATTCAATGGTCACGCGCGATGAATCTTCACCCACCTGCAAATCCGGAAATGTATTCTTCATGCCGACATTCTTCATCCAGATATCTTCCGCGTTATTAATAATCACTCCAATATTCTGTGCGTCCCGCCAATCCCCCACCGGATTTGGCGCATCGATTCTAAAATTTTCCATTCCGCACTTGGTTATTTTTTTCTGTGGCTCAACTTTTGTTACCGTTACCCCCGACTTATTTGAAAACTTCGCGTCAATGCAATCAGTCAAAGGCACTTCGATGGTAATTTCATTTCCTTTTATCGATTTTATTTTTCGGACATAGGATATGGAGCGATCTTCCTTCATCCAAGTCTCCAACTTTCCACCATCCATTAAATTATCCATCCCCATAAAGTGAATCCACTCCTTGGTCGCCTCACGCGTAATTTCAATCGTGTCACCGGCCTTCAAACTCGATGCGGATTGTATATTAATCACACAAGTTCCCGATGGAACATAATCATCCGTAATTTTTATCGGCTTGGACGACCCCTTCGACTTCCCCTCATTCGCCGCGGCTTCTCTTGCTTTCTTTTTCGACTCTTTACCGTCCGCAGTCGCTACCTCATGCGCTATCTCAATCGCAATATGCGGCTTTCCGGTTAATTTAATCATGGTTCCACCCGCAGCACTACCCGTACCTTTTAAAATAATTCCACTCGTTTTAATCGCCAAAGTTTTCGAACAATTATATGTGCCCGCAGATAATTCAACCACGCCACGCACTCCATCAACCAAGGGCATTGCAGCGACTTGATTGATTGCTGATTGAATGGCGTCCGACGCGTCACCTGTCACGGCACCAACTGATTTCTTATTGTTCGATGTCGGAAACGCAACGCCACCTCCGCCAAATCCGGCATGCGAAAAATCACAAACCTGATCTCCTCTCTCAGTTTTTAAATATTTCAATTCCGGACCACTCCCCACCAGCGACACCGGCAACTCCGCCGCAAATATTCCGTCCGCTAGGATTAAAGAAAATAGTAACGCCGCCTTCATTCGTTTATTAAGTAACACTCCCCACCTCCCTCGCAATTGTTTTCCCCGTGTCACCTTGTCCCCATGTCACCTTGTCCCCTCGCGTGCAACGCACGCGCTCACCGTGTCACCTTGCCCACTTGCCCCCTCGCGAGCTGTGCACGCGTCTCACTTCGTCGAATCAGTTAAAACCTTTAACAAATCATCCAACGCCTGCTTACCTTTAACTTCATCATAAGAGGTACTGCGTAAGGAATTAATTCCGCGATCCAAAGTATCATCAATGTCCTTCCATTGTGCTGGATTACGTGGTGTGAGCTTATCCGCAGCTTCATCCCAGGCTGTCTCCAGATCAGTTAGCTTCATGATCATCAACTTCTTGTCTTTAGCAGCCAGTGCCGCACTTGTCTCCTTGGTTAAAGAGATGAGTGAACTCGTCTCAGCTGATGTATAAATTTTACCCATTACCAAATCTTTTGCCGTGCCGGTGTTACTATTATTTTTCTTACTTAAATTTGTCTCCAGCTCATCAACTAAAGCGAGCATACTTTCGTTAGCCGACGTTAACAATGCACCGTCCTTATCCTTCGCTGCTTTCGCTATCCCATCAATAGCTTCGCTCATCGACTTTAATAAACCCTTGTCTGTCACCTGGTCTTTAATCTTCGACCATTCATTTTGACCCTCAATAACGCTTTGGGAAATTAAATTCCAATCGACTGTCGCCATCTTCAAATAAGCTTTATTTTTAAATCCGACGTAATCGAGTATATGGACGGATACTGGAACATCCAATAACGACGCATCACAAGCGAGTACTATAAACTTATAAATCTCGGCCGAAGCTAATGACAACTCTACCCATTTTTTCTGTTTATTAGCCTGGGATGCTGTAACTAGTAATTCATCAAATTTTTTCGCACCAGTAGCATCCAGCACTGCATCAATATCTTTTTTCTGGTCTCTAGCATCCTTCCATGCCGACTTTATGGAGTTAAGGTCCTCAGTTAATGCCTTTTCAGTCAAAACCTCATAAGCTTCATTGAATCCTAATAATTTGTCATTTCGCTCCGCCGGCACGGTAGTCTCGGACTGACCCGAAACCACCGAACCAATAAAAACAAAAAGACTTAGTGCGACACCGCTAAGGAGATTTCTCATTTCGTCGAATCAGTGAGCATTTTTACCAGTGAATCTAACGCATCCTTGCCTTTTTTAGCGTCAAACTTGCTACCACGTAAGGAGGAAATCGCCTTGTCTAAAGTTTTATCAATTACTGTCCATTGATCTAAATTAATAGGCTTCAGAACTTTGTCTTGGGCATCCCAGGCAGATTCTAATTCAGTAATCTTGGTTTCCATATCGGCCTTCTTATCTGCCGCCACTGCCGCCAAGGTTGCATTAGCCAACGTAATTAATGGACCTGTCTGTTCCTTCGTGTAAATCTTAGCCATCGCAGCTGACGAACTTGCGCCAGTCGTCGATGAACTATTGGCTGATGAACTAGCCGCACTTGAACTGCTTGAAGATGTTTCAGACACACTCGCCGTTTTATCTTTCTTCTTTGCCCAGACTGATGGACAGAGAACAAGTGCGAGAATGACTAACGTGTATCGGGATAGGTTTTTCATATGAAGGCAAAAATATAACTCCATTATTGGGCAGAAGTTTCAGAATCCTGATTCTGATTCGAAATCAAAATCGCGACGGCCATAATGACTACCAAAACAATTGACGAACTGGCCGTTCCTAGGGCCAACCCACCCTGCTCGTGTGACTTGGTCAAGGTGTCGCCCAACGTTGCCCCAAACGGCCGGGTGAGGATAAATGCTAACCAAAATACCAAAACACGCGATACCTTGGTAAAGTAATACATCAGACAGACCACTACCAAGAGCGCGCCGATTAATTCAGCACCTCCAGCGAAGCCCAGACCCGAGCTGTCAGCTAAAAAGTCTCCCAACGCCGTCCCCAACGTATTCGAAATCAAAATCGCTATCCAATAATAAGTCTCATCTCGACGACTCCGAATAGACGTCACAGATAATTCTCCGCCACGACTCTTCCATAGCCAAAAGGTAACGACCAAGAGTAACGACAATATCAAAGACCCTCCCGTGTAACCAATCTTCAATGTCCGATCAATGAAGTCAGAAATCGATGTGCCCGCCACACTTGTCGACAGAATCACCATCCAGAATAATAATGGGTTGTGTCGATCTGAGCCTAACTGCAACAGCAACGTAATGATAAAGAATGTTATCACAATACCGGCCGTCACCGCGTAACCCAACTCCAAGCCACCGGGGTGAGCTAGATAATCGCTAAACGTTTCACCTAAAGTCGTCGCAGTGATTTTAATAATCCAAAACCAGGCTGTAATTTTGGCTAATTTCGATGCAGTGGGGTTCATG
>CANCLV010000051.1 GCA_947378905.1 Opitutia bacterium
TAAGTTTTGATCCTCAGAACGACTCACCAGGAGTTCTAAATACCTATACGGCTGGCTATGGTATTAATTCAGCCCGTCATAATTTTTTAACCGGTGATGCTAATCAGATAAAAGATTTAATGCGCCAGTATGGCATTCTAACCACTCAGTCCGATGGCACTATCATCCACAACGCTGCCCTTATTATCGTCAGTCCTGAGGGCAGGATTATTCATCGTCGTGAGGGCGCACAATTTGACCCAGTCGATGTGGCTGATTATTTCCTTAAGTTAAATCAAGTCTCTCCTGCAAAATGAATAAACGTCGTCAGCTTATACTGATCTCTATTCTAGCATTGGGACTATTTGTTTTACTGAAATCATTACCCGATACGCACTGTGCGTTATTACATGCCGACCATCAGCCTGTTTTAGATAGAGGTCTGGAATTCTGCGGTGTGAATGAAGAAGCCAATTTCTATAGTCCAAAAGACTTACAATTTCCGGTAAAAGTTGAAATTAAATTTAATCAGAACGACGGCGAACTGAGATTGGTTAAAAGCGATGGTAAATTGTTTTATGATTATGAAATTGCTTTATCGCATACCCAGAAAGTCCATTTACACCTAAAACAAAATACTGGCCGTAACGACTATATACACCTTCATCCTGTGTCTGATGATTTGGGTGTTTGGCATTTTAAGTTTCCCGAGGAGTTCTTAAAAGGAAATCCGGGTGGGGCGTTGCAGGCCTATATTGATTTCGTGCCTTTAAGGTCGGGTCGCACGATTTTAGCAGAAGCGTCTGGAACCTGGTCACACGAATCGGAATTACACGACCGAGTGAGTCGGAACAAAATTGAATCTTTTACGGTGACTTCAAACAAGTCGGGTGACTCGGCTACATTGAGGTTTAAACTGGCATCAGGCGCGTCATCAACGCCTCTCAAGCTAAAGCCGATCATGAGTACTTTAGGTCACGCCGTAATATTTTCGACCGACCCTAAGAAGACGGGCTATGCTCACATGCACCCATCGCTCGAGGGCCAAGAGTATGAGTCAGAGCCTACCTTAGCCTTTAAGCTGAAGTTACCGGCTGCTGGTGACTACGAGATTTGGATCAATATCAATGACGGTGAGAACGACTACTTAGTCGCTCCACTTCACGTCAATAACTAAGCCCAAAGGTTTGAAGGGTAGGAGCCGTCGTTCACCAATTTCTGAATGCTGGCCTGCACGATGGGTTTATCCTCGCGATAGGTTACACCGAACCAGGATGAGGTGGTACGAAGAACGGCACAATCGCCTTCACCGCTCTTAACGATTTCACCAAGGCTCAGCGGAATATAGCACTCACTTTTTAATTCCTGACCTTTTTCGGTTAAGAATTTTTTGAAGAGTGTTTCTAACTGCGGGAAAATACTTGGCGTGAAGCCCCACATATTCATCGAAACGGGTTCATCGCCTGTGAGTTTTGTAACCGTACCATCATCAGCGACATTTTGCGCTCCAGAATCTGTTTTGGCGATTTTCAGAAGTTCTTGGATATCGGTCAGATAACCTTTGTCGTTCTGACGGCAAACACCACGAGCTACTGTACCATGATCGGAAAGCGTGTTTTTTAATGTGAATCCCACCATGTTGTAATGCGTTTCGTTATTTGCGGTGGTTGAAAGTTTTTTACCGAGTACTGCGTAAGAATCGCGGCCGTAAAAATCGTCAGCATTGATCACCGCGAAAGGAGTTTTAACTACATCACGTGCACACAAAATCGCATGGGTGGTGCCCCAGGGTTTTTCACGTCCGGCTGGAACTCCAAATCCCTGAGGAAGTTTGTCGATAGTCTGAAAGGCGTAATCTACTTCGATTTTGTTGGAGAATTTCGTACCAATACGTTCACGAAAATCTTTTTCAAAGTCGGGACGAATAATAAACACTACTTTACCAAAGCCAGCACGGATGGCATCGAATACCGAATAATCCAGGATGGTTTCACCCGATGGGCCCATGGAGTCGATTTGTTTAAGTCCGCCGTAGCGCGAACCCATGCCTGCAGCCATAACGAGGAGTGTTGGTTTCATGGTCTTATTTTAAGGATGAAAGCATTCGTTTAATTTCGTCACGTTTAGCAACAGATTCCGCGAGCTGTTTTCGTGCGCCATCAAGAATGGCTGGCGGAGCTTTGGAGACGAAAGTTTCATTCGAAAGTTTAGCTTCACCAGCAGAAACGGCTTTCTCGATTTTTTCTAGTTCTTTAGTAAGGCGTATTTTTTCTGCGCCGACATCGATATTCGTACCCATTTCAAGAATCACAGTTCCTAATGGAGTCACAGAACCAGGACGATCTGCGGAATGGGTTTCGAAAGTCATCTCTTGAAGACCAGCAACTCGAAAGAGTTTATCTTTATTAGTTTCAAGAATTGCCTGAGAGGCTGCATCTTTAGCTAAGACGATGATTTTGCTGTCCCGACGATTGGCTTGGTTGGCTTGAGATTTAAGACCGCGCACGGCGACCACGAACTCTCTCAACTGCGCAACGTCTTGCACCTTCGAGTTGATGAGTTTGATGCCATTTTCACGAAGCGTCTTTAATAAATCTCCACCCAGTCCTGGTGAATGTTTTTGAATGAAATCAGACTCATTACCGTAGCCGAGTAGGTGCCAAAGTTCCTCAGAAATAAATGGTGCAACAGGGTGGAAGAGTAAGAGGAACTGTCGGATGACCAAGTCTTGTACGGCTAAGCAATTATCACGTAAGGCTGGGTCAGCTAGTCGTGCTTTCGAGGCTTCGACGTACCAGTCACAGAAATCGCCCCAGAAGAAATTATAAAGAGCTTTAGCGTAGGCGGTGAATTCGTGTTCAGATAGCTGGTTCGCAACTTTATCGGTCAACTCGGCCAATCCATGGATGATTGCGAAGTCATCGTCATCTAATTGTGTCGGCTGAATTCTTTTAACGATAGAGAGGAGCGAGGAGTTGTCGAACATCGGTCCCGACATCTGACGGAAGCGTGAAGCGTTCCAGAGTTTATTGGCAAAATTTCTGCCCTGCGAAACATGATCTTCGTCGAATAATATATCCTGACCTTTAGGAGCGATTAACAATAGTCCAAGTCGTAGACCATCCGCGCCAAACTTCGCAATTAAATCAAGCGGCTCGGGTGAGTTGCCGAGTGACTTGGACATTTTGCGACCGAGTTTATCGCGGATAATTCCATTGAAATAAACACGCTTAAAGGGAATACGCTGACGAATTTCGTCGTCGGTCAGGGTCTTCTTTTCAGGACCGTGTAATTCGAGTCCAGCGATAATCATGCGTGCGACCCAAAGGAAAATGATATCAGGTCCCGTCGCGAGTGCACCCGTAGGATACCAATGACTGAGCTCAGGAGTAGTCTCTCCTGGTTTGCGCCAACCGATTGTAGCAAGACACCAAAGCCAAGAGGAAGCCCAAGTGTCTAAGACGTCGGGATCTTGTTCCCAATTTTCTGGATCGTTTGGAGGGGTGAGTGAGACGTGACGATTCTTCGCGTCGTTACGATCGGCACCTTTGCGATACCAAACCGGAATGCGATGACCCCACCATAATTGGCGACTCACGCACCAGTCTTGAATATTATCTAACCAGTGAAGGTAAGTTTTTGTCCAACGTTCAGGATGGAATTTAATCATTCCACTAGTCACTGCACGTTTAGCTTCTTCAATTTTTGGATAATGAATAAACCACTGTTCGCTTAAGCGAGGTTCGATAGGGACATCCGCACGCTCAGAATAACCAACGGTATTTTCGTAGGGCTCAATTTTAACTAAGGCCCCTAGTTCTTCGAGTAACTTAGCGGCCATGTTACGGGCCTTGAATCTTTCAATGCCAGCTAATGGACCGGCCTTTTCATTCATCGTGCCATCAGGATTCATGACATCTAGGACAGGCAACTGGTGACGCTTACCGATGTCGAAGTCAGTGCGATCGTGGGCTGGAGTAACCTTTAATACACCGGTACCAAAGTCTTTTTCTACTGCGTTGTCACCGACGATCAGGATTTTCTCACGAGGGAAGGGGCGCCAAACATGGAGTCCGATTAAATCTTTATAACGTTCATCACTCGGGTGTACGGCCACGCCAGTATCACCAGGAATAGTTTCTGGACGTGTGGTTGAGATCTCGAGATAGGTGCCAGGTTTTTCGACCACCTCGTAACGCATCTTATATAATGAGCCCTTCGAAGGCTTCATGATTACTTCTTCGTCGGATAAGCCAGTTTGTGAAACCGGGCACCAGTTAACCATGCGTTTACCGCGGTACACGTAGCCACGCTCGTAGAGCGTGATGAAGGCTTGGAGAACTGCTTGAGAGTAGCCGGCGTCGAGCGTGTGTACTTTGCGATCCCAGTCACAGGAGGCACCTAACTTACGAAGTTGATTTAAAATAATACCGCCGTGTTTGTCGCGCCACTCCGAGGCTACTTCGATAAATTTTTCACGTCCGAGATCATGACGAGTCTTTCCTGAATTTTGACGTAGATCTTTTTCGACGCGAGTTTGGGTAGCGATACCTGCGTGGTCAGTTCCCGGAAGCCATAGCACTGATTTACCTTCTTGGCGGGCACGACGGACCATAATGTCCTGAAGTGTGTTATTAAGCAGGTGACCCATGTGCAGAACGCCAGTCACATTGGGAGGTGGAATCATCACCGCGAAGGACTCTTTAGTGTGATCTACTTTTCCAGCGAAGCAGCCAGCCGCAACCCAGCGATCGTACCAGTTTTGCTCAACTCCTTGAGGTTCGTATGACTTTGGGATTTCGGCCATTTAGGATGGAAGGATTAGGGGGTAAGATGGAGATTGAAAAGCGTTAAGAGATTTACCACACTTAAAGGTAAGCTAGGCCCCATGCAACGGGAGCGGGCGAACCCCGCCAGGTCCGGAAGGAAGCAACGGCAGTCTGATTTCTCGTGTGCCGTGGTAAGCCTAGCCCCTCAATTTTAAAAGGTAGCCGTCGGATTCGCTTAGAGCGAGTGGATGCTAGTCTTATTGACCGCCATCGCCGCTTCCTTGAAGGATTCGCTGATGGTTGGGTGGGCAAAGCAAGTACGGGCCACGTCTTCAGCGCTACCGCCGTATTCCATGTGTGCACAGGCAGCAGCAATCATTTCTGAAGCACCGCGTGCGACAATTTGAACTCCTAAAACTTTATCAGTCTTAGCATCGGCAATGACTTTAACAAATCCAGTGGTTGCATCAGAAGCAATGGCACGACCGTTACCAGCGAGTTGGAATTTACCAATCTTCACTTCAATGTTTTTCGCTTTGGCGTCAGCTTCAATCATGCCAACACCTGCTACTTCAGGATCTGTGTAAATGACACCAGGGATAACGTTGTAATTAACATGGCCAGCTTTACCGGCAATAATCTCAGCAGCGGCAACACCTTCTTCTTCGGCTTTGTGTGCAAGCATGGGGCCAACGACAACATCACCAATCGCGTAAACACCTGGAAGGTTAGTGCGATAGTGGTCATCAATCACGATGCGATTTCTTTCATCGAGTTTGAGGCCAGCTTCTTGGGCACCAAGACCGACGGTGTTAGGCTTACGGCCAACTGCGACAAGGATTTTATCAGCAGGGAATTCTAAAACTTTGCCATCGCGTTCAGCAGTTAGAGCAAAGCCAGCAGCGGTTTTCTTAACGCCAGTCACTTTGGCACCGAGTTCAAATTTGATACCTTGTTTTTCAAATGCCCCTTGAGCCACTTTAGCAACATCGGTGTCGTAGGCAGGTCCGCCAATGTTAGTTAGCATTTCAACCACGGTGACTTGTGCACCGAGGCGAGCCCAGACGGATCCAAGTTCGAGTCCGATTGCGCCAGCGCCAACAACGACCATACTAGATGGAACTGATTTCAAGGCGATACCATGGTCAGACGAAATTACAGTCTCACCGTCAAATTTCATGAAGGGAAGTTCTACCGACGATGAACCCGTTGCGATGATGATGTTCTTCGTTTGTAGGATACGTTCGCCAGCGGTGCTACGTACTAAAACTTCGCCCGCTTTTCCGAGTCGACCCAACCCGCGAACAATTTCTACGCCTCGCTTGCTCACTAAAAATTCCACACCCTTGTTAAGCTGGCCGACGACCTTATCCTTATTGGTCATCATTGCAGCTACATCAAAGGTTACTTTCTCGCCGCCGACGATACCGTGCTTTTTGCCGTGGACGATGTGTTGATATACTTCGGTGGAATGCAGGAGAGCCTTGGAAGGAATGCAACCGACGTTCAGGCAGGTGCCACCCAGGACGGTGTCTTTTTCGACGAGCGCGACTTTTAATCCAAGTTGCGCAGCTTTAATAGCGGCGACATAGCCTCCAGGGCCAGAGCCAATAACGACGAGATCAAGTTGTGACATATTTTTATTTAGAAATTAGGCTCCGAAGAGCAGGGTTTGTGGTTCTTCAATGTACTGCCGAACTTTGACCAAGAATGTAACGGCTTCTTTGCCGTCAATAATTCGGTGATCGTACGAGAGGGCGAGGTACATGATGGGTCGAATGACGATTTGACCTTTTTCGACTACAGGACGTTCCACAATATTGTGTAAGCCCATGATGGCTGCTTGTGGGTGATTTAAAATGGGAGTGGAGAGCATCGAACCGTAGATGCCACCGTTGGAAATAGTGAAGACGCCGCCTTGGAGTTCAGGTAACTGAATTTTTCCGTCGCGTGCGCGTTTACCGAAATCGCTAATCGCATTTTCAATTCCAGCGAAACTCAGTTGATCGCAATCGCGAACGACCGGAACCATCAGACCTTTGTCAGTGCCAACGGCTACGCCGATGTCATAGAAATTATTTTCAACAATATCGTCGCCATCGAGCTGAGCGTTAACGGCACGAACTTCTTTGAGGGCTTGAACGGCGGCTTTAACGAAGAAGGACATGAAGCCTAGTTTAATCCCGTATTTCTTGAGGAATTCTTCACCGTGGCGTTTACGAAGTTCCATGATTGGAGCCATGTTGACCTCGTTGAAGGTCGTGAGCATCGCTGTCTCTGACTTCGCTTGGACGAGTCGTTCCGCAATTTTACGACGTAAGGGAGACATACGTTTTCTTGACGTACGACCTTCACGACTAGGAATTTCAAC
>CANCLV010000052.1 GCA_947378905.1 Opitutia bacterium
CGCCAAGTAGTCACCGCAAACTGGGGCTGGATGCTTCTTTTACTTTTAGTCTCAGCTGTGATTGCTGTGCTTGGTATTTTGGGCTGCGGTGTGGGATTCTTCATCACACTTCCGTTTTCCTATTTAATGCTCGCTGCTGCGTACACCCGAGCATTCGACAGCTCGGACGACGCCGTGAACATCTAGTTCGTCTCGTATCTTCATGGGGCAGGGGCACAACCCCTTGTCACCGTGTCACCTTGCCCACGTGTCCCCTCGTCGAAAATGCCGACACAAAAAAGGCGTCCGAAGACGCCTTTTTATTCAGAGCATTTTCGACGCTACTGACAAGCCTCACAAGTACCGCCGTTGCGCATCGCTTCGATCGAACATGCGTTCTTCTCTTCAGCGGTGAACTCTTTCTTCTCAACCTTGGTCTTACCTTCCATTGAAGAAGTTGCCTTCTCAATGTTAGAAGCACCGAGGGTACGGAGATAGTAAGTAGTCTTAAGACCAGTGCGCCAAGCGTACTGATACATGTGTGACAGCTCTTTGAGATCTGCGGCAGGCAAGAAGAGATTGAGTGACTGTGCTTGGTCGATCCACTTTTGACGGCGCGCCGCAGCATCGATAATCCACTTATAAGGAATCACGAATGCAGTCATGTACTTCAGACGGAGGTCATCAGGGATTTCTGGGATATCCTTGAGCTCGCCATCGTAGTACTTGAGTTGCTCGACCATGTTCTGATTCCAGAGACCGAGTTTCTTGAGGTCACGTACGAGCGAAGCATTCAATTCAATGAAGTCACCGGAGAGATTACTCTTAACGAAGAGATTCTTGTAAGTAGGCTCGATGCAAGGTGAGCTGCCGACGATGTTTGAAATCGTAGCAGTAGGAGCAATCGCCAGAACATTGGAATTGCGCATGCCCTGTTTCTTAATCTTCTCACGGACAGAGGTCCAATCCATGCGACCGCCACGTTTGACTTCGATAGGCTCACCGCGCTCAGCTTCAAGCACGTCAACGGTATCTTGGGGAAGTAAACCGCGATCCCACTTGGAACCTTTGTAAGTGCTGTAGGCACCGCGCTCAGCAGCGAGGTCAGATGAAGTCTCATAAGCATAGTAAGCGACTGCTTCCATGATTTCGTCGTTGAACTCAACCGCGGCGTCCGATGCGAACGATGCATTACGACGGTAGAGACAGTCTTGTAGACCCATGACACCGAGACCGATAGGACGGTGGCGGATGTTGGAAACTTCGGCAGCCTTGGTAGGATAGAAGTTGATATCAATCACGTTATCGAGAGCACGAACCGCAACGCGTACGCTTTCAGCGAGGCGAGCATGGTCGATATTACCATCAGCGTCTAAGTGTGAATCCAATACGATGGAACCTAAGTTACAGACCGCAGTTTCATCAGCACTGGTATTGAGTGTAATTTCGGTGCAAAGATTCGAGGAGTGAATGACGCCTACGTGATCTTGAGGAGAACGGACGTTACAGGGATCTTTGAAAGTCATCCACGGATGGCCGGTTTCAAAAATCATGCCCAACATTTTCTTCCAGAGTTCGAGGGCTGGGAGTGTGCGACCGAAAATCTTACCTTGGCGGGCTTGTTCTTCGTAGGCGGCGTAGCGACGTTCGAAATCTGCACCGTAAGTTTCATGTAAGTCGGCTACTTCGTGTGAACTGAACAATGTCCAATCACCACGAGCCTTGAGGCGCTTCATAAATAAATCAGGAATCCAATTTGCGGTGTTCATGTCGTGCGTACGACGACGATCATCACCGGTGTTACGACGGAGTTCTAAGAAGTCTTCGAAGTCACTGTGCCAGGCTTCGAGATAAGCACAACCAGAACCACGGCGCTTGCCGCCTTGGTTCACAGCCACGAGCTGGTCGTTGTGTAATTTAAGGAAAGGAATGACACCTTGGGATTCACCGTTGGTACCTTTAATGTGTGAGCCTGTTCCGCGAACCGCTGTCCATGAACCGCCTAAGCCACCTGCCCACTTGGAGAGGAAAGCATTTTCAGCGATACCACGAACCATGATCGATTCAATCGTATCATCCACTTTATAGAGATAGCACGAGGAGAGCTGACTGTGGAGAGTGCCTGAATTGAAAAGAGTTGGAGTCGAACTACAGAAGCGGCGAGACGAGTAGAGATTGTGGAGACGGACAACCCAATCTTCACGTCCCTTCTCTTCGCGAAGGAAAAGACCCATCGCTACGCGCATCCAGAAGAACTGCGGAGTCTCTAAACGACGTGCAATCTTGTTAGTTTTATCGATGATTAAATAGCGATCGTAGAGAGTTTGAACGCCCAAGAACTCAAACTCCATGTCGGCCATAGGATCGAGAGCCTCGGCGAGTTTAGCTAAATTGTAGCGACGGAGCTCAGGAGTGAGACGGCCGATTTCGATACCGCGTTCAATATAGGCAGCGAATTTAATGCGATGGAATTCTTGAAGTTTAGAAACTCCGTCTTTGAGAATGCTCCAACCTAAGACTTCTTCGTAGATATAAGTGAGTAAGAGACGACCGGCAAACTTGGCAAAGTCAGCATCGCGCTCGATGAGAGTCTTAGAATTAAGTTCGATAGTCTTACGTAATTCCGGCTCGGTGATTTCGTTGAATAGACCGCGGCGCAGTTCAACTTCGATTTCGTCTACCGTGAGTGAGAGATTTAATCCGGTCACTGCGTAGGAAACACGTTTACGTAAATCGTCACCATTCCATAAGTAAGTTGAACCGTTAGGTGCCTTAACCAAAATCATCGACTCTTGGCGATCATCGGAAACGGAAGGCTGAGCAGCTTCCACTTCACGTGCACGAGTACGTTCAGCGCGATAGAGAATGTAAGCTTCGGCTACTTTGAAGTGACCTTGGCGCATTAACTCGGCTTGGACGATGTCTTGAACTTCTTCGATACCGATGATGTTTACTTTTAAATCTGCAACGCGGTAGGAAACTGCGGAGGCTACTAACTCAGCAGGACTTGAATCGAGTCCTTGTGAAAGGAATGATTTACGAATCGCGATATCAATTTTGGACTGATTCCAAGGCACAATCTGGTGATTGCGACGCATGAGACGTGCTTTCACTTCAACACTACCTGGGGTTGAAATATATCCTGAAGAACAGACTAAGCTTTTAGCCACGTCGTGACGATTATGCTGAATGAGTGCTTGTTCGATAATCGGAATAATTTGTGCTTCGGTGACAACGCCATCGGTTTTTAAAACGAGATCGCTCACGGACTGAGAAACTTGTTTAGCAACAGCGGCGACGAAGTTACGGTTTTGTTCGGTAAAAATATCAGTGACTTGACGTGACAGTAAAAGATCGGTCAGAGCGGTACCGACGATTTCAGCAATGCGGCCGTCATCGAAACCAGCGATGGCTGGAACATTGGCGGCACCAGCGGCAGCCACAGGCAAAGCTTCGCGCCAGTTAAAACGTGGCTTCGCATTCGCGGGAGTGCGGATGGCGTTTTTGAGGGCGATATCTTCGCGGTAGAAAGGGAGTTCAGGATTCATATTTGATGGAAAGTGTGTTTGGTTTTAGAGAGGAGTCGAAAGTGTAGTGTATTCGGGCGTGGGCCTGAATAATTGGGGAGGGTTGATCGGAGAGGATGGAGGGTAAGAACAGAAACCGTGCCAAATTAAACAACGTGGGGGTAATGCTTAATAGGGTGCACGATTAATTATAGGTCGGCGTCGTCGACCTTTTCTAGTGCTGCTGACTTTTGATATTCAGTTACGCGGCCCTCAAAGAAGTTTTGTTCCTTCTTGAGATCCATCATTTCCGAAAGCCAAGGGAATGGATTAACAGGCGCCGGGGAAACGAGTGGTTCGAGACCACAGTTTCTTAGGCGACGGTCCGCAATATAATCAATATATTGCTCAAATTCCTTCGAAGAAAGGCCTAAAGCGTTCACGGGGAGGCAGTCGCGGATGAAGTCTTTTTCGAGGCCGACGGCGGTAGCCATAAGCTGACGAAGTTCTTCACGGAACGACTCGGTCCAGATATCAGGATTTTCTTTTACTAACTCTAATAAGAGTTGGCGGAAGAGATCGATGTGATTGGACTCGTCGCGCAATGTATAGCGGAACATTTGTCCGATACCTGGGAATTTATTTTGGCGAGCGAGGGAAAGCACCATGCCGAAGAGTCCGTAGAATTGAGTACCTTCCATGCACTGACCGAAGAGGAAGATATTATGAGCGAGGGCCTGCTTGTCTTCGAGTTTAGTGAGGTCGAGCTTCCGGCGGAGCGCGCGAGAATTATTGACGACGAAGGAGGCCTTCTTGTCGATAGTCGGAATGTCTTCGAACATCGCTTCACACTCGTGAGGATTAATGCCGAGTGACGAGATCATGTACACGAGTGAATCAGCGTGAATATTTTCTTCGTGTGCGTGACGACCTAAAACTAATTTCAATTCAGGAGCAGTGACGACTTCACGAACGACGTGAATAATGTTGTCACCGACAATTCCTTCAGCGGCAGAAAAATAACCAATCGCCATTTTAATAATCCAGCGATCAATTTCAGTAATCGCACCACTGCTGTCGCGCCATTGTTCGCAGTCTTTACCCATGGGAACATCTTCTGGTTCCCAGTGGTTAGCTTTCATGGTTTTATAAAGATCATACGCCCACTGATATTTGAGTGGGAGAATATTGAAGAACATCGAGTCACGACCGTTAATGACTTGTTTGTTTTTAAATGCTTCTTCTGCTTTTGCTTTATCGAGGATGAATGTTTTTGGTCCGACTTTTACTGTGATTGTTTCCATTAAAATTTAGTGATTAGAGAAAAGGGTTTATGTAGAGGCCAGAGGGGCCGCTAGGTGATTGGTATATCGGGAAATTATACTAGGGATAGGGGGTGTAAATACTATTTAACACTGTATGTAGTGTTTTTTCTTAAATCACTCACAATACGGCACTTACAAAAAAAACTTTATTCACAATGGGGGTTTTTGACTAATTTTTTAAGGTTTGTACGGGCGGTGAGGATTTTGTGTTAAAAAAGCATAAAATTAGCCAACTTCAAATCTAAGTTATTAGTCTTACTCACCGGAAAATTACCCTCTGATGAGCGAGGTTGCTCAAAGACTAAAAATTTATTAGAAACCCAATATAATGGGCAAAAATTCTGCAACCGAAGAGAGTAAAAACTCCCCTTCCCTCCTAAAAAATTTATGGGGGAAAAAAGATTTAAGAGAGCGCGGATGGCGTGGACGAATTAAAGCAGTTTGCCGAGTCTTCATCACGAGCTGGCGTGGTATAGGTGAGAACAAAATCCCACAACAATCGGCAGCATTGACCTATTATACTCTCATGTCGATTGGGCCGATCCTCGCACTCGCACTCACTATTTCAGGATACATACTTACCCAGTCGAATAATTCGGAAGACAACTTAGCCAAAAAATCTGTCGTCGCATCGATTCAGTGGATTGCACCACAAATCAATGCATCGAATTTAAAAACCCTTTCTGCAAAAAATGCGAGTGCGCCTGAACAGACACAGAAGCTGCACGACATCAGTGAAAATTTAGATAAGATGGTGGATCAGCTCTTAGCTAACGCAGCGAGTAGTGAGGCTGGGCTTATTGGTTTATTTTTTATTTTAGCTTTAGCCGTGCTCATGCTGAGTCGCGTAGAAGATGCGCTCAATGGAATTTGGGGAGTTCGTGTTGGGCGACATTGGTACAAACGTTGTGTAAATTATTTACTCTTTTTAATTCTCTTCTTTCTGGTTGGAGCTACCTCGCTAACCATGTTATCAGTGGCCTCGATTGCTGATGCCATTGGTCAAAGTACCTCCTGGGTAGGCGACTTTTTGATCCGCCTGCCTATGGGCGAGGAAATTATTGAGTTTATTAGCGGAAATGGACCTTTGATCATCTCGTTCTTGCTTCTTTGGGGGGCCTTTACGCTCTTTAATCACATCATGCCGAATGGTCGGGTCCATTGGAGTGCGGCGGCCATCGGTGGACTCAGTGTAACCGCACTTATTATTTTAAATCACCAACTCTCAGCGCTCTATGTCAGCAAAGTAACTCACTTACAATCGTTGTACGGTGGAGTAAGTATTTTAGTGATCATTATGTTCGGAACCTATTTATCTTGGTTTTTCGTTTTACTCGGAGGGCAGCTTGCATTCGCGTATCAACATCGCCGTTCGCTCACTCAGAGTAAAAGTTGGGAGCACCTCAGTCACCAATCACGTCGCGCGTTAGCGTTCACTTGTTGTTTAGAATCATTGCGACGTTATGAAGTGGGAGAGTCGGGCGTGCTCGTCCAGGATTTAATTTCTAAAACACATTTACCGAGTGGAGTCATTGAAAGCTGTTTGCAGATTTGTCGGGAAAAAAATCTCTTAGAAGGTGATTTCAAAAAACACGGCATGAGGCCCGTGAGGACTTTAGAGAAAATGACCGTGGGCCAATTATGGAAAGTCGTTGATGGTGATATCGGAAGTGATGCAGATGATTTTAACGATCACGATGATCCGGCGTTACGTGAGTTAGTACGTATTGAGAAAAATATTTTAGAAACGGCCGAGACACGATTGACGTTGGGTCAGCTCGCGGCGCATCGATAAAAAAGCCAAAGAGGTTTCAGATAAGGCCTAGTGAGGACTTATCTGAAACCCTTGTAAAATGGACGAGCCCAGCGTCCTTTCGGAAACTGGGCTCGTTGAACCTGGCGATGACCTACTCTCGCACAGCAGCGGGGCTGCACTACCATTGGCGGCTACATTCTTAACTTTCGTGTTCGGGAAGGGAACGAGTGTTTCCATGTGCCCATGATCACCAGAAGGATTCCTCGGGTCGCTGCATGAAGGTGATCATGTTTGTGCCAGGTTCTGAATAGCGACCGTCATAGGGTTAAAATTGCACAGTTTACGCATAGTAAAATTACTTTTGATGATTCCATTGGCCTAGACGTCCTTGAGACGGCTAAGAAGCCAATTGCAGATCAATCGAACATTAGTATCGCTAAGCTCAACGTATCGCTACGCTTACACCTGCGACCTAT
>CANCLV010000053.1 GCA_947378905.1 Opitutia bacterium
GATCGAGCGATTGTGGATGCGATTTGCAACGGACTTGGGATGACTTTAGAAATCCCTGAAAACATGTTCGATGCTGTGACCGCTGTCTCAGGCAGTGGACCTGGTTTTTTCTTTGAAACCATTTCAGCCTATGAAGAAGCAGCTGTTGAACTTGGATTTACGCCCGTTCAAGCACAGTTGCTCGTAAGACAAACCTTCTTGGGTTCGCTAGGCTTATTGCAGTCGACCCAGGAGACGCCTGAAACTTTACGCAACCAAGTCACCTCGCCCGGTGGAACGACCAAAGCGGGCTTAGACGCTCTCGCTAAGAATCAATTCCGCGAAACGATTAAGGCAGCCTTATTAGCCGCCAAAAATCGTTCCGAAGAATTAGGAAAATAGTCTAATCTTTATACCACTCTGCAGGTAGCGGAAATGGAGCGACATGAGCGCCATTATCAAAATCGAGAGGGTGTGGAAAAACTTGAGCAGGACTTTTTTGTTTAATTCGGTCATTTCTCAAAAAAGTGATTTCAAGAACTGGTGGTATGGTAATGCCGTCTTTTACGAAGCCGCGTTCGTAGTTGTTAGGATGCAGGTGAACGACCGTAAAATTTTTAAGAAGTTTATCAAAAAAAACATTTATACTATCTAGATTTTTTCGATTCCAAATGAGATACAGTTGATGAAACTCTATATTCATTATCCTAAATTTGCTAAAGACTTCTTCCGATGTTGAGTTGATTACGGCGTACTCACCCCCTTCAATGTCCATTTGTAAAATGAGATTATGATCGGTTGGTGTGTGACGCTTTACCCAGCTATCTAAGGTTGTATAATCACCAGAATCTTCCTCACCTAGGAATTTCTTTTCGAAAGAGAATAGTGGATGTGAGAAGGCTGGTCCACTGACTGATGCGTCAGCCATATATGAGTGAACACCTCTTTTGGCTAAGTCTAATTCAAAACCAGATGAGTCGCCAACACCTGGAGAATAGCAGGATTGAACGCCTGATAAATCATCAGGTAAAAGATAACCGCCATCCCAATTGGGGCCAATACGTATAAGTGGATGTTCTGTTGTATAGGGCCTTAATCTCTTAATGAACTGCATGACCTCGTCGCGGTCGGGCGATCGTAAGAAGTCTGACAGTGGATTATTAATGATTCCGCTCATAGTTTATTTATTCCAAGGGGCGCGGGCGATGAGTAGACCCATTCCGCACCAGTCAGTGACTCCAGCAAAAATAAGTCCGGCTCCGATAAAAGCACTCAGAAAATAAAAATTAGGATTAACAAAATATCCGAGTGCTAAGCCTAGACAGACTAAACTCCCAGCACCGATACGTACTTGTCGCTCAATTGAAATCATTGCGGCTCCACCTTTTTCTGTAGGGATATTAGCATCCACACAGGCATTGGTTCCGCCCTCCACAACGAGAAGATTAAACGAGCCTGCTTGAAGAATTTCGGCAGCTTTTCGTGCCCGTCCACCTTTTCCACAGAGTAAAATAATAGCCGGATTTTGTTTATCACCGACGAGTTTTTGGACGTCAGCGCAACTGATGGTATTTAAAGGCAAATTTACTGCGCCTTGAACTCTGACGCTGCGGTATTCTGCAGGTGATCTTACATCCACAAAGATTTTATCATGCCCATCGAGTTTCTGTAATTGCTCAACGGAAATGACTTTAAATTTTTCACTCATGTTTATGAGAGTCGGTTGACGGCACTGACTAAGGCTTTGAGGCCGGCAATCTCAATATTGGGATCTACGCCACATCCCCAAACCGTTTTGCCGCTATCGGACTGTAATGAGACATAAGCTGCGGCCGATGATTCTTCGCCGGAGGATAAAGCGTGTGAGCGATAATCACGCAAAGTGAACTTAGCCCAGCCTTTATTGGCGATGGCATGGACTAATGCGCTGATTGGACCATTACCATGGCCTTCAATACTCATTTTTTCACCACGGTATTTTACTTCCGCGGTGCACTTCACCGATTCTTTGCTGGTCGACTGAGTGTTGAAATCAATCAATTCGATGGGCTTAGAAACGTTCACAAATTCTAAACGGAATTTATCGTGAATTTCCTTGGGTGTTAATTCTCGTCCCAAACTATCGGCGTATTGTCCGATATTATTTCCCACTTCGGGGTGCATCAACTTGGGTAAATCAAAACCGAATTCGCGGTCTAAAATATAGGCGACTCCACCTTTACCGCTTTGCGAGTTAATGCGAATGATGGCTTCGTATGATCGACCAATATCCATGGGGTCGATTGTGAGGTAGGGTACCTGCCAAGTGCTGTGTCCGCCATCTTTATTACGACGATCCATGCCTTTCTTAATCGCATCTTGGTGTGAGCCGGAAAAAGCCGTGAAAACTAAATCACCGGCGTAGGGGTGACGTTCATGAACGCTCATGCGGGTACAGCGTTCGTAAATTTCTCGAATCTGCGGTAAGTTTTTAAAGTTCAATTCCGGATTAATACCGTGAGAGAACATATTCAGAGCAACCGTAACGATGTCTAAGTTCCCCGTGCGTTCGCCGTTACCAAACAAGGTGCCTTCGACACGATCAGCGCCTGCCATTAATCCTAACTCAGTAGCAGCAACGCCCGTTCCACGGTCATTGTGAGTGTGTAATGAAATCACCGCACTCGCGCGATTTTTTAAATGAGTACAGAACCATTCGATCTGATCCGCGTGGGTATTCGGTGTGCCGGCTTCAACCGTGAGCGGTAAGTTTAAGATAATTTTTCTTTGGGCAGTGGCACCCCAAGCTTTGGAAACGGCTTCGCAAACTTCTAAAGCGTATTCAGCCTCGGTTAATACGAAGGTTTCGGGGCTAAACTCAAATTGCCAGTCTGTGTCAGGTAAGGCGTCGGTTAACTCGCGAACCAACTGAGTACCGGCTACAGCCATTTCAAGGACTTTTTCTTTCGATAAGCCGAAAACGATTTCGCGCTGGGCAGGATTGGTGGGGGTGTAAAGGTGGACGATGGCACGTCGGGCGCCTTTTAAGGACTCGATTGTTCGACGGATTAAATGTTCTCGGGCCTGAACTAATACCTGCACGGAAACATCGTTCGGAATTAATTTCTTTTCAATTAACTCTCGGGTGAAGGCGAATTCGGTGTCAGAGGCGGAAGGGAATCCGATTTCAATTTCTTTGAACCCGATGTCACATAACATTTTAAACATCTCTAATTTTTCCGAGACGTTCATCGGAATTGCTAAGGCCTGATTGCCATCACGCAAGTCGACCGAGCACCAGCGTGGGGCGTGGGTGATCGACGCATCGGGCCATTGGCGTTTTTCTAAACGCACCGTTTGGAACGGACGATATTTGGATCCAGGGTTTTGCATGCGCCGAAGGTGTTAAATGAAGGATGAGAAAAAGGGGAGGGATAGGCGAGCGTGGGTTTTAGTCTTAAAACAAAAAAGCCCGCTTGGAATGTCCAGGCGGGCTTTCGCAAAAAGGGTGCGACCCGGACTTAAGCTTCTGGTTTGGTCTTTGGAAGTTTGGTAACGCGCTTGATATCCTTCAAGGCACCGCGTTTCTTGAGTAACTCAACGCGTTCGAAGCGTTTGAGTACATTACGTTTGGCACCGGCAGAACTGGCGCTTGATTTGAAACTATTGTGCTGGGTCATGTCCGTAAGAAGTGGAAAGGTGGAGAAAAGGCTTGGAGTGTTCGGGGGCAAGGGGAAAACACTAAAAAATGATATTAATTCAATAATTGGTCGGTTTGTCGGCCTGGAGATATGGATTTACAGCCTTGCGACCCCTCTAATCGATTACCTTTGGGATTGCTGGATGGGGCGACTCTGCTGACATCGATAGCGGTGCGTCTACTCGATCGTTATATTCTCTCAGAATGGGCAAAGGTTTTTAGCCTCTGCTTTGCGAGTTTTTGCGGAATTCTGGTAATATCCGAAGCCTATAATTGGATTCCTGAATTCATTAATTTAAAAACCTCGTTTCTTAATATCCTTCTTTATTTCTTTTATAGCGTAGTCATTCGAATTTCGATGATTGTGCCGATTTCGTTGATGGTCTCATCGGTGTTTGTTTTGACCACGATGAACCGAAATCAGGAACTCGCTGCATTACGGGCCGCTGGCGTAGGCATCGCGCGAATCACCGCGCCGCTTTGGTGGGTTGGCGGATTTTTCACCGCATTGCTTATTTTACTTAATGCGGTGTGGGTGCCTGATGCTATTGAAGCACAGAATAGTTTACTCGAACGTGAACAGTTTAATGCCCTGCGTTCAAAGGGCGTATCGGTATTGCCCACGGGTCAGTCGGATTTCGTCTCATTCGAAAATACCAAGAAGCACCGGTTTTGGCTGATTACACGCTTGGGTTTGAATACAGGCCAGGCTTTTGAAGTCGTTGTGGATTCCTTTGATGAAAAGGGCCGTCGCATACGTAGTATAAAAGCCGACTTCGCCGAATTTAAAAAAATAAATAATCAGTGGGTGTGGATTTTTAAAGAGGGCCGCGATTCAAAATTTAATGCTGAGACGGGGTCGTTATTATCTCAGCCACGTTTTAAGGAATTAAATATTCCCGATTACGATGAAGATCCCGAGGTCATGCTCTTCGCAAAACGTGAACCCGATACCTTATCGTTTCGCGAAGTGAATCGGTTTGTTAATCAAACAGGTAGCAATGCCGGTGGACGTAATGCTGCTTACGCTATGCGGTATCACTCCATTTTGGCTGCCCCAGCAATCTGCTTAGTGGTTATTGCCGTGGCTATTCCATTCTCAGTCGTTGGAGGTCGGGTCAGTCCGATGGTGGGCGTGGCTAAGGTCTTTGGACTTTTTCTCTTATTTTATTTTATATCTGCGCTGTGTAATGCCTTTGGTAACAGTGGAGCTATTCCACCGGTGGTTGCCGCATGGTTGCCTGTGATATTAACTATTCTCTGGGTCACACCCAAACTGAGATCCGTAAATTAAATGCTTCAATCTCTACGCCTAAAGTCTGGTCCTCCAGCTCGTGTTATTTTTGGTCACCCTTGGGCCTTTCTTGGAGAAATTATTTCCAATGGTCCATTACCTAAGTCGGGTGAGTGTGTGGAGTTAATTGATCTTAAGGGTAAAAGTCTCGGTTCGGGACTATGGAGTAGTAAGTCGCAGATCGCCTGGCGTCGCTATTCCCACCGCCTAGTTTCATTAGACGGTCCGTTGCTCGATGAACTAATCTTAGCATCTATTCGCCGGCGTGAAAACAAACCTGTGTGCCGATTAATTTGGTCTGAAGCAGATAATTTACCTGGTTTGGTTGTCGATCGTTACAATGATTTGCTTTCCGTGCAGGCGCTTACTTTTGGCATCGATCAACGCTTGCCACAAATTATTGATTGTTTGAAACGCGAACTACAGCCACGCGAAATTGTGATTCGTAATGACGCCTCGGTTCGAAAACTTGAAGGCTTAGATAATAGCATTACCACCGCATCGGGCAATCCGCTCGAACCGTGCTGGATGAAGATAGGGGATATCGAAGTGCGCGTTGATTTAATGGGCGGCCAGAAAACAGGAATGTATCTCGACCAAATCGAACAGCATGCACGTATCGCTCAGTTAGCGAAAGGCCGTCGCGTGCTGGATGCCTTTTGTAATCAAGGTGGATTCGGCTTAGCCTGTGCTAAGGCTGGAGCTCTTTCCGTACTGGGCTTGGATTCGTCTGAAGAGGCTATTAAAGCCGCTCAGTTGGCTGCTGAGCGTAATAAACTCAACGCGAAATTCGAAGTCGCCAATGTGTTTGACTGGTTTGGTGCTAATCGCGAAGTGACCTTCGATCTGATTATCTTGGACCCGCCACCATTCGCTCGCAGTAAGGAATCGGTCGACGGAGCGATGCGCGGTTACAAAGAACTTAATTTAAGAGCACTTCGTCTGCTGTCACCCAAAGGTATTTTAGCGACCTATTCGTGCTCGCATCGCATATCCGATGAAATGTATTTTGAGGTTGTAGAATCCGCAGCTCGGGATGCACGCCGACAGGCCATACTGCTGGATCGCGTGTCTCAGCCTTCCGATCACCCAATCCTTTTAAATTTCCCTGAAAGTCGTTATTTAAAAGGTTTTATTCTCGAAGTTCGGTCTTAATCATTATTACTTCTCACTCGACCTTATGATAGTTTCCCTCCGCGGTAAATTAATTGAAGCCACTGTGCTTCGCGTAGTGATTGAATCTGCTGGCGTGGGCTACGAAGTAAATATTCCCGTAACAACGGCTGAACGTTTACCTAAAGTAGGTTCAGAAATATTTTTACTCATCCATCATGCCTTTCGTGAAGACGGCCAAGCGCTGTATGGATTCGCCGTTCCGGAAGAGCGTGATTTTTTCCGTCTACTCGTCGAAAAAGTTTCTGGGGTGGGTCCGAAATTAGCACTCACCATTTTAAGTCGTCTGTCGTTACCTGTCTTACGCGACGCGATTATCAGAAGCGACGTCACACTTTTATCTCAGTGCCCTGGTATCGGTAAAAAAACCGCCGAACGCTTAGTGGTCGAACTGCGGGACAAATTAGGAGCCGATTTAGGAACTTCTTCCGCCAGTGCTGTATCATCATCAGGTGCACAGCCTTCTGCAGTATCCGACGCTGTTGCTGCTCTCATTGCACTCGGTAATAAGGCCGCCGATGCGGATAAAGCTGTCCGCGCTGCCGTGCTGAAGCTCGGCTCAGGCGCTACCGCAGATCAATTGGTGAAGGCAGCGTTGGGGCGATAAATTAAGTGGGCAAGTGGGCAAGTGGGCACG
>CANCLV010000054.1 GCA_947378905.1 Opitutia bacterium
GGTATTACTCCAGGAATCATGTTTGGATATCCTATTCGCACTCTCGCTGATGGATCTTGGGAAATCGTTAAAGGATTACCGATTGACGAATTTTCGCGCGGCAAAATTTCTATTACCGAAAAAGAGTTATTAGAAGAGCGTGCTACCGCATCCGAAGCTCTTGGCTTAAAACTCTAAGACCTATTCGGCTTTAAGTTTTATTAAGGTGATATCCGCTGGGCGACAGGTGCCCAGTTGGATTTCACCGCTATTAGCAGCCGAGAAAATAGCGGGCTCGGGGCGAATGGGCTCTACATTACGTTCAGTTCTTCCGCCGTTAATTTTTTGAAGTCCGATGTAGTCGAGAATAACCGGGTTGGCACTGGCGAGAATTGTTTTTTCCGACTTACACCAGCTGGCATCAAAGCTCGGTCCGCCTAAAACTTGGAAGCTCTCTAAAGAAACAATATTGAGAATATTCTTTTTGGAAAGTTCAGGTATCGCACAAACCTCAATCGCGACTTTGGAGGCGTTGGCGGGATTATCGTTGAAACGTTCGCTATTGGCGATGCTTCCTAGCGAGGCTGAACCGATGACTCCATAAACTCCTAGTGCCTTACTGTCCGATATCACCGGTAGGTTGATCCAGAAGTCTACTTCATCAAATAATGTTTTGGGTAAAACGCTAATACGATTATCGCCCCAAGCTACAGTAGGAGAGCCCGGACGTGGCATGACTTGATTTTCATAACAAAGTTTTTTATCTTTCGCCCAATTGGCAGCTTCTGCTTCAAACGCTATCACGGGCAGGCCTTCAAAAGTTTGTGGATCTGTGCGAAGGGCGGGAAGAAAACCACATTCGCGTAAACTTTGTAGATTGGCATCACACAGAATAATTGAATCTCGATTAAAGCCTCTTTTTTCGAGGGCCTGACTTAAGGCGCGTACGAGTGGCTTGGGTGTGGCTAAGCCGAGCCCCGACTGTGAAGAAATTTTTAACCCACATTTCCCAAGCTTACCTGGTTTAAGACCCACCCCGGTTTGCTTTTCAAATTCCTCAAGGATGCTATCAACCGCAAATATATATTGTTTGTCGCTAAACCCCTGAAGCTTTTGCTCGATGAGTAGAAGCTTAGGGTCGGTGGCAGCGTCCAGGCTTAACACTAGGCTACAAAAACCAAAGAGAGTGAGTAAGCGACGCATGCATAGATACTCACCTAAAAGAAGTATTTCGCAAGTTTGCTCTTTAGATTGCTGACATACTAGGCAGTCTCTAGGCATTCAATATGCACGTAGCCGCGCCATTACCCCAACGCAGAATCTTGGGACTCATTTTTTTGACGGTCTTCATGGATATCATTGGGTTCAGTATTATTATCCCTCTTTTTCCTCACCTCTTAAATCACTACATAACGACGGAGGGTGCGCAGGGTACACTGATAGGGATGCTCTCATCTGCGGCCGAATGGTTAGGTGGCACGACCACATTCCAAAAAACAGTTTTATTCGGTGGATTGTTGAGTACCTTGTATTCTCTGCTCCAATTTATTTTCTCACCTATTTGGGGTTCGCTCTCGGATCGTTATGGTCGCCGTAAAATTTTAACTATCACGCTCGCTGGTAATGCGCTGTCCTACTTTATCTGGATTTTTGCAGGACAGTTTTGGGTGGTGGTTCTGACCCGCCTGATTTGTGGAACCATGGCTGGTAATATTGCTGTAGCGAGTGCCGCTGCCGCCGACGTCACCGATGAAAGTGAGCGCACGAAGGGTATGGCTGTCGTGGGCGTTGCGATTGGGATGGGGTTTTTAGTTGGTCCAGTAATCGGTGGCCTCTCAACCGTCTTAAAGCCCATTTACGAAGCTAATCCATTTTCTACTCCAGCTTTAATCGCGGCAACGATGGCAGGACTTAACTTTATTTTAGTGCAGTTGTACTTTCCTGAAACACTTGCGGAAAAAAATCGCGCTCAGCACGACTCTAAACGTCCCTCAATCTTCGATTTAGCAAACGTTGAGTCGCGTGCGGTCCAACGTACCTCCTTCGCTAATTTAATTTATCAAATCGCTTTTACAGGGATGGAAAACACGGTCGTATTCCTAACCTTCTTTTTATTCGCCTACAGTGCACACGATAACGTTTACCTCTTTTTATTTAACGGAACCTGTTTAATTGTGGCCCAAGGTTTGGCACGTTTGATTGTGAAGAAGATTGGCCAGCGCGGTGTGGTAATGGTGGGAATGATCTTCGCAATTATTGCTTTTAATCTAGTAGCATTTATTCCAACTCCCTCGCCTGAGTCACCTTTAGTAAGTTGGGGTAAGCCTGTGTTTTATGTCGGGATGGGTCTTCTCTCATTCGCGACCGGGTTAATTTTACCAAGTGTATCGGCACTGGTTTCTCTTTATTCAAGTCCGAGCGACCAAGGTCGTAATTTAGGAATTCTGCGCTCCGCCGGTTCGCTCGCCCGAGTCATCGGCCCCCTCAGTGCTGCTTTTCTCTATTTTAAAACAGGTTCCCATCAATGGGTCTATTTAGGTGGTGCACTCTTAATGCTACCAGCTCTTTGGGTGGTGCGTGGCTTGCCCGATCCACATAAAGTTCAGAATACTAATTCTTAGAAATTTTCTGGGCGAGGGAGTGTCCGCCCCGAATCACATGCATTAAAGAGATTCCGCCGCGGAACGCTCCATGGAAATGAAGTCCGGTATTTTTAGATTCGCAAACGCTCAGGCTATTTTCCCGTTCGGTTTGTCCGATGGTGTACTGAGGAATAGATTTCTCCCAACGCTGAATCCATTCTTTTTCAGGTCGAGCCGTGATTCCGAGAGTCTCTTTGAATTCGCGATCTAAAATTTCGCCCAATGCTAAATCTGATTTAGCTGCCATGTGTGGTTGGCGTGCACCACCTATAAAACTGGTAAGAAGTATTTTTCCGTCAGGAGCTCGTGATGGTAAAACAGATGAAGAAAAAAGCGTTCCTAGAACTTCACGCTTTTCTGACTGAGGAATTAAATAGCCGAAGCCGTTGAGTGAATGCGGAACATCGGATTGACTGTAACCACGCGCCATCACGGTCACACTCGGCGATGGAGCCAATTTCCAATCTTCTAACTCTTTTAAAATTTCGAAGGGTAGGGTTCCTGCCCACTGCCAGTGAGGGATAGTGATAATTAAATTTTTAGCCCACGCACCATTCTCTTCACCGCGAGTATTACGCCAGGCGACTTGCCAGCCACCTTTGCTCTTTTGCATGAGAGTGATGTGACAGCCTAACTCTAGATTACTTTTAAGACTTACGGCCATAGCCTCGGCTAATGCCTGCATGCCGTTTTTAAATCCGATGATAGAGCGTCCTTCTTTTTTACTTTTGATAAGGCCAAGTAAAACAGAGCGATGGTTCTTCTCGAGTTCCGTTAAAATCGGAAAACAGTTTTCGACCATTAACTCACGAGGATTACCCGCATGGGTGCCCGCAATGACTGGATCCATGAGTAGCTCGGCTGCAGCTGAACCAAATCGTCTCGAGATAAAATTAAAAACCGACTCGTTCTTGATATTGCTGCGAGCAATAAACACTTCGGAGAGTAGGCGGACTTTTTCAGTGAAAGAAAGTAAGTCGGATTTTAAAAGAGAAGTAGGCTGAGCCGTGAGGGCATGCAGTTTGCCGCGTGAAAGGATGAAGCGGTTAGCTGCACTGCTGTCTGCCCAAAGAATTTCTTTATCTAATCCATAACCTTGAAGAATTTTCAAATCACTCTCGCCGTTGATCTGTAAGGTATTGGGTCCGGTTTCTACAATCCATCCCTCTTGATTGATAGTTCGGATAGAACCCCCGACACGCTGAGATGATTCTACCACTTTAACTTTCGCACCCCCTTTTGCTAACTCATGAGCTACAGCCAGGCCGGCTGGTCCGGCTCCTAAGATGATGGCGTCGAGACTCATCAATTCATCTTTCTTTAAATGGCTCATAAATAGAGACAAAAGTGAACCCACGATATTTGTCTAAAAATAAGCATATTTGTCTAAAAATAAACAATTAAGGGTGTGAATGGTTCTGGATTGTGCCGTGGCACACTGGGTGCTGATTAGAGGGGAATATTTATCAATATCCAACATGAGTACTAACCCAGCCCGTCAAAGTGCAATTGCTTCAATTGCCTCTCAACCTCGTCTCGAAGGGACGTTCGACTTCCGTAATGAGAAGATCGACGTCATCTACGGACAAAACGTTTTCTCTCTCGAGAAGATGGAAAAGCGTTTACCGAAAGACGTTTTCAAATCTCTCAAGTCGAGCATCGAGTCTGGTAGCAAACTTGATGGCGCAGTTGCCGACGTAGTTGCTGCAGCGATCAAGGATTGGGCACTCGAACGTGGTGCGACTCACTACGCTCACGTATTTTATCCTCTCACTGGTTTCACCGCTGAGAAGCATGATACTTTCTTCGAGCCTAATGGTCCTGGTACTTTAGCTCAATTCTCTGGTAAGGCATTAATTCAAGCTGAGCCTGATGCTTCATCGTTCCCTAACGGTGGTCTGCGCTCCACTTTCGAAGCTCGTGGTTACACAGCTTGGGATGTGACTTCACCTGCTTACATTTTTGACGGCGAAAATGGTTCAACCCTTTGCATTCCAACTGCGTTCGTTTCTTGGAAGGGTGAGGCGCTCGATAAAAAGACTCCTTTACTCCGCTCCATGCAGGCTGTGAATCGTGCAGCTCATCGCGTGATTGCACATTTCGGCAAGAAAGCCGGATTCATCAGCGCATCCTGTGGTCCAGAACAAGAATATTTCTTGATCGATTCTCGTTTATTCCACCTTCGTCCTGACCTCTATACCTGTGGTCGTTCACTCTTCGGCTCCAAGCCAGCCAAGGGTCAAGAATTCGAAGACCAATACTTCGGTACTATTCCTGATCGCGTGCTCGCATGCATGATGGAAACCGAACGCGAGTGCTTCAAACTCGGTATTCCAATTAAGACCCGTCACAACGAAGTGGCTCCTGCTCAGTACGAAGTAGCTCCTATTTATGAGTCTGCTAACGTAGCACATGACCACCAAATGTTAACCATGACGCTTCTGCGTCGCGTTGCTTCTAAACACGGTTTCGTTTGTCTTCTCGTTGAGAAGCCATTCGCAGGCGTGAACGGTTCAGGTAAGCACGTTAATTGGTCCATCGGTGGTCCTGGCGTAGGTAATCTTCTCGAGCCAGGTAACGATCCTCACACTAACGCACAGTTCCTTGCATTCTGCTCAGCTGTGATTCGTGCCGTTGATTTACACCAAGGTTTACTCCGTGCTTCTGTTGCCTCTGCTGGCAATGATCACCGTCTTGGTGCTAACGAAGCTCCTCCTGCAATCATCTCGATTTACTTAGGCGATATGCTCAACGAAGTGATCGAACAAGTTAAAGCAAGTGGTGCAGCATCGAGCTCACGTAAAGGTGGCACGATGACTCTCGGTGTAGATACCTTACCAGTACTTCCAAAAGATGCTGGTGACCGTAACCGTACCAGCCCGTTTGCCTTCACTGGAAATAAATTCGAATTCCGCGCCGTTGGTTCAGCCTTCTCAGTAGCCGGTCCATTGACTGTGTTAAACACAATCATGGCTGACTCACTCGATATGTTGGCTGACGAACTCGACGTCGAAATGAAGTCTACTAAGGATTTCAATGTAGCCTTACAAAAAGTTCTTAAGGCGATTCTTACCAAGCATGGTCGTATCGTGTTCAATGGTAATGGATACTCTGAAGAATGGCACAAAGAAGCAGAGAAGCGTGGACTCAAGAACCTCCGCACCACTCCTGAGGCTCTTCCAGAAATCGTTTCCAAGGCTGCCGTCGAATTATTCGAACGCCAAAAAGTTCTCAGCAAAGATGAGTTACACTCACGCGAAGAAATCTACACTCACTCTTACGTATTAACCGTAAAGACTGAGTCGAAGTTAACTTCCGAGATTGCTCGCACACTTCTGTTGCCTGCCGCATTTAAATATGCGACAGAACTTTCAGCGGTTGCTGATAGCAAATCTGGCAAGAAGTTACGCTCTGAAATCCTCGCGCTCGCCGATCAATTATCTGACGCTATCGACGCCTTGGATAAAGAACGTGCGGTTGAGTCCGACACCCACAGCAATGCAAAGCACGCCTGTGCTAAGGTTCTCCCTGCAATGTTGAAGGTTCGTGCTGCAGCTGATGCCCTTGAGGAAATCGTGGCCGACGAATATTGGCCATTACCATCCTACCAAGAGCTTCTCTTCCTCCGCTAAGCCTTCCCGGCCTAGCCGATATCATGGGTCGAGTCTTCACAGACTCGGCCCATTTTTTTGACTGGAAAGATCGGCCAACAAAAAACCCGCCAGGGTGGCGGGTCTTGGGTAGGATAGTCTAAGTCGGTGGACTTAGTTGTTATCCCACTTCTTACGGAGGTAACTGTTGAAGTTCTTTACCTTGGTCTTACGACGGCGACGTTCGCAGGGCTTTTCATAGCCACGCTTAGCGCGGACGTCTTTGATTACGCCCTCGCGGTCGATTTTTTTCTTAAGGCGGCGGAGAGCCTTATCGATGGTCTCGCCTTTACGAATCTTGATTTCTACAGACATGATTAATCAGTTGGAGGGTTGAAAGAACAGAGTCT
>CANCLV010000055.1 GCA_947378905.1 Opitutia bacterium
AATGGCGTGAGTCAGTCCGCTATGGCCTCGGTCGTCGCACCTGATTCAACGAATCATCCATTCTTAACAAATTCAAAGTCACTCACTGCTGACGAATTTAAAAAAGCACTCTCGAGTCTCACTGTTGCTGCGCAACGTGGCATGGGTGAACGCTTCGATTCATCCATTGGAGCCAATACGGTTCTCCATCCATTTGGAGGATTAACCCAGACCACGCCACAAGATGCGATGGTCGCCAAACTGCCTATTTTAAATGGTGAAACTGATGTTTGTACGATTATGGCCTACGGATTTAATCCTGAGATCGCGCAGTGGTCGCCCGGACATGGTGCTGTTTGTGCGGTGGCTGAATCGCTTGCTCGCATTACTGCCGCCGGTGGAAATCCATTGCGAGCACGTTTAACATTTCAGGAGTATTTTGAAAAATTAGGTAATGATTCCAAACGCTGGGGTAAACCCTTGGTTGCATTATTGGGCGCACTCGATGCTCAACTCGAATTTGGTACAGCAGCGATTGGCGGTAAGGATAGTATGTCGGGTTCATTCAAGGATCTCGATGTTCCACCAACGCTGGTTTCATTTGCGATTGTGCCAGCTAAGTCGGGTGAAGTGATTTCAGCTGAATTTAAAAAACCTAATTCCGTTATCGTGCTCGTGGATGTGCCACGTGTTGAATCTTTATTACCCGATTTAAAAGTAGCTAAAAAACAATGGACTGCTGTGCATAGTTTGATGAAGCAGGGCAGGGTCTTGGCTGCATCTGCGGTCAGAAACGGTGGCGTCGGCTATACGCTCGCCCGCATGTCTTTTGGTAATCGAGTCGGCGTTACTCTGAATGCTAATCCATCAGCCGATTTTCTGATACCCAATTATGGATCCATTATTTTGGAAGTAGAATCGACCGTCGATCTTGGCGAACTGTCGTATCGTATTTTAGGAAAGACTCAGGCGGCTCCTGTTATATCGTGGCCTGGTGTAATCCTTGCTATTGATGAACTATTAAAAATTAATGAAGACGTTTTAGAGCCTATTTTTCCAACCAAAGCTAACGAGCCGGCAGGTGAGCCACTGACGTTTAATTTCAATATTCGTTTAAATCATAAGCCTCAAATTAGGGTGGCTCGTCCGCGCGTAATCATTCCTGTTTTTCCTGGTAGTAACTGCGAGTACGATACGGCGAAGGCATTTAACCAGGCAGGTGCTGAGTCAGAAATATTAGTATTAAGAAATGGTAATGCTGAGTCGTTAGCCGAATCTCTGCAGGCCTTGGCTGAAGCCATTAAGCGTTCGCAAATACTCATGATTCCTGGCGGATTTTCGGCGGGCGATGAGCCTGATGGGTCGGGTAAATTTATTGCGGCGATTCTTAAGTCGCCCGTGGTTCGTGATGCGACGATGGATTTATTAAAATCGCGAGATGGATTAATTTTAGGAATCTGTAACGGATTCCAGGCACTGATTAAGACGGGTTTAGTTCCGTATGGTGAGATTCGTGACGTCGATCACCACGCTCCGACTTTATTTTATAATTACATTGGCCGACATATCTCTCGTTATGCTTACACTCGTGTAGCTTCAGTGAAATCGCCCTGGTTGTCTAAGATGTCGGTTGGTCAACAACACACGATTCCATTTTCACACGGAGAGGGCAGGTTTGTAGCGTCGCCTGGTATGATTGATGAATTAGCCCGCCACGGACAAATCGCCTTCCAGTATTCCGACTCGCTCGGCCAGCCTTCGCACAAAATTGATTTTAATCCTAATGGATCGATTCATGCCGTTGAGGGTATTACCAGTCCGTGTGGACGTGTCTTAGGTAAGATGGGTCACAGCGAACGCACGGGGCGCGATGTTGCTAAGAATATTCCTGGTAATAAATATCAGCCACTCTTCGAAGGTGGCGTGGGGTATTTTGAGTGATTCGACTACCTTAATTATTCGCGTCAGGCTGTTAAGGTAAACTTACAACTATTTTAGGCTTTCTTGACGAATTCGGCTTTGAGTCCGATTTGAGCACCGTCGATCTTGCAATCGATTTGGTGGTCACCGTCAACGAGACGAATATTTTTGGCCTTGGTGCCGCCTTTAATAACGCCAGAAGATCCGCGCAGTTTTAAATCTTTGATGAGTACAACGGTGTCGCCGTCGGTGAGTACGGTTCCGTTGGCATCTTTAATAATCCGCGGTTTGTCTGAATCGCTAGGTGCTTCGGGCTTGGTCCACTCGTGTCCGCAGGTCGCACACTCCCAGTGTTTCGTGTGGTTGATGATTTCATTCATTGTGCACTCCGGACAGGTGCTGGGATTTGATTGGTCCATGGCAACGAATTCACGGCAATGTCCAGCACTCGACAAGGACAATACCGAATATTATTTATTCCGTAAATTCTTGAACGCTTCGAGGGCACGATCTCTACCCTCAATTAGACCAATAGCTGGCTTTGGGTAATTAACGCCTAACGTCACGCCTGCGGCCTTTAAGACTTCGGCAGGTGCTTCCCAGGGTTTATGAATCCACTCGGCGGGCATCTTGGCTAACTCTGGAACATATTTCCGGACATACTCTCCCTGTGGATCAAATTTTTCGCCTTGGAGGACTGGATTGAAAACTCGGAAGTAAGGGGCGGCATCGGCGCCACAACCACCCGCCCATTGCCAGCCGAGGGTATTGGAGGCTAAATCGGCATCTACTAAAGTGTCCCAGAACCATTTAGCCCCGGCCTGCCAGGGTTGAAGTAGGTGTTTAACTAAAACTGATGCAGCAATCATTCTGACGCGGTTATGTTGCCAGCCCGTTAGCCATAACTGACGCATGCCGGCGTCCACAATGGGGAATCCAGTTTTACCCTTTTGCCACGCACGAAGAAGTTTGGGGTCGGGCTGCCACGGAAAATCATCGAACTCTTTTCGCAAAGCCTTTTCAGGAGTGTGATTGAAATGGTGAAGGAGGTGGTAACCAAATTCACGCCAGCCAATTTCAGCGATGTAGCGCTGCCCACTCTTAGTCTCGGCGAACGGTGTTTCTTTAATCGCGGTATAAATTTCGAGAGGAGAAATTTGGCCAAAGTGTAAATAGGGAGATAATCGAGAAGTGCCATCGATATTAGGAATATCACGGGCTTCGTTATAATCTTTAACGGGAGCTTTTTTGAATTCTGCTAGGCGACTTTCTGCGCCTGCACGCGTAGGGTTCCACTCTTTAGAAAATTGCTGATCCCATTTTATTTTAGGTAAGAGTTTTAAGCTATCAATCGATACGGTTGATACTGGCTGAGTTGGGCCCTGGATTTTTTTAGGGGCTTTGGCTGGTGTGCCAAATTGTAAATTAGCTAAGCAGTTTTTCCAAAAGGGGGTGAATACCTGAAACGGATTGCCTGAGAGGTTTTTAATTTTCTGTGGTTCGTGTAACAGGCTGCCATTAAAGGAATCAACTTTGAGACCTTTATTTCTTAACTGGGTTTTGATTTCTGTGTCGCGCTTCACAATCAACGGTTCGTAGCGACGATTCCAAACGACGCTCGTTGCTCCAGTTTCCTTAATCAATTTTTCCAATTCTTTTAAACTGTCGCCTTGGCGAATGATTAAAGGGCTGCCCGCTTTGTTGAATTGTTCAGCGAGATCAATCAATGCGTGATGCAACCACCATTGAGTCGCTCCGCCGGGACCCCATTCGCCTTCCGATTTTATATCGTGGATATAAACAGGAATGACCGAATCGCCGGCAGAGATAGCTGCCTGGAGTGCTGGATTATCAGCTAGACGAAGATCTTGTCTAAACCAGACGAGGGTAGGCATGGCATCAGATTGATAGATGCCCCCGAAGGCGCAAATGACACTGCACTTTTATTACCAAGTGTAGCTTTGGTTTTTCTTAACTTGGCAGGCAAATTCGACCAGGAGTTGGACGCATTGTTCAACCACGGCTAGATCGACTACTTCTCCCGGCGTGTGCATGTAGCGTAGAGGAATAGAGACCAATCCGCAGGCTACACCACCATTGGCCATTTGGATGGCACGGGCGTCGGTTCCGGTGGGTCTTGATTCAGCAGCGACTTGATAAGGAATCCCGACTGACTCAGCAGCTGCTACCATTTGGTCGAAGACGAGAGGACTAATATTGGGGCCGCGGCTGATAATGGGTCCGCCTGATAAAGTGAATTTACCGAACTTGCGATTATCGGCGTCGGGGTGATCCGTCGCGTGACCCACATCTACGGTAATAGAAACTTGAGGGTTGATGCCTTGAGCGGCGACTTGAGCGCCGCGTGTGCCGATTTCTTCTTGGGTGGTCGCGACAGAGACGACGCGGGCGATAAGATCTTTTTGTTTAGCGAGACGACGGAAAGCCTCCATGCAAACATAGGCACCTGCTTTGTCGTCGAACGCTCGAGCGACGCCGATGGAGCCACGAAGAATTTCAGGTCCGTCAGAATAGATAGCTGGATCACCGATTCGAACAATGTTTAAGGCGTCGGTGCGATTGTTAACGCCAATATCAATCCACATATCGTGACGTTCGGGAACGCGCTTTCGATCTTCAGGTGAGAGTAAGTGGACGGCACGTTTTCCTGTAACGCCGAGAACGGGTCCATTGCGGGTGAGAATGTGAACGCGACGACCAGATGGGATGACGTGATCGTGACCGCCTAAAAATTCGAAGTAGAGAAAACCCTTATCATCAATATGTGAAATGATGAGACCGATTTCGTCGATGTGACCTGCGAACATTAAGGTTGGTCCGCCTTTACCTTTTAATTCGGCAATACGATTACCGAGCGTGTCTTTGTTATAACTATCGGCCGAATCTTTGACATAGCGGTCGATGACAGCTTGCGCAGCGAATTCATGACCCGTGGGAGATTTGGCATCGAGGAGTTCTTTGAGAAACTCAGGATAACCTGACGACGAAGGCTTTTTGGACATAGAATAGGGAATAAGGGTTTAGGCGTAAAAGTCGAGCGAGTGCAGTGAAGTGTTCAGGCATAAAAAAAGCCCAATAAAATTGGGCATTTTTCGACAATTTAGGCTTAAATTACTTCGAGCTTAAATCTTTGATTTTGACGTTCTTGAACCAAACTTCGTCACCGTGTTCTTGGAGAAGGATATGACCAGATTCCCATTCGCCGAAGTGTCCGCCATATTTTTTATCAGCGTATTTACTCTTGGCGACGAGGGCTTTGAATTCATCGGTCGTACGATCGTAAGAAACAACGAGCATACCGTTTAACCAATGTTCGGTTTTTTTACCGTCGGTCTTAACGAGTGCCGTATTCCATTGTTCGATGGGGCTAGGCTTTTTATCTTTGTTCGCGGTGATGATGTCGTACAGCGAACCGATGGTGCGGTTACCATTAGTTCCTAATTTTGCATCGGGGTGGTTTTCGTCATCGAGCATTTGGAATTCTAAACCGAATGCCGAACCCGCGCCTTGATTGAGGTTGGGTTGTACGAAATATTTTAGACCGCTGTTCGCGCCTTTAGTGAGTTTGAAATCTACGCTGACTTCAAACTTGGTGAACTTATCGACGGTGATGATATCGCCAGCAGCGGCAGATTCTTTACCGCCGGTGGATTCGGTGTGGAACATGCCATCCACAATCGTCCATCCCGCCTTAGGAAACTCAGGGCCTTTAGCGGAGCGCCAACCTTCGGTAGTTTTTCCGTTAAACAATAATTTCCAGCCCGCTGCTTTTTCGGCGTCGGTTAGCTCATTATCGGCGGCAAAACCTACGAGGGGGATGAGTGCGAGTAATAAATATTTTTTCATATTTAGAATTTAGTTGGGATTTTGAAACCGGCACGGCCTTCGCGTTTGGCAACGAGGTCGCGGTTAGCGGCCTCGGAGTTGGCGCCCGTAAAGAGTTCCGTTTTAGGATCAATGGAGAGGGGTGTACCCAGGGTTAAGCTAGCGGGGTCAACTTTAACACCGTTTACGCCCAAGTGATCTTTCAAGCGAGTGTAGGCTTCGGAAAGTCCAGTGCTTGATTTAATGGCTTCGGTGATTTCCCCATTATTTTTCTTAGTACCGAGGCGGTATGAAATATTGGCGGTATGAACTAAGGTAGTGGAGATATGGCACTCGTGTAGTGGAGCATGGATGTCGGAATTAGATCCTGCACGAATACATTCAAACCAGTTTGCATGGTGTCCTGACGCGCCGCCAGACATGTCCACCTGGCTAGCTTCTTTACCGTATGATTTAATCACCGCACCAGAAGCATCATAAGCTTTCGCAGAGTGATAGTCGGGAACGATGATTGTCGCGTTTTCGCACTCAATAACGATTCCGATGGAGGCTTTGCTTAATTTGTGAATTTTATCCATGGGTCCTTCCATGGTTCCGTCTGAGGAGAGGCCGCGAACTTCCGCGATGAGAGGTGCCGCCGAGTAATTATAAATCGCTAAGAAGTTGTTCGGTGTTTCCCCGCAGTCGCTGTAAGATAAGCGACCGCCGATGGACATTACCTCTGGGGCGACTTCGTGAGTATTGAGGAACCAGCGTGCGATATCAATTTCGTGGATGGCCTGATTGCACATGTCGCCACCGCCGTAATTCCAGAACCAATGCCAATC
>CANCLV010000056.1 GCA_947378905.1 Opitutia bacterium
TTGTCTCCAAGAAACTTCTCGCTGAAATTAACACCGGTAAATTCCAGGAAATTTTAATTCGTGCGATGCCCAAGCTTAAGAGAATTACTGTGCGGGCCGAGTCTACTCGTGATCAGCCAGAAATTAAGCCTCAGTATAAATCTATGGGCTTCTCGGCTGGAGGAGACTCATTCGCTACCCTGCTAGCATCATCGTCACTGGGTATTAAGGAATTTACCCACCTAACTCATTATGATGTTGGGTCACACGGACGCGGTAAGGCTGGCAAAAAAGTCTTCCAAACACGAGTCGTACGCGTCCAATCTGCTGCTAGAAAAATCGGGCTGCCCGTAATCCCTGTAAACTCCAACCTGAATGATTTTTACGACAAGGAGACTGACTTTATTTCGACCAGTGTTGTACGTAATGCAGCGGCAACGCTTGTTATCCAAAGAGGCATGGCGGAATATGTATTCTCAGGCGCCTACCATCGTCGCAGACAAGGCATATTATTGAAAGGCGACATCACTAGGGCAGAAGACGAATTTACCCCCCTGCTCTCAACCGAGTCACTTAAATTCAGTGTCTTTGGATCTGATATGACCCGTGCAGAGAAAATTGTGCTCATCGCCAAACATCCCATAACCTATGACCTCCTCGATGTGTGTATGGAGCCGAGAAAAGTGCGGAACAAAATTAATTGTTCAACCTGTTACAAGTGTCTGCGTGCTATGATTAATTTAGAAATACTAGGTCAGTTGGATTCCTATGCACCAGTCTTCGACCTTAAACTCTATCGCCGACTTCGTTGGTGGGCCCTAGCTCAGTTCCTCAACGGCGCAGAAGAAAGTCGCGCCGAAACTGAAGCTCTTGCCCGTGAAACGGGTTTTGAATTTCCAGCCTTCAGTAAATTTTGTGCGAGACCTATACCCTTCTGGTTCGCACGCTTTGCCAAAAAGGTAATCGAACGGATACCTTAGTCGGTAGAACTTACATCTTTTAGACTAGCCGCATAAACTTCAAAAACAAGCTGAGTCTCGTCGGGTGTACCCGTGGCTTAGCAACAGCCACTGCCAGGCTTGCAAGTATTAGGCACACACACATCGGGTGCGAGACACTCGGTTTTCTTAGAGCCCAAAATAAAAATACGTTCCTTTCCTTCAATGACGGTACCAACAACGGAAAATATCGTGAGCAGTGGAAAATCATATTCTACCTCCAAGGGGAAAGCAGTGGACTCCAATAAGCTTACACCGGCTGAAAGAATCTGTAGGGTCTTTGCACAACCTACACGGTGATCGGTATCATCGGCCGTCCAAAGTTGAAGACGGGCAGAAACTTCAGTGCGTACTGTTCCTCCACAATCAATAAAGCGTTTCTCCACACGGGCAACTTCGGTGAGGTGCAAGTGAATTGGCGTCAACCCTCCAGTCGGTAAACGAAAGCGTAGACCTAAAGACGTATTCTCGGAAAGTGCCTTACTAAATTCCGCTAAAGTCATCGGTGCCAATTTCATACACACCAAATGTAGGTCATACAGAATCTTTAGCAAATACTTACCTGAAGCCAGCTTCTGACTCTAAAATAGTACGGATAGCTTCGTAGTCATTACCGGTACGCAGTGGCTCAGGAGCAGGCAATGCGTAAGGGAAAGTGGAGGCGTTGCGATCGCCGAAGGCTTGTTCTAAAACTTCAGGGAACTTGGCAGGGTGTGCGGTGCCAAAGACCACCACTTGGGTGTTCTGATTATTTTTAATATAATCTTCGGCTGCTTTCCAACCGACGGCAGTGTGCGGACAAACAACATATCCACCCAGCGCACGAACGCGGCGCATCACATCGAGAGTCTCAGCGTCAGTCACCGTCACGGCATGCACCGCTGGACCACCTTGGTGCCAAGCTAAGAGACGTGGTAAATTATTGGGGTCACCGATATCCATCGCATTCGAAGCGGTTGGAGTGGAGCGACGTGGCTGATACTTACCCGTCGCAAATAAATCAGGCAGCGGAGAGTTAATATTGGTCGCGGCGATTAACGAATCGACCGGCAGACCCATGCGACGAGCCAATTGAACCGCGCCCACATTTCCTAAATTACCCGAGGGAACAATAATCGCGAGACGTTGATTTTTGGCTAACAGACGACGAACATGAAACGCAAAAGGAACCTGAGCAATAAGACGAACAGGATTGATTGAATTAGCGGTGAGTAAGGGACGACGCTGGCTGAGGGCTTGATCGGCTAAAGCACGTTTTACTAAGGCCTGGCAGTCATCAAACGTACCATCCACAGAAATAGCTACAACACCCGGACGACGACGTGCAATTTGTGATTCTTGTACAGCACTCACTCCCACTCGCGGATAAAGAACCACCGCACGAACGCCAGGAACGTTAGCACAGGCTTCGGTGACCGCACCACCGGTATCGCCCGATGTCGCTGCGAGAATTGTGAGCTCGGGAAAATCTTTTCCTAAAACATGAGCCGTAACACGTACGAGTAATCGAACGGCAAAGTCTTTAAACGCTGCCGAGGGACCTTGAAATAATTCTAAGACGCTAATCGCGCCCTCGGGCTTACCTTGATAACCCTTGGGATAAACCAGTGGTACAGGAAAATTAAAGGCCTCATTACAAAGACGCTTTAAAACATCCGGACCCAACTCATCAGCGAGATAAGGTGAGATGACGGCTTCGGCGAGTTGCGCGTAAGTGTCGTTGCGATGTTTCTCAATGAAGTCGGGCGTAATTTGTGGAATGACTTTCGGCACCCAAAGTCCGCCTTTCCCTGGCATCGATGAAAGTAAAACCTCACGCAATGAGGCACTTTGCGAAGCATCGGCAGTGGAAATAAATTCTAATTTATTTTTCGGAGATGACATGGACGCCCTTAGGATTGATGCGTGAAACGTAGGGAGTTGCCTTAATCGGTACCGATGCAAAAACCTCGGTCACTGCTTTAGCGACTTCTTGGGCAACCTTCTCACCTTCACAGAGTGCAAAAACGCTCGGACCCGCACCAGAGATAGAAAATCCGAGTGCACCTGCAGACATCGCTGCGCGCTTCGCACGATAAAATTCAGGAATGAGACGCTGACGATGGGGCTCAGCAATCGCATCATGCAACGAACGTCCAATTAAAGCGTAATCATTTTGGTACAGACCAGAAATCAATCCACCTAAGTTTCCGCTTTGTTGAATCGCTGTTTCTAATTGTACGTGACGAGGCATGATTTCGCGCGCGACCTTAGTCAGCACCACGATATCAGGATGCACGACCGCTGCCCAAAGATTATTGGGGATCGGAATATTATGAACATCGAGTTCCGCGTTCGAACGAATTAAAGTGATTCCGCCTAATAAACAGGGACCAACATTGTCTGCATGCCAGGCACCATCGGCGGCAGCTTCACCTGCAACAACGAAGGGTAAAAGTTGACGACGTGTAAGAGGTTCACCGAGTAAATGATTTACCGCGAAGGCACCGGCCACAGCACTCGCAGCGCTAGAACCAAGCCCGCTACCGAAAGGCATCTTCTTGTGTATCTCCATTTCGATACCGATGTCACCCAAACCGAGGTGACGAAGCAGATCGAGCACAGCAACACCCGCAGTATTTAATTTGGGCTCTAAAGGCAGTCGGCCATCATCACCGGTAATCTTGGTTATGCGAAATCCAGGCTTGTCGGATCGACGGACAACAATTTCGTCGCCCGGCTTCTCAATGGCGAAACCAAGCACGTCGAATCCGCACGCTACGTTTGCGACCGTGGCGGGGGAGAAAACAGTGACTTCTTTTAGTGACATTTTTGACATATCAGCCCCAAAACGAGGGATGGGTAGACCTTTCGGGTTGCCTCGCCAAGGGTCAACGGTGAACATACGCGTTACCGAGCCAAAAATGGCAAAAAGTACACATCCATTCGGTTTTGTGACCGTTGCAGCCGCCTCCCCGGCCCTGCGACTGGGGGACCCCGCAGCCAATACCCAGCTCATTATCCAGGCCCTTGAAAAAGCGTCAGCTGAGGGTTCGGAGATCGTTGTACTGCCAGAACTTTGCCTGACCGGCTACAGTTGCGGTGACTTATTTGGCCAGCGGACTCTCCTCAACGGCGCCCTCAAAGGTCTCTCCCAAATCGCCGAAGCGACAGCCCGACTCTCCCTCACCGCCCTCGTCGGGATGCCCTTAGAAATCTCGGGACGACTCTACAACGTTGGCGTCTTCGTCTCGCACGGAAATATTTTAGGTGTCGTTCCCAAAACTCACTTACCTAACTCGGGAGAATTTTACGAACAGCGTTGGTTCGCTTCGAGTCGCGTCGCTCATTTTCAAGAAGTTGAATTGTTTGGGAAAAAAGTTCCCTTCGGAATCGATTTACTTTTCCAAGCGAAAGATGTTCCTGACTGCGTTGTAGGAATTGAACTATGTGAAGACCTCTGGGCCGTCGAACCTCCCAGCGGAGCTCAAGCATTAGCGGGCGCCACCCTGCTCTGTAATCTTTCGGCGAGTGATGAACTCCTCACCAAAGCAAATTATCGTCGCGATCTGGTGCGTTCGCAATCGGCTCGTTGTTTAGCCGCCTACATTTATGCTGCCGCGGGTGCCGGAGAATCGAGCACAGACATCGTTTACAGCGGACACGGCTTAATTGCTGAAAATGGCCTAATTCTTGGGGAATCTGAGCGTTTTCGCTTCGAGTTGTCGCTCATTGTTTCGCAGGTTGATGTCGATAAACTGCAGGCCGAACGTCGCCGTAATAGCACTTTCTTCGGTCAGATTCCTTCGTACCAACCGCGCTTCATTAGTTTCGAAGTTAAACATCCGACCGGCACAACACCGAAGCTTCGTCGTCGCTTCTCGCAACATCCGTTCGTTCCCTCGGACGCCCAACGTCGCGATGAAAACAGTCAGGAAATTTTTGCGATTCAATCGACAGGCTTAGCGCGTCGTCTCCGTCACACTGGAGTTAAGCACGCTGTCATCGGTGTTTCGGGCGGACTTGATTCTACGCTCGCACTTTTAGTCATGCTCGAAGCCTTTGGTCGACTGGGTTTAGATCGCAAAGGAATCATCGGCGTCACTCTACCTGGACCCGGCACGACCGAGCGCACACGCATCAACGCACGTAAACTCATGGATGCATTGGGTATCACTGCACGCGAAATCCCTATTGGTAGCGCGGTCGATAATCACCTTAAAGACATCGAACACCCGACTGGTAAATTCGATGTTACTTTTGAAAACGCGCAAGCACGTGAACGCACTCAAGTGCTCATGGACATCGCTAATCAAACCCAAGGTTTAGTCGTGGGTACGGGTGACCTCTCGGAAGCAGCGCTCGGTTGGTGCACATTCAACGCGGATCATATGTCGATGTACCACGTAAACATCGGCGTTCCTAAAACTTTAGTTAAACACTTGGTCTCGTGGGCCGCCCACGCTCGTCACGTCGGTAATGAACGCGCCCTACTGGAAGACATTGTCGCCACACCCGTCAGCCCCGAACTCTTACCTATCGGAACCAACGGTGAAATGACTCAACAAACTGAGCTCTTAGTTGGACCCTATGAGTTACACGATTTCTTCCTCTTCCACTTTATTCGCAATGGATTCCGCCCAGCCAAAGTTCTTTGGCTCACAGAACATGCCTTTGCCGGTAAGTACGACACGGTCGAAATTAAATATTGGCTAAAAACCTTCCTGACCCGCTTCTTCAGCCAGCAATATAAGCGTTCTTCAATGCCAGACGGGCCAAAAATCGGGTCCGTTGCCCTTTCCCCTCGTGGAGATTGGCGTATGCCATCCGACGCGGAAGCCACGGCGTGGCTTGCAGAATTAGGCTAATCGTGCTTGATGAGTGAGCGATGGCTCCTCTTCAAACTCATCCCGCGGCAACGCAAGAGCTCAGTAAACTTCTCGGACCTGAGAAAGTTTTTACCGATGAAGCAACCTGCTTCGCGGCGTCCTTCGATAACATGCGTTTATCGTTCATGCCCGAAGCGGTGATTCGTCCCAAAATTGAAGAAGACATCGGCACGGTTCTTAAACTCGCTAACCAACACAAAGTTCCTGTTACCGTGCGTGGACGAGGCACTGGCAACACGGGTGCAAGCTCTCCCATTAAAGGTGGCTGGGTTATTCACTTGGATCACTGGGACAAAATTGAAATCGATCCCGTATCCGCTATGGCCACGGTTCAACCCGGAGCTATCACCGCAAAGATTAATGATTTAGCTGCACCGCACGGATTATTTTTCCCACCCGACCCTTCGTCATTAAAATATTGTAGTATCGGAGGAAACATTGCGACGAACGCAGGTGGACTTCGGGCCGCTAAATATGGGGTTGTACGCGATCACGTGTATGCCCTCGAAGGATTTCTTCCGACAGGTGAAAAAGTAAAATGGGGTGCACCTTTAAGAAAATTTGTGAGTGGAATTAATTTACGCGACCTCTGGATTGGATCCGAAGGCACACTGGGAATCATCACCAAGGCCACACTCAAACTGGTTAACAAACCTTTAGCCCGTCGAACCTTCTTAATTGCTTGTCGCACCGACGA
>CANCLV010000057.1 GCA_947378905.1 Opitutia bacterium
TTGATACTATCTCCAATCAATATCGCGGAATGCGTAATTCGCTCCGTTATCAGTTAGGAAATTTACACGACTTTAATCCGAGTACCGACACCGTACCTACCGAAAAATTATCTCTCATTGATCGTTGGGTATTAGTAGAGACAGCAAAATTGGTTCGTGAAGTATCCGATGCCTGTGAGCGCTATGAGTTCCATCGTGCGGCAGCGGCAATCGCGGCATTTACTACCGGAACATTGTCGGCTACCTATCATAATATTGTTAAGGATCGTTTATACACCATGGCGGTGAACCATCCGTTGCGTCGATCCACACAGACAGCGATTTATCAAGTCTTACAAGTATACCTCAAACTCATCGCTCCGTTTGTACCTTTCACTGCAGACGAAGCTTGGTCTCACCTCCATCACAAAGCTGAGTATAATGATGCCACCTCGGTACACTTACAGGACTGGCCGGTCATTGAAAACGGCTGGGAAGATGTCGCGGGCCAGGAAGCTCATGCCGCCTTTATCGCTATCCAAAATTTAGCCGCGCAGGTGAATATCCCCCTCGAGAAGTTGCGTCAGGAGAAGAAAATCGGACAATCTTTAGAGGCTGCGGTAGATGTTTCGGCTGATCCGCAAAACAAGGATTTTGCCTTATTGAGCCGTTATTCCGAACTTTTAAGCGAGTTTTGGATAGTTTCAGCGGTGACTCTGACTCCTACTGCTGGGGCTGACTTGACATTTAAAGTAGACCACGCACTTGGGGTGCGTTGCCCGCGCTCTTGGCGCTGGGTTCCTGAACTTGTGGATGCCGGAAAATTTGGTATGGTCTCTCCACGTTGTCGCGAAGCCCTCGCTTCTAAATTTTCACTCAGTTAATTTTTCATGCCTAAGAAAACTCCCCCAAAAAAATCAGCCGCAAAAAAACCTGCAGCTAAACCTTCACCTAAGAAGCCAATCGTCGCTGCGAAAAAAGTTACTGCGCCGATCAAAGCTAAGCCGATTGCCAAGAAGAACGTTAAGCCCGCGGCTCCCGTAAAAGGTGCCAAGGTTCCGGTTAAATCTATTGCTAAGGTGGATGCAAAAAAACCTACAGCGACGGCTAAGTTGCCAGCTGGTAAAAACGCCAAGGGCGTATCCAAAGTTGATAACAAGGCTCAGCACGATAAACAAAAAGCTACCCTAGATAGTCATCGTGATGCGAAAAATGTTAAAGTAGAAGCTGTATTGCAGGCGCCCGTTCGTCCAAAATTACAATTCTTCACCATCGATGACGTGCATGAGTTTTTAAAAGCCCATAAGAAGGGTGGCTCTAAACTGAATTTATGGGTTCCAGATGAGGAACGTAAGGCCCGTGAGCGAGCAGCGACTTCATCCCGTGCTCAAACTGTTAAAGTTCAAAATGTTGAATCCGCTTCGATTGCTGACTTATTGGGCGGATCTAATCCTTTTCGTAAGGGCTCTACCTCCGGCGATGAATCCAAAGAAATTCCTGAGAAGCTCCGTCGTTATTATCACTTGTTGATTGCGATGCGTGAAGCCATTCAGAAGGGCTTGGCTTTCCACTCCGAGGAAGCACTCAAGAAGAATGGTAAAGACGACGCTGGTGACCTTTCCGGTTACTCACAACACTTAGCTGATGCCGGTAGCGATACCGCCGATCGCGACTTCGCACTTTCACTCATCTCTAATGAGCAAGAAGCGCTTAAAGAGATTTCTGACGCTATCGTCCGCATGAAGAAAAACTCTTACGGAGTTTGCGAAATTACCAACAAGCCTATCCCTCACGCTCGTTTGATGGCTGTTCCTTTCACGCGCTATTCTCTCGAAGGCCAAAAAGAACTTGAACGCAATCGTCGCGCCAGCCGTCGCCGTGGAGGTAATCCTCTGGGTGAGATTGGTGATGAAGTCGGATTTGGTTCTGGTGGCGGCGGCGGCGAAGAAGACACTCCCGAGACTTGAGCTCAGGCCTAATCCAGTTCGATCGGTTTCGTCCTTACCGCACATTCTGGTGTGTCATGGCCGTATCCATCTTGCTGGATTGGCTAACGAAAGTTTGGGTCGCTCAAACGATTCCATTCGGGGCTTATTTTTTAGATGATCCTGAACGACAGCCGATTATTATTTTTTCCAGGTTTTGGTTAGTTCATGTCGGTAACAAAGGAGCTGCATGGGGCTTGGGTGCGCAACAGGGCGTTAAACCTATTCTTATCTTCCTAGCATTTGCCGTGCTCGCATTAGTCTGGCGCTGGCGAAAACCTTTGATGCGTGAACTTGGCTACGGACAATTAGCTTTCGGTTTATTTGTCGGCGGCACTATCGGAAATGTTTTAGATCGGTTGTTGGGAGATCACGTGATTGATTTTATTGATATCCATTTACCTTATTATCGTTTCCCTGCCTTTAATATCGCCGACTCATGTATTTGTGTAGGCGTAGGCCTGTATTTATTTATGTCGTATCGCGAAGACAGTTTAAGACGTGAAGCGATGGCCTCCCACTCCGGAGAAGATAATATTAAAAGATAATTATGGCACGTTTTGATGTAGCCGCCAATCCCGGTGCCTTAGCTTATAAATTGTTGGCAGGGTTGGTGGTTCCTCGCCCGATTGCACTTGTCACTACGATTGATAACGAAGGTCGAGCTAATGCCGCTCCTTTTTCATTTTTTAATGTAATGGGCACTGAGCCGCCGATGGCGGTGATTGCACCCAGCAACCGAGATGATGGCACGCCTAAGGATACTGCAGCTAATCTCATCTTAAACGGCGAATGCGTCATTCATCTTTGCGATGAAGCCGTGGCAGCGAAGATGGTTGAATGTGCGCGTGGTTTGCCCCCGGGCGTGAGTGAAATCTCTCGTGCAGGATTTACTACGCGTAAGGCTGAGCGTGTTAAGCCGCCGATTTTATTAGAGTGTCCGGTGGCTCTGGAATGTCGCTTATTAGATATCCGCACCTACGGAGAAAATCGTTTGGTCGTGGTCGAAATTTTATTAGCACATGTGCGCGATGGCATTGCTGATTCACAAAGTTGGAAAGTAGATTACACACAGTATGCTCCCATTGGACGTTTAAATAGTCCAGATGGCTATGCGCGTACGTTGGATCGTTTTAAAATAAATTTTCCGAACGACTAAGCGCCTTTACGGAGTCGCTTTAAGACGGTCGCAAAGTCGGTCGGCAGCGGTGCTTCAATTTCAAATGATTTACCGTCAACGACTCCTTCGACTTTTTGTAAGTGAAGGAGTAAGCAGCGATGCAACGGATGGTCTTCGCCTTTGTTGATTCTTCCGCGTCTTACCGTGTCGGCTAAAGTAATTCTCCCGGTGCGTTCGTAGTTTAATTCACCAGCAATTTTAATCCCGCACTCATGAGCGTGGATGCGTATTTGATCGCGTCGAGGGTAACGCGTTTTTGCCGTCCACTGTCGCCAGCCGTTAAAAATTTCTCCGCCGATGAAATCGGTCTCTGCCTGTTTACCGCGGTGATTAGAGATAAAGGCTCGGCCCCTGGTGTCATCCATACCTATGGATAAATCGCACACTCCGCCTTCGGTAGGAGCGTCTTCATTCTTAGCGATGAGTGTGTAGGTGAATTGTAATTGAAACGACCCCAGGGCGTCACGCCAGGCCGCTAAGGTGCGAGTGCGGTCGGCGACGACGGCTACGCCCGAGACTTCGGGTTCGGGTCCAAAAGCCGATGCAGGTTCTTGTATTCCCAGTCGAACGATTTCTGGTTTACCCGTTTCGAGTTGCGAGCGAATGGCACCGATTAAATGCGTTTCACCGTTTTGCCAAGGATGGTCGTCAAAAGGAATTTGGACAGGTTTAGAAATGGCGAACCAGCCATCGCCTTGTTGCAGAATATCGAGACGGAATGCTTCCTCGCCAAAGAGTCCGCTAGGAAATCCGATGGAGAGAGGTTTGGTCATAATTAAAATAAAAAACCCCGACGTCGTGAAGACGGCGGGGTTGTTGAGTGAAACTTTAAATCACTATTTTTTAGCAGCAGCTAATTTCTTCGCGAGGCGTGCCTTGATGCGATTAGCCTTGTTGCGATGAATCACGCCGGACTTAACTGCTTTGTCAGCAGCTGAGGCAACGAGTGAGGCGGCTGCGGCGGGTGCGCCAGCAGTGAAGCCTTTAACGAGGGTTTTCAGACGGGTGCGGACGATCTTATTACGAGCGGCGCGAGCGGCGGTCTGACGGACGCTCTTTTTGTTAGCTTTGATGTTTGCCATGTGAGGCATTAGGGAAGCCGTGGCTAGCCCTCGGAGTCAACGCGGATTTAATCAAAATACCCCCTTTCTTCGGGGGCTTTGAAATTCCTGCTGGTGGAAGGGGTGGGATTCGAACCCACGAACAGCGAAGCTGAACGGATTTACAGTCCGCGACCTTTAGCCACTTGGATACCCTTCCGGCCCAGTAGGAAGGGCTTATTTGGCACTCTGGGAGTATTATGACAAGCGCTTTTCAACGTTTTGGACTCTTTTCCTGATAATGTGTGAAATGGACTAAAAGGCCTTCACTCTTGGGCTGATTTCTTCACTCTATGGCAATGTCGATTAGCCCAGCTATTGTCCTCATTGACGGGGATTGCACGCTATGTAATCGGACGATGGTTTGGTTTAGTGCCCGAAATCAAAGTAAGCATTTCATTTTTGCTAAGAATACTGGCGAAGTTGCCCGAATCTTGGGTGAGCCACCCGGGGGCGACAATGGCACGGTAGTGGTTTGGGATGGTTCCCGTCGCCTGGTTCGATCGCAGGCCGTCATTTATCTTTTAAGCAAATCCGACGGACTATGGCCCTGGGTAGGTCTGAGCCTAAAAATTATTCCACGAGTCATCCGCGATTTTTTCTACGATCTAGTCGCTCGCTCGCGTCATCGATTAAATTTACCTAAAGCCTGTCCGTGCTTGAGCCACGATGATCTCGCTGAATAGTAATCCTATGAGATTTTTAGTAACGAGCCTAGTAGCTTCAGGATTATTAATGGGTTGCTCCTCTTATCGCGACCGTGCTGAAAAAGAATCTATCGAGCAGATGCATCGCGATAGTGAAATTCGACAAACTCGTTTAAAGTCAGCCAGTTCATTAAATGATAAAGAATATGAAACGGTTTCCGATCGCATGGGCTGGTCACGTTCTGATGCGCGCGGCTTACCGCCACCGCCGACTACTGAAGAATTAGAAAAAAAAGTTAAAGCCGCCAATCCCTAATGTTTTTGTATGTTTTAAAAAGGTTGGCGGAAATGATTCCGGTTCTCTTGCTGGTCGTCATCGCAACTTTTTTCTTATCTCATGCAGTTCCCGGTGGGCCCTTCGATAAAGAGCGTCCGTTGCCACCGGAAGTTAAACTTCGTCTCGAGGCTTATTATGGCTTAGATCAGCCATTGGTTATTCAGCTTAAAAATTATATTAAGAATTTACTGCAGGGAGATTTAGGGCCTTCACTGAAATATCCTGGATGGACGGTGAACGAAATTATCGGCTCGAGAATTCCTGTTTCGGTAACTTTAGGAACCGTCTCTATTATTTTGGCGGTGTTGATCGGTATCCCCGTGGGGGTCTTGGCTTCGTCGTACCCTAATTCTTCATTGGATCGCGTTCCGATGGGCCTTGCATTATTGGGCGTGTGTCTGCCGGCATTTGTTTTGGGTCCGATTCTTTCTTTGCTATTTTCTAAATCCCTGGGCTGGCTTCCTCCCTGTGGGTGGGGTTCGCCCATTCATCTTGTTTTACCAGCTCTGACTTTAGGTTTAATTACCGCTGCGCCCTTAGCTCGTCTCACGCGTGGTGAATTATTGGAGGTGGGTCAGTTGGATTATATTCGCACTGCTAAGGCCAAAGGCATTTCGCCTTTTCGAGTGCGATTCATTCACGTTTTAAGAAACGGAATTTTGCCTGTGGTTACTTATCTTGGTCCGGCCACCGCTGCTTTAGTTTCCGGAACTTTCGTGGTAGAGTCTTTATTCGATGTCCCTGGCTTGGGACGTTTATTTGTGACCGCTATTATTAATCGCGATATCACTCTCATCCTAGGAACCACTTTAATTTACGCCGTTGCGTTGCTAGTATTAAACTTAATTGCCGACTTAGTTAAGGCGGCGCTCGATCCGCGCTTATTGCGCAAAAACTCATGAGTGAACTAACAATAGATACTCAGGCACCTGCGAATCTTTGGCAGAGATTCACACGAAAGTCGTTACCGCTTTTGGCCTTAGGTTTCTTGGTTATTTTAGCGACCGTCTGTTTTCTTTCTCCGTGGATTTCACCTTACGATTATAAATCACAAAATTTATTATTAGGCCCTACGAGTCCCTCCGCTGAACACTGGTTCGGCACGGATTTATTAGGTCGCGATTTATTATCCCGTGTTCTCCAAGGCGGTTTAATATCTATTACCGTTGGTTTGATTGCTACGCTGGTCGCCTTGTTCGTTGGGGTTATTTATGGAATAGTGGCAGCGGAGTTAGGTGGGCGCTTCGAAGATTTTTCGATGCGGGTGATTGATATCATCAGCACACTTCCGCTAAC
>CANCLV010000058.1 GCA_947378905.1 Opitutia bacterium
ACGATTTCGCCCTTAGTGATATCAGCGACCGCGAGGCCGAGTCGACCCGACTGAAAAGTGAAAATAATTTGAGCACTATCTTTTGGATTCCAGCGAGGCTCTGTGCAGTAACTGTAACCTGTGGATAAACGTGACAAGGAACCGCCCGAGGCTGAAGACACGTAAATACCTGGGCGACCCAACGGTCCGCTCGTGAGTACGATTTTAGAGCCATCAGGCGACCACGATGGATCCGCATCAACATCAGCAGTAGCGATTACCCGACGGGGCCCTTCGCCCGCGCCTCCCGCGATGTAAATATCCATGGAACCCTTATTCGATGAGGCAAAAGCAATGCGTCCATCAGGTCCGCAACTCGCACCACCTAACGCTCCGCGAACATCGGTAATCACTTTTTGTAAATCTCCAGCCCCCTTTGTGGTAAAAATTTCTGGGAAGCCCGTGCGCATTGACGAAACAAAATAAATTTTTCCTGCGTCTGCAGCCCAGCGAGGTGAAATCGAAGTGTTTTTGAAATCTGTAATTCGACGAATGCGTGAATAAATTAAATTCGTCGTATAAATTTCTGAATGTCCAGAGGATGTAGAAACAAAAGCTACTTTGGTACCAGCAAACATGGGCTTGAGTTGCCAAGTGCGACCCAGGCCAACAATCGCTGCATCAACAACCTTCAGTGCTAAATCTTCTTCGTCGCGACCCTCGATGGTATCTTGAAAATTAAATCTTGGATTATCGCAAGCCACCGCCGCCGTCAGAGCAGTACGACCAATATTTAATTTTACCGAGGAACCATTGCGCACACTAAACGCACCGTGCGCATTGAGCGCAGCTTTTACCATACCACCTAATATTGGATCATCACAATTAATTGAAATAGGAATAACGCCCGACTGCACAGTCGCTTCGATGTTGTCATTAATCACCACACGCTCTTCGGCCCGCAATCCCGTGCCCAACAGGACTGCCATAAAGATGAAAATGACGTTTATTGACTTCATGGATGAAATTTAAGTTTTCGTAGTTTGACCTAAACTAGGGCGGGAGTTCAATCCTCCTCATGCCCATAGATAAGGAAACTATACAAAAAGCCCTTGGACAGGTCCGGTACCCCGGATTTAGCCGAGACATCCTTTCTTTTGGATTACTAAGAGGAATTGAGGTCACTCCCGATGGTAAAGTTACCGTAGGCCTAGCGGTAACGACGGCCGACCCCGAGATTCCTAAGAAACTTTATAACGACATCGAAGCGGTCCTAAAGTCGGCTGGCGTGAAGGACCCAGAAATCGCCATCACCGTCACCGTACCTAAAAACGCCCCCGCTGTCAGCACCACCACTACAGACACTAAATTGCCTGCCGATGCGGGTGTTAAAAACGTTAAATACATCGTCGCCGTCGCTAGCGGTAAGGGCGGAGTCGGAAAATCGACCTTTGCAGTCAACCTCGCTTGCGCCCTCGCCCGAAGTCTCACCGACAAAGGTCAACCGGGTCGCGTGGGCTTGATGGATTGCGATATCTACGGACCTTCCGTCCCCCTCATGATTGGCGTGAATACCCGTCCTGAAATGGAGGGCGAAGTTCTTATCCCGCTCGAAAATTTTGGCGTTAAAATTATGTCCATGGGACTTCTCATCGACGCCGATGCGCCCGTCGTATGGCGCGGTCCGATGATCATGAAAACGATTTCGCAGTTCGCTTCTAACGTTCGTTGGGGCGATTGTGAAATCTTACTCATCGACCTTCCTCCAGGCACGGGTGATGCACAATTATCCATCGCTCAATCGATGGCTTTGAGTGGAGCTATCATCGTCACGACTCCGCAAACTGCCGCCGTGTCTGTTGCCCTTCGCGGCGCAGCCATGTTCGCAAAAGTAGGTATTCCGATTATCGGCGTCGCCGAAAACATGAGCTACCTCGAGGACTCCAACGGGTCCCGCCAATATCCATTCGGTCAAGGCGGTGGACTCAAAGTGGCGACGACCTTAGATACTGAATTATTAGGTGAAGTACCTTTAGATGCTGCCGTGCGACAAGGGGGCGATTTAGGCATCCCAATCGTCATCAGCCACCCGGATAGTAATGCAGCCAGGGTGTTTAAGTCTGTTGCCCTCACAATTATGCATAAATTAGGGCAAATTTCACAGTAAATACCCTATCCCGTTCTTGCTAATTCACCTAAAATAATTTTATTGGGAAGAAGAATGCACGAACTGCAAAAAGGCCAACCAGAGGGTGAAAGTTTTGCGGGTCGTTCGTCCCTATACGCACAGTGGCTCGCCGAAAGAGATGAAATCCTTCGTCACAAGTGGATCGAGTCAGAAAAAGCCGGAAAAGATATCGGCTTCGAAAAAGCCCTTTTAGATTGGACGCGTAATCATCGCGCCCGCTGGCGTAGCGAACGCCGCGTTCAGCAATCCGCCTAATTTAACACTTAAAATAAAAAGGCCGAAATCAGTGAAGACTTCGGCCTTTTTTATCGTGGGTTAATTAAGATTAACCTTTGATCTCTTTATGGAGAGTGTGACGGCGGAGCGAAGGATTGTATTTCTTGAGCTCTACCTTCTCTTGGGAAAGTTTCTTATTACGAGTAGTCATGTAACGAGAAGGGCGTTTGCCTTCTTTACGTGCTTCGGTGCATTCAATGATAACGGTTTCGCGAGCCATGGTTTGGGATTGGTTTGAGGGTTAAGACTTGGGGGCGGAAAGGAGGTTGGGCAAGCCCGAAAAACAAGCAGGGCGACCGGTGAGGTCGCCCTGTGCTTAAAGGCCCTAGAAATAAGCAAAAGCTTACTTCTTGTGACGCATGTCTTTGGAACGTTTACGGCGTTTATGCTTATTCATTTTTAAACGACGCTTTTTCTTGAGGCTTCCCATAGTGTGTTGTTGGACCCCATCTAGGCTATAGGTCGAGGGACAGTAAAGCCGAAACTCTATAAAATTTCAGTTTCGCAAACCCAAACCCCCTTACCCCAACACCGCTCTAAAATCTGGCGAACGGCCAGGGCATCAAACTTCGCAGCACAGAACGCAAAGCATGCGCTCCCACTCCCAGTCATTCTGAAGTTTATCCCGGTCGCACGCGCCACCTCAGCCAGAGCCACTGGCAGAGCCAAATATTTATTAAAAACAACAGGCTCTAAAGTATTCCCCAAGAGCGACGGATCTGATGCGGGCTGATTGAGCCAATCTTGAAGTTTTTGTTTTGCGGCCGACTGCGACGCGTAGGCCTTACTTTTCGCCAACAAACCATAGGCGTCTTGCGTAGCTACACCAAACGGCGGCTTCACAATCATCACACGGCGGCCTTTCAAACTCGTCACAACCTGCGGTGATACGTTTTCTAAAATTTCTCCGCGACCACTCATAATCGCCGTGGCCGACTTTATAAAATAAGGACAGTCGGATCCTACTTTCGCAGCTAACTTTAAAAGGGTCTCTTCACCGAGTGGTACAGGATTCGCACGATCCAATAAACGCAAAGCCGCCGCAGCATCCGAACTTCCCCCACCCAACCCTGCCCCACTAGGAATTAATTTTTTAAGATTAAATTCTCCCACGACGGTGTCGGGTCGATGCGCCTGATAAGCCTCCGCCGCTTTTAAAACTAAATTAGTATGATCCGTAGCAAGCAAAGCATCATCGCATAAAAGGCTCCATTTCATTGCCTTTTTAAACTCTAAGCGATCGGCTAAGTTAATCGAAGCCACCAAGCTCAGCAGTTCATGAAAACCGTCTTCCCGCAGGCCAGTGACTGCGAGTGACAGATTTAATTTGGCTGGTGCAGTTTCGAAAATCACAAAAATTAAGCTCGAGGGTGAGCCTTGCGATGAACTTCTTTTAATTTGTTCACCGATAAGTGCGTGTAAATTTGCGTGGTAGAAAGTGAAGCGTGACCGAGCTGCTCCTGCACTAATCGTAAATCCGCTCCGTTGGATAATAAATGCGTTGCGCAAGCGTGGCGGAGTTTATGCGGGGTCAAATCAGCGGGTAATCCCGCTGCTGCTAATTTTTTCTTGAGCATCAACTGCACCGCACGTGGATGCATGGGTCCACCACGCGGAGCTAGCAACAAAGGCTCACCACGTTTAATCGAAGTCCGTAAGGTCAGATATTTTTTAACAGCTTCAATGGCTGACTCACCTACCGGCACGACACGTTCCTTCGAACCTTTACCTAAAATGCGAACGAGTCCGGTGTTTAAATCTAAGTCACCATATTTGATACTGCAGAGTTCAGCGACCCGTAAACCGCCGCCATAAAGTAATTCTAAAACAGCCTGATCGCGCGACTGTACTTCGGGCGATTCTTTTTCTCCAGCGGGAGATTCTAATAAATCGGTGGTCTGATTTTCCGTTAAAAATTTGGGTAAAGACCTTGGTAACTTAGGTAAAACTAAGCCTGCGGCGGGGGTAGAATTAATACCGCCACGCTCCCGTAAATCGGCTAAAAACGCGCGAATGGCCGAAACCTGATTATGCACGGAGCTACGATTGTGGGAGGACTGACGCTCAATCACAAAGTCTCTTAAATTACGGGCCGTGAGTTTCGACCAATCGCCATCCCATCCACCATTACTCTTCATCCAAAGTGCAAAGCCTTTGAGTGAACGACCATAAGTTAAACACGTGCGCGCGGCCAGTCGACGGCCTGCGAGCTGTCGGCTCAAATAATCTAAGACTTGCTCTGAACCTGGCCATTGAGCGGGTTCCCCGTCATCACTCTGGACGGGACGTCGCTTCACGCTTGAGGTTTTTTCCCGTGTTCGGCGCGAACAGTAATCGCAATACCACCGCGCACTTCAAAAGCACCCGTCACTTGGCACCAGACTGGATCCAAAGCGGCAACGAGATCGTCTAAAATTTTATTCGTGAGGTGTTCGTGAAACACACCTTGTTGACGATAACTCCAGAAATATAATTTGAGAGACTTCGATTCAACAATCCTTGGACCAGGAATGTACTGAATTGAAATCTTCGCGAAGTCAGGCTGACCGGTCGCTGGACAAAGACAGGTAAACTCGCTCGTCGAAAGTTCGACCACGTAATGCCTTCCCAGATTACGATTAGGAAAAGTCTCTAACGTTTGTTGTGGTTTGTTTTGGGTATTCCCGAGGTGGGATAGCCCTTTTAGGTCTTGAGGCTCAGTTGCCATGAGAGATAGGCAACCAAACCGCGTCAAAAGGACAAGCGGAGAAGCATAAATTGAGTCGATTCATAGTTAAACCTGCTTGCCACTGACACCCCGAACGGTTGCCTTAAAACCACTCTGCGTGCATGGAAACTAGGCCGATTGCTATTCTCGGAGCCACTGGCTCTATCGGAACAACTACCCTCGCAGTTGTTCGTGCCCATCCGTCTCTTTTATCGGTGGCAGGACTAGCTGCGCATTCACGTTGGCGCGAACTGATTGCACCCGTCAAAGAATTTAATGTTAAGACGATTGCCCTGGCTGATCCCGTTGCCGCTGCTGCTGCTCGTGCCTCGGGAGAATTTAAAGGTGTTCGAATTTTAGAAGGCATCGAAGGCCTCACCGAAATCGCCTGCCTACCCGAAGTTAAAACCGTCGTCTCCGCCGTTGTTGGTACCGCCGGACTGCAACCGACGTTAGCCGCGATTACTGCCAAAAAAGATATCGCCCTCGCGAGTAAAGAACTGCTCGTGCTTGCTGGAAAATTTATCACCGCCGCCGCCCAAAAATCAGGCTCGCGCTTACTGCCAGTCGACAGCGAACATAATGCGATTCACCAATTACTGCGCGATAAACCCAAACAAGAAATTGCTCGATTAGTATTAACTGCATCTGGCGGTGCCTTTCGCGACACACCACTCGAACAGTTAAAAAATGTAACGCCTGCTCAGGCACTCCAACACCCTAATTGGAATATGGGTCCGAAAGTCACCATCGATTCAGCCACGATGGCCAATAAGGGATTAGAAATCATTGAAGCTCGTTGGTTGTTCGACATGCCGGTTTCACACATCGATGTCGTTATCCATCCCCAAAGCATCATCCACTCTTTGGTCACACTGACGGACGGAACTTTGCAGGCTCAGCTCTCTCCGCCCGACATGGCTTATCCGATTCAGGACTGCCTACTTTATCCGCAACGTCTGCCCTGTCCTGCCCGCACGCTTAATCTAAATGAATTACTGACATTAAGCATGTCGCCACCTGATCCTGCGCGCTACCCCTGCTTACGTCTCGCCCAACAAGCTGCCACCGCCGGCGGTACTGCGCCTGCCATCTTTAACGCCGCGAATGAAGTAGCGGTGAGCGCATTCATTGAAGGAAAAATTGCTTTTACCGATATCGCACGTCTGATTGAGGAAACTCTTGCCCAGTCAAAAACCCGCGAACCTTCTTCCTTAGGCGATGTTCTACAAGCCGACGCTGAAGCACGCTCTCTCACCACTCAACTTATCCAACGTCTCGCCCGCTAAAAACTTTTCATGGAAAATAATTCTTTATCCGAAATCCTCAGCTCC
>CANCLV010000059.1 GCA_947378905.1 Opitutia bacterium
GGGCACTGCACCGAGGGCGCGAGCGGCACGGATGAGGGCGACCACAAATTCTTCTGGCACTTCGGCCACGTCGATTAACACCTTCTGACCTTTTTTGAGGTCGATGGAGAATCCGCAGAGTACCTTGGCTAAGTCGTTATATCGTGAATCCATTTCACGCTCACAGTGTTGGTTTTACCTAATTTTCCAAGTGCTAAACCCTTTCTTGCTACAATTATTGTTTCATATACGAAATACGTATGTCGTCTCCCGGTCCCCATGAACGTGCGCAAGCTCTCACGAACGATGCGGCGTTTGATTTCGCCGTAGGCGACGAAGCGGGAGCACTGACTAAGTTGAATGAGGCGGTCGCCCTCGCTCCCGATTTTTTTGAAGCCTGGCTGGCAAAAGCTGAAGTGCATTTTGCACAACGTCAGTTCGATGACGCACTGCAAGCAGGCGAAACGGCTTTATCATTAAAACCAAAAGACATTCATATTCATACATCGCTCTCCAGAATTTGGATGGAGCGTGGAGACAAAACGAAAGCTGAACACCACGGCGCCCAGGCCCGAATTCTAGGTTGGGGTGATCAGATTAAACAGCCCGAGGGCGGGCAGGCTGGCGATATCCAGTAACGGCTGTGACAGCCCCCATTTTCCCTTGTGACACCCTGTCACGAGGGTGCGTGACAGTTTAAGGTCAATTTAGGGAAGTAATCCTGCTTAACCCCAAAAAACCCACGTAAACTATTGCTAAACCCCCTAAAAACCGTTTTGGCATTCCTTCTGCATTATGCAATTCGCCCAGTCCGGGCAACCCAACCTTACCAACACCTATGTCCAAAAACTCCAAACTCAAAGTAAAGCCTCTCGCTGATCGCGTTCTCGTTCAACGCATCGAGGAAGGCGAAGAAATCAAGGGTGGCATCATCATCCCTGATTCTGCCAAAGAAAAACCACAAGAAGCACGCGTCGTTGCCCTCGGCACCGGTGCGCTCGACAAAGACGGCAAGAAGATTCCTTTCTCCGTTCAAGTGGGCGATAAAGTTCTCATCGGAAAATACGCCGGCTCGGAAGTGAAGCTCAATGACGACACTTACTTGCTCCTCTCCGAAAACGAAATCCTCGCGGTTATCGAATAATTATTTCTCTCACTCTTAATAAATAAATACTATGTCTAAAAAACAAATCCTGTTCGATGAAGCCGCACGCCGCAAGGTGTTGAACGGTGTATCCATTCTCGCCCGCGCTGTGAAAGTCACCCTCGGACCTAAAGGCCGTAATGTGATGATCGATAAAAAGTTCGGCGCTCCTAAAGTAACTAAAGACGGTGTGACCGTTGCTAAGGAAATCGAATTGAGCGATCCCTATGAAAACATGGGCGCACAAATGGTTCGTGAAGTAGCCTCCAAAACTGCTGATAAAGCAGGGGATGGTACCACCACCGCAACCGTTCTCGGTGAAGCTATCTATAAAGAAGGACTTCGCTTCGTCGCCGCCGGTGCTAATCCGATCTTCGTTAAACGTGGTATCGATAAAGCCACTGAAGCGATTGTTAAAGAGCTCGCTAACATCTCCAAAAAAATCAAAACCCGCGAAGAAATTAAGCAGGTTGCAACCGTTTCCGCTAACTGGGATTCATCCATCGGTGATATCATCGCCGAAGCCATGGATCGCGTAGGTAAAGACGGCACCATCACGGTTGAAGAAGCTAAGACCATTGAGACGACGCTCGATGTCGTTGAAGGTATGCAATTCGACAAGGGTTACCTCTCACCCTATTTCGCAACCAACGCTGAAACTCTCGAAGCCGTTCTTGAAGACGTTTACGTTCTTCTCTTCGAAAAGAAAATCAGCTCGATGAAGGATCTCCTTCCTTTACTCCAAGAAGTCGCGAAATCCAGCAAGCCTCTCCTCATCATCTCCGAAGAAGTTGAAGGCGAAGCCCTCGCAACTCTCGTGGTTAATCGCCTCCGTGGTACCATCAACGTCTGTGCCGTCAAAGCCCCTGGCTTTGGTGACCGTCGTAAGGCCATGATGGAAGATATCGCTGTATTAACGGGCGGACGTTTCATCACCGAAGACCTCGGTATCAAACTCGAGTCTGTTAAAGTCGCTGATCTCGGTCGCGCTAAACGCATCGTGGTCGACAAAGAAAACACCACCATCATTCAAGGTGCTGGTAAGTCTGCTGACATTCAAGGCCGCGTGAAACTTATCCGTCGTCAAATCGAAGAGACTTCTTCCGATTACGATAAAGAGAAACTCCAAGAGCGTCTCGCAAAACTCGCGGGTGGCGTCGCCGTCATCCACGTGGGTGCTGCAACCGAAGCTGAATTGAAGGAGAAGAAAGATCGCGTCGACGACGCCCTGCACGCAACCCGTGCTGCCGTTGAAGAAGGCATCGTTCCTGGTGGTGGCGTAGCTCTGCTCCGCACCGTTAAGGCAATCGACGCTGTCATCAACTCTCTCAGCGACGACGAAAAGATTGGTGCTCAAATCGTCCGCAAGGCGATCGAAGAACCTCTCCGTACTCTTTGCGCTAACGCTGGTGTTGAAGGTTCACACATCGTCCAAGAAGTTCTTCTTAAACACAAAGGTGCTAACGGTTACAACGTAGCAACCGGTGAATACCAAGATCTCGTGGCTGGTGGCGTGGTCGACCCAACTAAGGTCACCCGTACTGCAATCATCAACGCCGCTTCAGTAGCTGGCCTCCTCCTCACCACCGAATGTCTGATTACAGATCTTCCTGAGGACAATAAGCCTGCCGCCGGTGGCGAACATCACGACCACTGATCCTAGCTCGTTCTGAAAAAAGGGGTCAGACTACCTTAAGGGTGTCTGACCCCTTTTTTTGTGGGTTGCGGGGGAGGGGGTAGGCCCTAGGTTGGCTCCATGGCTCGCGTTAAACTCCAAAAAGAAACGTCTCCAGTCTTCATCTGGGTCGTTTTCTTCCTCATCTCCACCGTCACCATGGGCGTGCTCTTCGTCGGCATCCCAGGCTCAGGCTTTAACGGCCTCCGGTCGGGGGTGTATTTCGATATGGATGCAGGCTTCGATGACGCCCGTTTCATGGATAGTCGTATTAAGTGTGAACCTTCCGAAGCCATCAAGGGTGTCCGCGCCGCCCTAGTAGAGCTCCGCTCCGATTACCCAGTCGAACGAGTAACCTTGAAATTGGAGAATTACCCCTCGGGCTATAAATTCCAAGTTCGCTACGTTACTTACTACGCTCAAAAACTAAATTTCGGAGGAGATAAGATCTTCCGCCGTGGATCCCAAGTCGGGGACCCGGAAATCGATGCCGAAGTGAAACAAAAAGATGCCGAGGTCGAAAAAGCCATCCGCGATGCTCTCGAATCTTACTTCGTTTCCCGCGGCGCCAAATAATTCTTCAGACAGATTTCTTAGAGTTTAAGCGTAGCTTAAATTTTGTTTTGTATGACAAAATAAATGACGCTCGCAGAAATTTTTCCTTGATTTTTTCTAGAAGAGTGCTATAGTAATATTTCCCTTATTAATTAAGGAGTTCAGTCACATCCCCCTTCACCCAGGGATTATTCAGTCTTAAAAAAATCATTACCCGGCAGCGGGATGAGCTGTTTTTGGCAAAATTCTAACAAAACCGGCGAAATTTTCGCCCTCGCAGTTTTTGCGAGAAGGGGAGCCCCCTTTATGTAGGGCCATTCATTTCTTGATAGCCCGATCTGACTTTCCACTCATGCCTAACCAATCCGTACCCACCCGCCACAAAATCGAATCCACCTTGTTCATCAGCTCATTGAGCGCGTTTACTCTCCGTCAACGCGTGAGTGAGTTGGTGGAGCAAGAACCTAAACTCAATAACTGCTTTTTAGTTACCGACGACAAATTTGATAAATTCAGTATCGCTGGACTCGATCAAGTCGGCGAAATCCGCTTTATCCTGGATGGCTCAACCATCAAAAATCACGAAGATCTTAAAGGTGTCGGATTTGGTACCCAATTCCTCATCGTTGAATACCGCGTCGGCGATAAACAGATTGTTACTTGTCTCCTACAAAAGCTGAAACGCTACCTGTCTAAGTATGAGTTGGCTAAGAAGCAGGAGAACGAAGAGCCGGAGATGTTCATGAATATTCCCATGTTCTTTTTATCCCTTCGTACATTTTTAGCATCCGATTTTATCATTAGCGACTCGGCAATCGAGTCGGCACGTAGCTGTGTTTCCTTTGACGATGTCGCTACTGTATTAATGGAATTAGAGACTCTCAGTAATATGCCCCGACTCTTAAACGGTGAGGATAATGATGTTTTTGATTTTGATGAGCATGCTAAGGCCTCGAGTCACATGCTCTTCTATCAAAACCAGAAGTTTAAGATGAAGCAGATTCTCCACTTCGGAAAAAAGCATATTCTCGATCACCGGTTTATCATTCATAGCGAAAAAGGTAACACGCGTTTATTACTGCACGTGAAGTGGATTCCAAAAACCCGTAAACATCTGATCGGCTTCATCGAAGAACTCCCCTCCGGTAAATAAAAAAGGGGTCAGACACCATTAAGAGGGTCAGACTACCTTAGGGTAGTCTGACCCTCCTGTGTTAGTTGGGGGTGATTGGCTTGCTTAAGGGTTCTATTTGGCTGATTAGACTATCCATGCGTAAAATCCTTTTATTAATTTTTGGGATTAGCGGATGTCAGGTAATCGCTGCCGGAATGATGCCTCTGGAATCACCCTCATCCTTTGCCTATGTATTACAAGCCGATGAACTGGGACAGACCCCGGCAGTTGTGGCCGATAAACTTAATAAAAGTCAGCGAGATTGGTTTGTTCTCGATCCGCATTTTTCGGAAGAGGTTTTGTGGCAATCTTCGGATCTTAAAATTATCCGCGGCAATAGTCCTAAACGAAAGATCATCGCTTACATCTCAATCGGTGAAGCTGAAGACTATCGAACTTATTGGAAGAAGTCTTGGTTAGATAACGGCAAGCCTACGTCCGCAACACCGCCATGGTTGCTGAATGAGAATCCAGAGTGGAAGGGTAACTTCGTAGTAAAATATTGGGATAAAGAATGGCAAAAAATAATTCTTAATGCCGTGGAGCAAGCGATGGCTGCTGGCTTTGATGGTGTGTACTTGGATATCGTAGATGGCTTTGAGACTTTTGAAAAAGTCGGTACTGACTATGATGAGAATCGAATTAATCCCGAGACTAAGCAGTCTTACCGCCGTGACATGATTGATTGGGTTAAAAGAATTGCAGTTCAAGCCCGGGCCAAAAAATCCGACGCTTTAGTCATTCCACAGAATGGTTCCGCGCTTTTGGAGTCCGATGATTTTCTATCCCATATCAGTGCTATTGGTATCGAGGATCTCTACACCGTCGGAGATAAAAAGCAGCCTAGCGGCGACACCCGCGATGTCCTAGATAATTTGCAACGAATCAAGGAGAGTAAAAAACCCATACTCCTTATTGAGTATGCACAAAAAGGTGAACTACAGACCTATGTTAAAAAGCGTGCCCTTGATGATGGACTCATCCTGCTTCTGACAGATCGAGATCTTAAAACTTTAGGCTCTTCACCCTCCAAATAAAAAAGGGGTCAGACACCATTAACGGTGTCTGACCCCATTAACAGGGTCAGACTACGCTGACGTAGCCTGACCCCTTATTTGAAAGTGGGGTGATTGAGGGGACTTGAACCCCCGACCCCCGGTACCACAAACCGGTGCTCTAACCAACTGAGCTACAACCACCATTCACCCTTAACGGGAAGGTATCTAATGCAGGCAAATTGACCTCACCTGTCAATCTCTGACGAATTTAAAGGTATTTGCGGCCCGCCCAGAAGTTTTTATCGTTTGTTCTTCCCCTTTCTCCGCATCACCGCCTTTCTATCAGTTAAACAATGTCCACCTTTACCGAAATTGGCCTACCCGAGCCTGTCACACGCTCACTTGCCGATGCTGGTTATGTGAACCCCACGCCCATCCAAGCTCAAGCCATCCCGATCATTCTCTCGGGTCGTGATCTCATCGGCGCCGCCCAAACAGGCACCGGAAAAACCGCCGCCTTCGCTTTACCAACCATCGCACGACTCGGACCCGCCGCTGGCAAGCCTCGCTGTCTCGTGCTCGTTCCAACTCGCGAACTGGCCGTGCAAGTTGACGAAAATTTTCAGAAGTACGGAAAATACCTCGGTACTAAAACCGCTCTCCTCTACGGCGGAGTAGGGTACGGCGCTCAAGTGAAAGCACTCAGCGACGGCGTTGATGTCGTGATCGCAACCCCTGGTCGTCTCCTCGATTTACACGAACAAAAGATTTTAGATCTTAGTTCCATTCAAGTAGTTATCTTAGATGAAGTGGATCGCATGCTCGACATGGGATTCATCGAAGA
>CANCLV010000060.1 GCA_947378905.1 Opitutia bacterium
CCGATGGTGTAAGCGATTAAATAATAAGCTAAAAGGTTGGTATCATAATCACCATTTTCACCCGCGACTAAAATGCCGGTTATGGCAGCGAGAATAAAGCCCGCATGCGATACGCCAGAAAGTGCGATGACGCGTTTGATGTCGGTTGCAGCGAGTGCGGCGAGATTGCCCGCAACGAGAGTGAGGATGGTGGTGATGGCTAAAACAGGTGCTAACTTGGCTGCTAGGGGCTGGAATGGTCCGGTGACTAATAAGAATAATGTGAAAGCACCCGCAGCTTTGGAGGCCGTACCGAGGATTGCGGTCGTTGGAGTAGGGGCACCTTGATAAACATCAGGAATCCAAGTTTGGAAGGGGAAGGCTCCGAGCTTAAATGCAGCTCCACCTAGAATGAGAGCGACGCCAGTAAGGGTGAGTGCGGTGCCGTGTCCGGCTGCCAATGCTTTAGCGATTTGATCGAAGTTTAGGGAGTCGGGAGTGGTCGCACCCAGTGAACCATAAACTAAAACAATTCCCATGAGGAGAAGTGCTGAGCTTAATCCACCGGCGACTAAATATTTAACACCCGCTTCGAGTGACGCATCACTTTTCCTGAGGTAGCCGACTAAAATATAAAGTCCAACGGCAGCGGTCTCGAGGCTTACGAATAAACTCACGAAATGATTCGACTGAGTTAAGAGCATAAACGCTGCGGTAATTACCAAGACGACGTGATGGTAGTCAGCGACAACGGCGTGGCGTTCTTCGAGGAATCGTGTCGCAATGAAACTCGTAAGCAGTGCTGAAATTAAGAATGTAAGACGAAAACCGCAGGTGACATCACTGAGTTGAAGTAAGCCAGAGAAAGTGGTGGTGGCTACGCCTGAGCAAGGATTCCAGGGGGTGAAAGGAATCAGTGACATTAAAATCACTAAGCCCAGTCCGATGCGTGCCGTGGTGGGAATGAGCCAGTTGAGTTTTTTATTTAAAAACATCGCCTGAATCAGGCAGAGCAGGGCGAGGCCTGCTACGGAAATTTCTGGCAGGATAGAAGCCCAGTCGGCATTGCGTGGGGCTAATAATTTAAAGGCGAGTTCGGTGGTAGCCATCGGAGAAATCATGATACGAAAGTTTAGTTGCGGTTAGATTCTTGAATTGGAGCAGCCTTAAACGGTTTAGGCTGAGCGATGCGTGCAAGTGCTTGGGCTTCCGGGTTGGTGTGATTGGTAATCAGAGACGGAATAAAACCAATCACGAGTGAAGCACCGAGAAGAATGACGGTAGCAGTGCGCTCGGCGCCGTTGAGATCGACAATCGGAGCGTAGGCCTGACGAGCTTCGATGGCAGAAGAAACTTTTCCGAAGAATACTGAGGCAACCGCACGCAGTGCGTAGATTGCAGAAATCACAATGGTAGACACGACGAAGACTTGAAGGATGAAAGGTTGATTTCTGAGCGAGAGGAAGACGCCGAGTTCACCCCAGAAATTTCCGAATCCAGGTAGACCAATCGAAGCCATCGTTGCAGCGATAAAGAAGGCTGAGAGGATGGGGGTATGTCGAGCGAGACCACCGAGTTCATCGAATCGATACGTACCTGTACGAGTACGAACTGCATTGGCTAAGAGGAATAAGGCTGCGCAGGAAAGTCCGTGAGCCACCATCAAGAAGATGGCTGCATCGAGACCTTCGGCGACGCCTTGCGTCGCGCAAACCCAGATGCCGATGAAAATAGGACCCATGTGAGCAACCGAGCTCCACGAGAGCATTTGTTTTAGGTCGCGTTGTGCGAAGCAAATGAGTCCGACAATAAACACATTAGCAACGGAGCACCAAAGGAACCAGTGACTGAGTGTGCCGGTGCCAATTTTCATGGTGGCAGCAACAATCATGATAATTCCATAGAGGCCGAATTTCTTAAGTGCTCCCGCGTGAATCATGGATACGGGAGTTGGCGCAGCGGAGTAACCTGGTGCTGCCCAAGAGTGGAAGGGGAAGAGTGATGCCAGCGTTCCGAATCCAAATAAAGTGATCGCTGTTGTCGCTGCTGGTAGAGGCAGTTGTGATTGATGGAACGCCAAGAATAATTGTTCGAAGGTGGCGTCTTCGATTCCCAGGCCCACAATTTGCATTGCGATGACGATACCCGCTAATGAAAGCATCGCACCGACAGTGAGGTAAATTGCCATTTGCATTGCAGCGGAACGTCGACCTTCACCACCCCAGAATAAGGTCAGTACAAAAGTAGGAATGAGTGCGAATTCGTGGAAGAAATAAAAACCAATAATATTATTTGTACCAAAGACTCCGAGTGTTCCTCCGAGCATGAAGAGGATTAAGCCTAGGTAACTATTTCTCGATTCAACTTCTTGATTTAACGCTTTGATGCCGGCGGCGAGACCGACCAGAGCTGTCATCGCAATCAATGGTAAGCTGATTCCGTTTAAGCCAAAACAAAAACCCCAGATGTTGGTTTGACGGTATTGAGTCACTGAGCCGAAGGATTCAGCGCAGGGCAGGAAGAACCAGATAGTAATGAGGGCCGGCAGGGTGAATGCCGTGAGTGCGAATCCAGTAGTAAATGAACGAGGTAGATTTCGTCCGATCAAAAGAATTAATCCAGCGAGAATGGGCGTAAATATCGCCGCGAGTAGAAGTGAGGAATTCACAGTATTAAAATTTTCCATAAATTATCGAAGGAGGAACCAGATGAATAAAAGCGAGCCGAGGGTAATCCAGATGGCGTAAGCACGAGTCTGTCCGCGGTGAAAAATAGCGGTAGAGACGTGACCCAAGGCTGCGAAGGTGCCACCGACAATCCAGCGTACAGCGAGACCATTGATGACAAGTAAATCGAGGAAGACGATTAATTCGGCGATGCGACGCTGAACTTTGTCGATGTACCAATTATAAAATGTATCCATCCAGCGGTATTCTAGAATGTGATAGGTGCGTGGTGAAATTTTCTGCAGGCTGTCTTGTCCGGCAAAGAGTCCGTAGAATTTGAAGCTTAAGAATCCAAGAATTAGTGAAACGATTCCTACGATGGTTGCAGGAGCCGTAAGGTGGAATGACATTTCCTTGAGTGATTCTTCGACGACTTGAAGTGAGGAATGAGGAATTAAAATAGAGGCAGCAAAACCAGCCCCAATTGCATAAACTACTCCGAGTACGCTGATTGGCAGAGTCATCGTCCAAGGTGATTCATGGGCATGAGTTGCCGCTTTGGAATTAGGTGCACCCATGAACACGAGGCGGATCATGCGGCCGCTATACAGGCAGGTCGCAACGGCAGCGAGCGCGAGGAAACTGAAGACAGTGAAGTGTTCGCCGTGCCATGCTGCTTCGATGATTGCATCTTTCGAATACCAACCTGCGAAAAATGGAACTGCACAATTAGAAAGAGTTGCTGCAATAAAAGTCGCTGCGGTGATCGGCATTTTCTTTAGCAGACCGCCCATTTTGAGCATATCTTGCTCATGGTGACATCCGTGAATCACTGAACCAGCACCCAAGAACAAGGTCGCTTTGAAAAATGCGTGCATCGCCATGTGTAAGACGGCGAGTTCAGGATGTCCGAGTCCGATTGCGCAGCCCATGATACCCAAGTGAGCGAGGGTAGAGTAAGCTAAAGATTTTTTGATATCCGTTTGTGCGAGTGCGCAGAGACCGGCGAGTGCGGCCATGCCTGCACCGGAGATTGCAATCCAATGAAGAACTTCAGGAGCGAGGAGGAAACTGATTCGCGCCATGAAATAAACACCAGCGGCGACCATCGTTGCGGCGTGAATGAGTGCGGAGACGGGAGTTGGACCAGCCATCGCATCGGTTAACCAAACGTGCAATGGGAACTGGGCAGATTTTCCGAGAAAGCCGCACATCAGTAAAAGTCCAAGTGCGATAGGGACAGCTGAACCAGCATGTAATTTTAATTCAGCGAAATCGAGCGTTCCGTAAAGTTTTAAGCAGAGTGCAATACCGAGGATAAATCCTAGATCGCCCACGCGATTTGTGATGAATGCTTTTTTGGAAGCTTCGGCGGCAAACTCCGTATCAAAATAATGAGCGATGAGCATGTAGGAGCTAAAACCAACCAACTCCCAGAAAATGAAAGTCATTAATAAATTATCGGCGATGACGATGCCGAGAATGGAAAACATGAAGATGGAAAGCCCGGCAAAGAAACGTCCGCGGGCATCATCTTCTTTCATGTAGCCCACGGAAAACAGATGAATCCAAGCGGCGACGAACGAAACGACGAATAACATTAAGCGAGCATGCGCATCGATTAAATAACCAAAGCCCAGTGAGATTCCGCCAATCTTACCGAGTTCGTAATGCCATTTAATATCTTCGGAAGTTTGTGTGAGAATCGTGAGGGCAAAGCCGGCAATGATAAAAGCCGTCAGGGTTGAGAACCACGCGGCGAATGCACCGTGACGGCGGAGGAACAATGCCGAAAAGGCGGCTGCGCCCAGAGGGAGGAATAAAATCCAGTGTAAAAGAGAAACAGAGTTCATTGCAAATTAGTCGCAGAGAGTGGTGAGTTTATCCGAGCTAACTGTCTGGCGTTGGCGGAAGAGGGCGACGATGAGAGCAAGTCCTACAGCAACTTCAGCAGCAGCAACGGTGATGATAAAGAAAACAAAAATCGCACCGTCCATCGTGTTATTAAAACGAGAGAAGGCGACGAGGGCTAAGGTTGATGCGGTGAGCATCAACTCGAGGCACATATAAACTACGAGTAGATTGCGACGAATTAAGACACCGGAGAGCCCGATTACAAAGAGCATTCCAGCGAGTAAAAGATGATGTGAAAGTGTCGTGTGTTCCATGATGTTTATTAACTCTGGATTTTGGAATCTTTGCTGATTGATACAACGCCGACGAGTGCGACGAGTAAAAGGAATCCAGAAATTTCAAGAGGCAGTAAATATTTAGTGTAAAGAAGTCGGCCAAAAGATTTTGCAGCCGTGGTGAAGACTAATGGATCGCTTGAAACTTCAGGCGGAGCGAAATGAACTTGGTTGGAGGGAACGGCGCCTGACCAAACGAAGAGCCAGATGACGCCTGCGGCTAAGAAAAAGAAAACTGCCAGACCGGTCACTGCATGACGCCAAGGGTAGGTGGTGGGATTTTCTTCCGTGTCGGAAAGTAACATGATGATGAAAAGGAAGAGCACCATGACTGCACCGGCGTAGACGAGCACTTGAAGTACCCCGAGGAAGTAAGCGTCGAGCAGGAAGAAGTCAGCCGCGACACCGACGAGGGCTAAAATCATCCCCATTGCGGAGGTCACTGCATTGCGACTTAGAACCAGAAGAGCTGCAGCGCCGATTGTCAGCGCGGCAAAAAATATAAATAGTCCATCGGGCATGGTTTGAACGTAGGAGAGGGGGGCTTATTGGAAAGGAGAAAAACGCATTTTAACCCTAAATTTTCAAAGATTTTTAGGTTGTCAGGCTGTCCGATTTTAAGTCGAGCTAACGACTGCTTAAATCTCAGCGATTTTGAGAGGAAAATGTTTCCTCATCACGCACTGGGGATGAGATTCGATCACTTCACCTTCATCAAAAAGTTTTGTCCAATCAGGGAAAAACGCATCAGCCTCTGGTTCCAAATTTACATGAGTGATGATTAATTCACTGCACCACGGGAGTGCCTCTGCGTAGAGGGCGGCGCCGCCAGCAAGAAAAAGTGTTTTGTCGGGAGCAAGTTGCGCGGCTTCGGCCCAAGACTTTGCGGTTAATATACCTGGGGCGGTGAAACCTTGTCGACTGAGAACAATCGTGGTGCGACCAGGAAGCGGGCGACCGATGGATTCGTAAGTTTTACGTCCCATGAGCATCGCTTGGCCCATGGTAGTTTTTTTGAAGAACGCGAAGTCTTCAGGAATTCGCCATGGGAGTTGATTGTTTAAACCGATACCACGGTTTTTGCCAACGGCGGCGATTGCGATGAGTGGACGGCCAAAAAAATTCACAAAATTAAATAGCGACTGGTGCTTTAATGCCTGGATGAGGATCGTAACCTTCGATGGTTATATCTTCATATTTAAAGGCGAATAAGTCTTTAATTTCAGGATTTAAAATTAAGCGTGGGAGAGGTCGAGGCTCACGCGAGCATTGTAAATCAACCTGTTCGAGGTGGTTCGAATAAATGTGAGCATCGCCAAAGGTGTGTACAAAGTGTCCAGGTTTTAAGCCTGTGACTTGAGCAATCATGTGCGTCAGTAATGAGTAACTGGCGATATTGAAGGGCACACCTAAAAATAAATCTGCGCTACGTTGATAGAGTTGGCAGCTTAAACGATTATCGGTGGAAACGTGAAATTGATAAAGTGTGTGGCAGGGTGGAAG
>CANCLV010000061.1 GCA_947378905.1 Opitutia bacterium
TTCATGACCTTCTCGGATAACTATCTCAACCACCTCAAAGTTTTACAAAATGTCGGCATGACTCGAATCGACCCCGTTGAATTCCAAGGTCACTCGATTGTTCCTATTCAATTCCTCAAAGCCTTGTTACCTGACCCCGCTTCGCTGGGCCCACGCACCAAGGGTAAGACCTGTATCGGTTGCGAAATTACTGGCACCAAGAATGGCAAGCCCCGCAAAGTATTCATCTACAACGTTTGTGACCACCAAGAATGCTACGCCGAAGTTAAGTCCCAAGCGATTAGCTATACCACGGGCGTTCCTGCAGCCATTGGCGGCGCGATGATTGCCACTGGTAAATGGCTCAAACCGGGCGTTTGGAACATGGAAGAGTGTGACCCCGATCCATTCATGGAAGAATTAAATAAACGTGGACTCCCTTGGCAGATCCAAGAGCTGCCTGTTTAATTAAAATCTTCATAACCTAAAAAAGCCCGCAGCAATGCGGGCTTTTTATTTGCGACTTAATAAATCTCCCCTCACTTATTGCGTGTGTCCGATCCCCTTTCCGAAGCCTTCAAGAAAATCGACCTCTCACAGGTGCCCAGCCCCTGTCACGTCCTGCACCGCGGCTTACTGGAAAATAATTTAAAGATTCTTCGCGGAGTCATGGACCATTCGGGCGCAAAAATTATTTTAGCACTCAAAGGTTTTGCCCAATTCAGCGAAGCTAAACTCATTCGCCAATATCTGGCTGGTACCACGGCTAGCGGAATTAACGAAGCTCTCTTAGGTCGTGAGGAATTTGATGGCGAAGTGCATGCCTATTCACCGGCATTTAAAGACGATGAGTTTCTGCATCTCCTGAGAGTCGCTGACCATATTTCTTTTAATTCGATTAATCAGTGGAAGCGGCATCAGGCCGTAGCTAAATCATCCACCCGTAAGGTTTCCTTCGGCCTGAGAGTGAATCCCGAACACGCCGAGGTTGAGGTTGAACTTTATAATCCCTGCGCCTCGGGTTCACGTCTCGGTACACTTCGTTCAGAGATTAAATCGGCTGCTGACCTAGAAGGATTAGAAGGCCTTCACTTCCATACGATGTGTCAGCAAGGAGCTGATGTCCTAGAGCGTACCGTCGCGGCCTTTGAGAAAAAATTCGGAGAGTTCATCCCCCAAATGAAATGGGTGAACTTCGGCGGTGGACATCACATCACGCGACCAGGTTACGATATCGAACTGCTCGTTAAAATTATCAAAAACTTTAAGGCTAAGTGGGGACAACATATTCAAGTCTACCTCGAACCTGGTGAAGCTGTTGGTATTGGCACCGGCGTACTCGTGGGAACTGTTTTAGACCTAGTTCATAATGGCGTTGATATTGCCATCATCGATGTTTCGGCGACCAATCACATGCCTGACACCTTAGAAATGCCTTATCGGGCTGATATCCTGGGTGCTGATATGCCAGGCGCACTGCCGCACACCTATCGACTGGGAAGCGTAACCTGCTTAGCGGGTGATGTAATTGGCGACTACTCTTTCACAGAGCCTTTGAAGATTGGACAGCGCATCCTATTCATGGATATGTCGCATTATACCTTCGTTAAGAATACGACCTTTAATGGTGTACCACTGCCAGCAATCGCCACGTACGATCCACAAGCAGGCAAAGTCCAAGTCGTGAGAAAATTCGGTTACGCAGATTACAAGAATCGCCTGTCGTAAAGAGTGCGACGGCGATAAGTCGCTACGTAATTAATTTATAAAATAAAAAGGGCCGACTTTCGTCGGCCCTCGAAGTGCTATGAAACTAAACTCTGTAACTTAGAACGCTACTTGAGCTTGGACACGAAGAGCGTCTACGTGCGCTTCGTCGCTGTTATGTGAAGCGTGTCCACCGGAGTAAGAAATCTTACCGTTGAAGTTAGCACGCTCTAAACCGAGCTGAATCTTGGCGTTAGGACCATTAACGGTCGCACCACCAGCAACAGGAATGCTGAAGTAGTAGTTTAAGCCAAGGTAGATGGCGTCGGATCTGTTCCAAGCAGCATCGGAGTTACCGAAAGCAGCAGGAGCAGCAGCGTTAGTCTTGGTGGAGAAACCGCGCTCACCATCAGAAATCTTAACACCGCGATTATCGGTATTTAGTGATGTGTAACGGGCTACGCCTTCCCAGTTGTCGTTGATTTTGTAAGCAACGGTCGCATTGTAACCGGTTGGCTTATGATCATCATCATCGTTGGTATTTGCCACAGCATCCTTAGATGAGGTAACTTTGGTGGAGAGGTACTCACCTGAGACTGTCCAGTTAAAGTACTGAACTTGTACGAAAGGATTGTAGCCTTCCATATCAGCCAAGGTGCTAGCAGGAACTGCAGGCGAGGTGCCAGCTGTAGCGGCGAAGTACTTGGTCTTACCGTAGTTCACGCCCACTGCGTATTTTTCGTTATCGGAAACTTTATTGTTCCATACAACGTTAGCGTAGTAACCGAGATCGTTAGATCCGTTACCTTCGGTCACACGACCTTGTGCGCTGTTAACAACTGAAACTCCGTACTCGAAACCTTGAGGGTTGATTACGCTGGAGTAATGTAAACCGAGGTGGTGAGCACCGAAACCAAGACGACGACCGTCAGAGCGGTTGGCGTTACCGTTTTCAGCTTCATTCCAATAACGATTGGTGATACCACGCTCAACAGTGAAGAGCTTCGAGGACGAAGCTTTGAAGAGTGAGGAGAGAGTGCTTTCTTCGTAACCCCAGGTTACCTTCTTGTAACCAACATCGAAAGTACCGATGTCGCTCGAGTGAGAAACGATAGCACGATCTAACCAAGAGGTTGAGCTCGAGGTGGTGTTACCCGATGTATCGAGAACGATGTTACCGGAGATACCTTCGCCGATGTCAGCAAGGAGCTCGACATAGAGACGACGCATGAGGAACTGGCTTTGGTTAGGCATATCCGTTGCGAGACCGTCTTGCTTGTAGTTAAAGGACTGGTACTGAGCTTGGAAATAACCAGAGATAGTTAAACGCTTAGTTGCATCTTCCTTAGGGAAAACGCGGCCAACGCCAGAAACGGCGCGAGCTTGTGAAGATTCGTCCAAAGTCTTGGCGCGCTCTTCAGCGGTGATGAGGCCCTTCTTGACCAAGAGATCGAGAGTGGCTTTGTCTTGCGCAAACGAAGATACAGCAGTGAGTGCTGCAGCTGCGATGAGCATGGATTTGAGGGTGTTGTTCATAGGATAGATTGTGCGTATGCGGGAATATCCTCTCATGACCCGGTTACCGTAGTATGCCTTAAATGCGACAATTAGGTTACAACGCTTACAATCTACCCCAACTCACTCATAATTCGACTTAAGCCTTCTAATATAGAGGGAAATTGAGGTCTCCAGTTAAGCTCCGATTTGGCGCGAGTGTTATCAACCCATCGACTAGGTTGCGTACGTCCACCCCGCTGCATCCGAGGACCAGCAGGTGCATTCACATCAAATACTGGATCACTGGTACCAAGTTTTTTCGCAATCCACTGAATGAGGTCATCTTTCCGTACAGGATGACCATCCGTAATATTATAAACACGCGAACCAGTTGGACCACTCAAGCAAGCTGCTAAAATCGCACTCGCTGCGTCATCGCGGTGCAAATAATTAATCAAATGATCCGTGCGACCACCAAAGACGAGTTCACCACGTTTGAGTTGATTAAGTAAGTGGTGACGACCTGGACCGTAAAGTCCACCGAGTCGGAGCACTCGCGTATCGGGAATCTTGGAATTTAAAACGGACTTCTCACCTGCCAAAATAATATCCGCAATCGTTTCTCCACCAGCGACACTGTCTTCAGTCACACGAACTCCGTCATCCTGACGATATACACCCGTTGAACTGGTAAAAATAAAACAGCGCACTTTAGTTTGCTCAGCCCAGCGAATCGCATTCTTAACCCCTAAATCATAGGCTAAAGTATAAGCATCGGGACCGCCCCCACCCGTGCTTGCAGCATAAACAACCACATCGAAATCACTAGGTAGCACCGACCAATCAGGACTAGAAATATCAAAGGCCAAACTCGGTATGCCCGATGCTTCTAATTGTTGTTTCGATTTTTCCGATCGTACCACACCAAGAACTTCATGACCTTGAGATTTTGCTAAGTGAGCCAAAGCTGTCCCGATATAGCCACACCCTAAAATAATTATTTTCATGATTATTTAGGATTTATAAAACTAGAAATCCATTCGACCGGAGTTGAGCCAGCTTGAGCAGAGAGAAGCGTGAAAAGTTCTTTTGCGTCCGACTGGGCTAATTGACGTACCGAAGAATCTTCCACGCATAACTTGAGCCTTTCCGCTAAAGACTCTGGCTCACATTCCGTCTGTAAATACTCGGGCCAGGCTTGACGCTTTAATAAAATATTCGCGATGCCCAAGTTATCAATTCTTCCGGCAATGAGTCGACGCCCCACCCACCACGTCAGAGGGTTTGCTCGATAAACTACCGCACCAGGAATACCAGCTAAGGCTACAGTTAATGACATGGTTCCTGAACTGACTAATGCCGCGCTTGCGGCGACATTACCCTCGCCGACTGGATGTAAATCAATGCCCTTCGCCTGGTTGCCGTACTCCGCACAGAGACGATATAACTCCGCATGAACAGCACCACCGGTGTGTAAAACGACTGCTCTCTTTTTTGGATAATTTTTTCGAAACAGAGCGAAGGCTTCTATCAAAGTCGGGAAAATTTTCTTAACAGGCTTAGGGCGACTTCCAGGTAAAAGTAAAATAGGGCCGTCGGGGTCGTAAGATAAATTAGAATGATGACCTGGCTCAGCAAAAGGATGGCCGACGAAACGTGCGTCTAAGTTCGTGTCATTATAAACCGCAGGCTCAAAAGGAAAAATAGTTCCGAGAGCATCTAGGTCGCGGGCCATAGTGAAGCGGCGATTAGGTTTCCATGCCCATAACTGCGGACTTACATATTGAATCACTTGAGTTTTGCCACCGCCTTTAACTGAAATCCCTGCCTTACGTAATTCATTCGCAAATCGTAAATTCAATCCAGGGTAGTCGACTAAAATGACTAAACGTGGCTTCCATTCTTTAGTCCAATCTACCATCCGAGAAAAAAGTTTTTTGTAAAAAGGATACGCCGCTAAAACTTCGACAATTCCCACCGCGGAAAACCCCGTCATATCAAAAAGCAACTGGGCACCAGCCTCACGCAGGCTCGGTCCGCCGAATGCAGCAATTTTCAACTGAGGATTCTTAATTAAAAGTTCTTTAACAATCTTAGCAGCATGCTGATCGCCTGAATGTTCTCCGGCTAAAATTAAGACATCAATCCCGCCCGCACGTGGACGTTCAAATCTTGCTGGGATTGAGGGAAAAGAACTCATGCACGCTGCATTCCTGCGCGAATCTGTTCCGTGATTTTAATCGCTACATCTAATGCATTACGCCCCAACTCACCCGAGACCTTGGGGCTTTTTCTTTCGCGAACACAGCTGACGAATGAGTTTAATTCCACGGCCAGAGGCTCAGCTTTCTCGATAGGTATTTCTTCTTTAATGATTCCACCAGGGACCGTGGGATCAATGCGCACGGTGTGTCCCTTCTGCTCCATAAAATCAATCGAGAGATATCCGCCATTTTGGAACACGCGAATTTCGCGATTCTTTTTCAGCGAAACTCGGCTCGCATTCAAATTAGCCACACAGCCGTTCTTAAAAAGAATTCGAGCGTTAGCGATGTCTTCGGTTTTGGTTACCACGGATACGCCGACTGCATCAATTCTCTCTACGGGCGAGTTAGCCAATTGTAATACGATACCGATATCGTGAATCATTAAATCCAACACCACACCAACCTCAGTTCCACGAGGTGTAAAAGGTGCTAATCGTTCTGCCGTGATATACCTTGGGTTAGTAACGGTTTTTTCCAATGATGACATCACTGGATTATAATGCTCTATATGTCCGACTTGGACGATGCGCTGGGACTCATGCGCCGCATTCAAAATCTGAGAAGCTTCTTCCAGGGTCACACACAAAGGCTTCTCGATTAATAGGTGACATCCTTTTTTCAGTAATGGTATGGCAACCTCAGCGTGTAAATTGGT
>CANCLV010000062.1 GCA_947378905.1 Opitutia bacterium
CTTAGCGTGCGTGGCGGATATCTTCGCCGGACAGAATAAAAATAACCTGTTCGGAGATATTTTTACTATGATCACCGATGCGTTCTAAAGCTTTAGAAATGAAGATAAGCTCAACGTTGGAGGCTGAAACCTTGGCGGTGTCGCCCGAACGACCGAAAAGCGCTTCATAGTTTTTGCGATTCAGTTGATCGATTTCCGCGTCGCGCGTGATGACGAGCTTTGCTTTAGCGATGTCGCCTTCAATAAAACCATCTAAAGCCAGACGGAGAACTTCAACGGCAATGCGACCTTCTTCAGGCACGTGCAGTAAATCTTTCAAAGCACCACGTTGAGAAATCACTAAAATACGTTTAGCGATTACGGAAGCCTCGTCTGCAATACGTTCTAAATCGTGCCCGATATCACGAGCAGCTAATAAGAGACGAACATCACTACCCATCGGACCAAAAAGTGTAAGGTAGCGCATGATTTCACGATCGACCTGTTTTTCTAGATCATCAACGGCATCATCCATACCACGCACTTGGAGTGCTAACTTATCGTCACCCGTTTCAAGCGCTCGCATGACGAGACGTGTCATATCGATTGAGCGTTCGCCCATGAGAATTAAATCATCACGGAGTTGACGGAGTTCGTCGTGGAAGAATCGTTGCATAGGGCTAGTTTGTTATAAAAATAATTAGAACTCAACCAAAACGACCAGAAATGTAGGCCTCGGTTTGAGCTTGGCCAGGGTTCATGAAAATCTTCTCGGTCGTATCATACTCGATGAGTTCACCTAAGTAGAAGAAGGCCGTACGATCTGATACGCGAGCCGCCTGTTGCATCGAGTGAGTCACAATCACAATAGTGAATTGCGCTTTGAGTTCATGAATAAGTTCTTCGATTTTACCTGTGGCAATAGGGTCAAGCGCCGAGCAAGGCTCGTCCATCAGCAAGATTTCTGGGCGATTGGCGATCGCTCGGGCGATACAGAGACGCTGCATCTGACCACCCGAAAGTCCCAGGGCGTTGTCATTCAAACGATCTTTAACTTCGTCCCAGAGGGCCGCTTTACGGAGTGAAGTTTCGCAAGCCTCATCAAGAACGGCACGGTTTTTTACACCCATCACACGGAGTGCAAAAACAACATTTTCGTAGATAGACTTTGGAAAAGGATTGGATTTTTGGAAAACCATGCCGACGCGACGACGCAGAGAAATAACCTCGAGACCTGGATCGTAAATGGACTGACCTTTAATCGCGATATCCCCCTCGTGACGAATACCATCCACTAAATCATTCATACGATTGAGATTACGTAAAAGCGTTGATTTACCACAGCCCGATGGACCAATAAAGGCAACAACTTGACGCTCAGGAATGTCGAGCGTCATGGACTTGAGGGCCTTCTTCTCCCCGTACCAAAAACCGAAGTTCTTGATACTGATAAAATCAGGTCGACCGGTTTGATCGGTGGCTGGGCGTGCTTGGAAGCGAGCGTTACTCATGGCGTTATAAAATTAGAAGGCGGCACCCTTGAAGCGGGCACGGAGTCGATTGCGAATGGTGATGGCACCAAGATTCAAGCATACGACTAAGATGATTAGGAGAAGGGTTGTCGCAAAAACCATCGGGCGAGCCGCATCGGAATCAGGCGACTGGAAACCTAAATCGTAAATATGGAAACCGAGGTGCATGAACTTGCGATCGAGGTGCAAGAAAGGAGCTAAACCATCAATCGGTAAGGTGGGAGCGAGTTTAACCACGCCAACAATCATGAGTGGTGCAACCTCCCCTGCTCCACGTGCCATCGCTAAAATGACGCCGGTTAAAATACCAGGTGCCGATGCAGGTAATAAAATATCGCGGATCGTTTGCCACTTAGAAGCACCCGCTGCGAGCGAGGCTTCGCGCATGCCACGAGGCACGGCAGATAAAGCTTCTTCCGTAGCCACAATCACTACGGGCAACGTCATCAAGGCCAGCGTCAATGAACACCACAATAAGCCACCGGTGCCAAAGACCGGAGTGTTGTTATTATACTTCAATTGATCCGAGAAAAACAATTGGTCGATGGTACCACCGAGAACATAGACGAAGAAACCCAGACCGAAGACGCCGAAGACGATGGAAGGAACACCGGCTAAATTATTAACGCAAATACGGACGACGCGTAAGACTGCTCCATCTTTCGCATATTCCTTTAAGTAAATCGCAGCGATAACGCCGACGGGCGTCACGAGTAGACTCATGAACACCGTCATAACCAGTGTACCGAAAATCGCAGGCATTAAACCACCCTCGGTATTCGCTTCGCGCGGGGCATCGAGTAAAAATTCCCGCATACGGCTAAACATTAAACTGATGCGATCCATGGTGGTCATGTGATTCGGCTCCCAAGCTCGGACAATACCAGCAAAAGGAATCGTGACAGAGCGACCTTTGGCATCAATCCCCTCAATATGCCCCAGGGCTGTAAGTTTCGAAATTTCTTCAGCCTCTTTCTTTAGTTCAGAAAATTTAGCATCTAAAGTTTTAATCTTATCAGTAAGTTCAACCGTGGGTTCTTGTCGATCTTCAGCGCGACGTAATGCAATCCGTGCTTCCTCCATTTCAGCATTCACAACACCGATTTTATTTTGGTTAATATCTAAAACGCGTTCACGAATATAGGTCGCTTGATCCACTTCTGCACGAATAAGTGAAAAAGCTGTGGTGTAGATTGGGTGAAATTTGCCTGCAGAATCAACAGTCGCATTAGGGACAATAAACGGATGTTGTTTTCCAGTAGAATCAACAATGGTTTTAGGAATGATAAACGCTGGACCATTTTCCATTCTCTCTAAGCCCAAAGTTTCGGGAACAAATTTTTCGTCGGCAATATTAAGCTCATCAACCCAAACATAAGAGGTGCTATTTAATTCACGAAGGCCGATTTGATACTGGCGCTCATAATGCGGATCGGAAGCAGGTGAATTAGAACGAACGCGGCGTTGGACAAATTGTCCGACGATTTGTGTGCCATCTTTAAGTTTTACGGTCGGAACTTCGGGAGCCCAAAATACGGAGAATCCATTAATTAAAACCAGTCCAAGTAATCCGGCGACCATCGTTAGACCAATGATAAGTCCCAGGCTCGTAAACCATACCCAAGGCTCTCCCTTAGGCGTAGAATTATCGGATGATGAAGTTGCCATGTTTAGTTCATTTTATAGCGCTTCCTCAAGCGCTGACGAAGTGTTTCCGCAAAGGTATTAACGATAAATGTCAGAGCGAATAAACAGCAGGCTCCTAAGAAAAGCGCACGGAAGTGTGTTTCGCCTGCCGCTGCTTCAGGAAGTTCGACTGCAATATTCGCTGAAAGTGTACGCATACCATTGAAAGGATTTGCTTCCATCACCGCAGTATTTCCGGTGGCCATCACCACAATCATCGTTTCGCCCACGGCGCGACCGAATCCAATCATCACCGCGGAAAGAATTCCGGAAACTGCTGTAGGCACAACGACCGTCCAAACGGTTTGCCAGCGACTCGCACCTAAAGCCAATGAACCCGAGATTAAAGAATTAGGCACATTGGATAAAGCGTCTTCGGCGATGGTAAAGACGATTGGAATAACGGCAAATCCCATGACGAAACCAACAACCAGTGAGTTTCGCGAATCGTAATTAAGTCCCGTGCTTTGACGCCACCATTCACGGAAGTCAGAAATATTCTGACCTGAGGCTAAATCTTTTACGGTAAAGAATGTTGATTCAATCGTGGGGCCCAGTTGCCAGGCGCCATACGCACAAAGCACGATAAATGGGAAAAGGTAAGCGAACTCCCAACCTGGACCCACGCGACGACGAACGGGCTGTGGCAACTTCGACCAAATATAACCGGCAAGAAGTGCACTAGGAGCTAATACTCCAATCACACAGAGAATAGGAATTAAATGTGTATCGACTAGCGGTGCCAACCAAAGACCGGCGAGAAAACCTAGAACCACAGAAGGCAACGATGCCATAATTTCCATCATCGGTTTAATAACCGACTTCCACTCAGGTCGTAAAAAGTGCGAGACATAGACTGCAGCCAAAAGAGCGATCGGTATCGCAAATAATAGAGCGTAAAAAGTTCCTTTGACGGTACCGTAGATTAACGGAACCAAAGAATACTTTGCTTCGAATTCATCTGAGCCAGAGCTCGACTGCCAAGTGTAAGCAGGGCCCTCTGCGCCTTCATACCAAATTTTCCCGAAGAAAGTATTCCAAGAAGCTTCTGGATGGTGATCCGTGATTGCCCAACGATAAACTTTTCCATCCTCACAAAGCAGAGAGAGTCGATTATAGTTTCTGGAGAAGATTACTTGTTGAATCGGCGATGCAGGTGCCGAGTCCTCCCAGCGAATGGAACCGTTCGTCATATTACGAATTTGCATGCGGCCACCCGCGACCGACAGGTAGCATTTATTTCCAGCCGCTGGGAAAATGCCCTGCCCTACTCCAGCGAGAGTTTCACAGTCGTGAATCTTGCCCCATCGACGAAGCATTTGTCCATCGGCCTGTTTTTGTGGATAGAGAGACCAAACGACTTCTTCGTTTTGATTTCCTTGAAATACGACTGAAACATTTCCGAAAATAAAACCAGCCGCAGCGATTTGAGCATTTTTAGCATCACCGAAAGGCTTAAACGACTGTAGCAGTGAAAAAGTATTTTCGCTGTTTTGATAAACTCTGACTTCACCTGTTTTACGGATAACTAAAAGTGAATCGGCGGTTGAGGGAACCAAGACGCGTTCGAGGTCTGTCACATCGGCTGCAATGGGGAAAGGTTCGCTGACTGTAACTTTAGCTTTTCCACCCAAGCCCTTGCGTTCAATTAAACGGCGACCCGTGAGGAGGTCGTGGCCGTCTTTTTGCTGTCGGCAGATATAGAGCCTACCCTCTGTGCCCTTTACACTCCATGCTTCTAATATGGCTGAATTATTTTCACTAATCTTACCGGCATACTGAAGATCGATACTGGGTTCCAATTCCCGTTTTCCGTTTTTATCGAAGGTAATTTTGTAGTTAATTTTTAATTCTCTCACACTTCCGTCAGCTAAGCCCAATAAAACTAAACCATCGCGCGGATAAGTTTTGATTGCCGTAACGGGAATTGAAACAGGTGCAGCATTTTGTCCGTCACTGGCCTGTGTGGCGGTCTTAAAATCAGCCAACCAAGTTTTGGTGACTGAGCTATCTCCAGCTTTTCTAAAGATGATATTTCCTTTGGTGTCACAGGTGAAAGGCATTTCACCATACTCGTCTTCACCCAAGGCAACGTTACCCGTTTGTGAAAAGTTAACTGGCGCCAAGGACTCAACTTTTGCTTTTGAGAATAAAGGGAAAATTTGTGAAACTAAAAAACCTAGCATTCCGAAAACGGCGATGACGACGCTGATTCCACCGAGACGGATAATTCGCCCCATCCACAAATCAATCAACAGAGTCGACCGACTCACCTGGAAACGAGACTCAGGTGGTTGCTCGGTGGACTGCTTTTGATTTTCCTCCATGTTAATTATGCAAAACGATTAGCTGACGATAAATTGAACATGACAGAAAAAACCGCCAATCTAAAAGCGGGAGGACCCGAGTCCGTACCCATTGCACTTTATTGACCGGCCAAACGGCGTGGTGGCAATGGGACGGATCGAGACCAAATTACTCAGCGTTATAGAACTTCAAAGCTAAGCGGCTATCGTTAGCCACATCAGCAGGAAGTGGGTAGTAACCGTCTTTAACAGTGATTTCTTGGCCTTGTTTCGAAAGCACGAAGGTAATGAATTCGCTGGTGAGCTTATCCATCTCTTTGTTAGGTGCTTTGTTAACATAGACGTAAAGGTAACGAGCTAATGGGTAAGTACCGTTGAGGCAGTTTTCGTAGGACGGCTCAACAAAAGGTCCGCTGTCTTTGATCGCTAAGGCTAATGCTTTAACGCCAGAGGTTTTGTAACCGATACCGGAGTAACCTAC
>CANCLV010000063.1 GCA_947378905.1 Opitutia bacterium
GGGAAGAATCCAGGAATGAGTGTATTTACGCGAACGCCGTTAGGTGCCCATTCGCGAGCGAGATTCTTTGAGAGATTATGCACCGCTGCTTTGGTGGCAGAGTAAGTGAAGACGCGAGAGAGAGGGACGATGCCAGACTCTGAGCCGAGGTTGATGATAGAACCCTTGCCGGCTTTTACCATGGCTTCGCCGAATACTTGTGAGCCGAGGACAACGCTCTTGATGTTAACTGAAATGATACGATCCAGTTCGGTTTCGGCGATTTCGAAGAATGGAGTAGCGGAGTTTACGCCTGCACCGTTGATGAGGATATCAATTTTTCCGTGAGTAGCTAAAATTTTATCACGAAGTACGATTAAATCATTTTTGTTTGTCGCTTCGCACGACATGAATTCACCCTTACCGCCAGCAGCTTTGATTTTAGCGAGACGAGCGTCGGCCTTAGCGGGGTCGCGTCCAACGAGAATCACATGAGCACCTGCGGAGGCAAAGCCTTCGGCGACAGCGCCACAGAGTTCGCCGGTGCCGCCGATGATGACAGCGATGCGACCTTTGAGTGAGAAGAGTTCAAGTGCGGATGACATAAGTGTAATTTAGGGGCACGGTGACAGGGGGCACGGTGACCTGAGGAAAGTGACACCTAATTTAATGGGAGGCAATAATGTTTAGTATTTTCAAACCTTTCCTGGACAACTCGTGTAAATAAAAAGGGCAGCCGAGTGGCTGCCCTTTTGAGGTGATGTAAGAATGATTAGCGAACGACGCGGGCGCCGCCACCGGAGATTTGCTTTTCAACTTCTTTACGGGTCACCATGGAGGTGTCGCCAGGAGTGGTTGAAGCAAGGGCACCGTGAGCTGCACCGTAGTTAACAGCTTTTTGAGCGTCATTGAATTCCATGAATCCGAAGACTAAACCGCTAGCGAAGCTGTCGCCACCGCCCACGCGATCGAGGATTTCGAGTTCAGGGAATTTGATAGAGTCGTAGAATTTTCCGTCGTGGTAGCAAATAGCGCTCCAGTCATTCTTCGTGGCAGTGATCACGCGGCGAAGGGTGGTAGCGGCCACTTTGAAATTCGGGAATTCTTTAACGGCGGTCTGGATCATTTCCTTAAACGCATCGGTCTCGATGTGTTTGAGGCTATGGTCAGCACCTTTAACTTCGAAGCCAAGTGATGCGGTGAAGTCTTCTTCGTTACCGATCATGACGTCGACGTACTTAGCGATTTCGCGATTCACTTCTTGGGCTTTCTTGAGTCCGCCGATGGTCTTCCAAAGTGATGGACGATAATTTAAATCGTAGGAAACAATCGTGCCGTGTTTCTTAGCTGCTTTAACCGCTTCGATGGTCACGAGTGCGGTGGATTCGGAGAGAGCGGCGAAAATTCCGCCCGTGTGTAACCAGCGAACGCCGAGTTTTCCGAAGATATGTTCCCAGTCGATATCACCAGGTTTTAATTGGCTAGCGGCGGTGTTACCACGATCAGGGACGCCGACAGCGCCACGGATACCGAAACCACGCTCGGTGAAATTGAGACCATTGCGAACCGTGCGGCCGATGCCGTCGTCTTCGCGCCATTTAATAAAATCTGTATTAACTCCACCTTGCATGATGAAGTCTTCAACGAGACGACCCACTTCATTATCTACGAAAGCGGTAGCGACCGAGGTGCGGTAGCCGAAGCATTTACGGAGACCACGAGCGACGTTGTATTCGCCGCCGCCTTCCCAAACTTTGAACTCACGAGCGGTGCGAACGCGGCCTTCACCGGGGTCGAGGCGAAGCATGACTTCACCGAGAGAGATTTGATCGAAGGTGCAATCCTTCGCAGGTTTAATTTGGAGTGCCATAGTGTTTGGTAAAATTAAGCGGTTGGAAGTTGGTTAACATCAAAAGCTTTAATGCCGCACTCGTGTGCGATTTCATTGAGGGCTTCGACTTCGGCTTTGGAGAAGAGAAGTCCGCCGGCTTTTTGACTGCGTGCTGCGAAGGTTGCTTCCATTTGACCTGGGAGGATACACTTTTCGTTTCCGTGTCCGAGGATATCACCAAGAACAGCTTTGATATTTTGCTGTTGGTTGCGTCCGTGAGCAAAAACTCCGCTGCTGATAGCGTCGGGGTGAATGACTTGGAAGAAGAATGCACAATCTTGTTTTTCGCCAGCAACGCGAGTGCGGCTACGAATGGTGGGGAGTGAGCCACCGATGAAACCTGCGACGATTTCGTTGATTAAGGAAAGACCGTAGCCTTTGTGTGCGCCGAAAGGAATGAGTGAAACAGCGGCGGAGGGATCGATGGTTACTTTGCCATCTTTATCTACGGCAGCGTCAGGAGGTAATTGTTTACCTTCGCGCTTTAATTGTTGAACGCGGCCCATCGCGATGACTGAGGTGGCCCAGTCGATGACGATTGGGAAACCAACAGCATCGGTGGTAGGGAAGCCCCAAGAGTGTGGGTTGGTTCCGAGGGTTGGGAATTTACCTTGGAAAGGAACTACTTCAGCGAGAGTCGCTGTGCAATTAGTGTAAGCGATGTAACCACGTTTAGCGGCTTCCATCACATAGCCACCGCCCCAGAGGTAGTGGAAAGCGTTATCTACGGAAACGGTACCTACGCCGTATTGATCAGCGAGTTTGATACAAGTTTCGATCGCGTCGGTTGCAACAGCTTGACCGAGTTTTTGTTTTGCATCCCAAACTTCAGCAGCAGCGAAGCGCGAAGATTTTTTAACGACGGTAGCATTGGGTGTGCAGCCGCCAACTTTTGAACCGAAAAGTTCGTCCAAGTGTAATGCCTTGATAGCATTGTGCGTGCGGATGCCGTGGCGAGTAGCCATGGAGGACATCTTCGCAGCTTGGTTTGATTCGGTGGCACCGAAACCGCGATGCTGGTAAGCAGCGCTGACGAGAGCCTCGTGAGCTTCAGTGGGAACAACGTGAAATACTTCGGACATGGTTGTATGTTATATTAGGAGGAAAGGTGACTAGGGAAGTTAGACGACTTTCTTAACTTTAACTTCTTTGTTAATCTGAGCGAGGGGCTCTTCGCCGTGCATCGCTTTGATTAAATTAGTAACAGCGGCGACGGCTTGGCGTTGAACGCTTTCGGCTGTGCGTGAGCCAATGTGTGGAGTTACGACGCAGTTAGGAAGTTTGGTGAGAGGGTGGTCGGCGCGAGGTGGTTCTTCATCGAGAACGTCGGTACCATATCCGCCTACTTGGCCGGATTTAAGAGCGGCAGCGATGTCGTCGGTGTGAACGATTTCACCACGAGCACAGTTAAGAATCAGAACGCCTTTCTTCATCTTCGCGATATTCTTAGCGCAGATGAGGTCACGTGTTTCAGGAGTTAAGTTAGTGTGGAGTGAGAGGTAATCAGATACGGCGAAAACATCATCCATCGTGTTGGCGCGTTTGACGTCGTATTGAGCGGCGAATTTATCGTCCCAGTATAAATCGAAGCCGACGACTTTCATACCGAACGCGCGAGCGCGGATGGCGACTTCTTTACCGATGCGGCCCATGCCGATGATACCGATGGTTTTGTCGAGAAGTTCGCGACCCGTTTTACGTTTCCAAGTACCAGAGCGAGTGGAGTCCGTGTGGAAGTAGAAATTCTTTTCGAGGGCGAGAAGAAGAAGGAAAGTATGTTCTGCAACGGTGGTGTGGTTAACGCCAGGAGTGAAAAGGAGAGGGATGTCTTTAGAGGTGAGGTATTTTACATCGATCTTATCAACGCCGATACCGTACTTGCTGATGACCTTGAGGCGGGGGAGGGCTTTATCGATGACTGCTTGGGTGATCATGTCATCGCCGCAGATGTATCCGTCAAAATCCCCCATTAAAGCTAAAGTGTCGGCTTCGCTTAAAGGACCGCGAGCGGTGACAACTTCCCAACCGGTGGCGGCTAACATTTTATGGTGTTCGCCAGGGGTGTCTTGGAATGAGGTGGTTGTGAGGAGGATGCGTGGCTTCATAGTGTCGTTTTAATCCAACCTAACTCGATTTGAAAAGTCAAAGAAAGTATAAGGTCGACAGTAAAAAAATCGTCTGTTTATTGGTCTTACCCATGAATAATACCCCTAATTCAGCCCCTGCGGCATCTCCCTATCGCTGGGTGATTTTGGCACTCTTGTTTTTCGCAACCACGATTAATTATATTGATCGTCAAATCTTGGCTTTATTGAAACCGATGTTGGACGGCGAGTTACACTGGACTAATGAGCAATATGGCATGGTTAACTCTGCATTCCAGGCGGCCTACGCTTTTGGATTGTTAGGCTTTGGATGGTTTATTGACCGTTTTGGAACGAAAATTGGTTATGCCGTTTCAATTTTTGCATGGTCGGCTGCGGCAGCAGGTCACGCATTGGTCGGTTCAATTCCTGGTTTCTATTACGCTCGTATAGCTCTGGGTGTTGGCGAGGGAGGTAATTTCCCGGCTGCAATCAAAACTACAGCACAGTGGTTTCCACGTGCTGAACGTGCCTTTGCTAATGCGCTCTTTAATTCAGGTTCAAACATTGGAGCACTGATTGCTCCAGCGGTTATTCCTATTATGGCTGTAAACTACGGCTGGAGATCTACCTTCGTAGCTGCTGGTGTATTAGGTATTATTTGGATTCTGTTCTGGATTCCATTTTACAAGAAGGCTCCACAACTCGCTGAAGAAGAAGTTGCACCTGAGCGCAAGATTCCTTGGTCGAGTTTATTGCGTGTAAAACAAACTTGGGCTTACATGATTGCTAAATTCTTAACAGACCCAGTTTGGTGGTTCTATTTAATTTGGCTGCCTGATTACTTTAAGAAGGAGCAGCATTTAGATATTAAAGCAATGGGCTTACCTTTAGTTACTCTCTACGGTATCGTCACCGTGTTAAGTATCTTTGCGGGTTGGGCTGTTAAGAAAATCGCAGAGCGTGGTTATGATATGGTGAAGGTACGGAAAGTTTCGCTGTTGTTCTTTGCCCTATGTTCTTTGCCTATTTTCTTCGTCAGAGGTTTAGGAATGTGGGAAGCTGTACTCCTTATCGGTTTTGCGGCATCAGCTCACCAAGCCTGGTCTGCTAGCCTTTATGCTGCTGTATCGGAAACGTTCCCGCGCGATGCAGTAGCTTCAGCGAGTGGATTAGGTGGTATGGCTGGATCAATCGGTGGAATGATTTTCCCTATCGTTGCTGGACGTATTCTCGACGTATCGTCCAATGGTTATGCAATCCTCTTCGCCTTCTGTGCATTTGCGTACATCGTAGCATTTACGATTCACCACTTCATGTTGCCTCGTTTAGAGAAGGCACAAATCTGATTCGCAGATTCATAAAAATAAAAAGGCCTCCGAGATGGAGGCCTTTTTTGTGAGCAGATATTTCGATTATCCAGCGACGACGAAGTTTACCAACTTACCAGGAACTACAATTTCTTTCACGATGGGTTTTCCGTCGATAAACTTTTGTACGGCTGGGTCGGCTTTGGCTAGCGCAACCAAAGCTTCTTTAGAGATATTCTTATCTACCTTGGTCGTGGCACGTACTTTACCGTTCACTTGGAAGACTACGTCTACGGTAGATTCGGTGAGTTTTGATTCATCGAATTTTGGCCAGCCAGCTAGGGTGATACTTTCTTTGTGACCCAGGCGTTGCCAGATTTCTTCACAAAGGTGAGGTGCGAAAGGTGCTGCTAGGCGAGTGAAGTCTTCGACGGTGGAGCGTTTTAGTGAGGGAGATTTTTCTGCGACATTCATCAGAATCATCATTTGGGAAATCGCGGTATTGAATTGGAG
>CANCLV010000064.1 GCA_947378905.1 Opitutia bacterium
CGTAGAGCGAGCAACCGAAGAAGAAATAATCATAATATTTTTATAGTTTTTTGTGAGCGTAAACAGTGTGGCAAAGCTGGTACAAACACAGACACTCATCCGTTGGGATTAAGTGAGATTGGTAAATGAAGCCACGTGAGCCGAAGCCCAAGAGATTTTTAAATTATACCTTCGGTGGCGGCACGGGAACCTCTTCTGTCAGCCGCCAGGTATTAAACCCCTGATCACGCTGGAAAATAATACCATAAGACTCCGGCAAAGTTAAATAAACACTATCACCACGATTAAAATCGTATTTAATTTTAGCTTTTAAAACATTAGACTTATCAACAGGGACTTGCTCCGTCGTCTTTCGACCCTTCTCAACCACTTTACAAAGCGGACAAGGCTTATCGCTTAAGGTCTTAGTAATCGCCTCAGAGGTCGAGAGATAAATCGCATTAGTGCGCGACATATTAACCCACGCAACCACTTGTAATAAATCCCAGGTTAAACCCGACGACGCGAACCAGGCAGCTAAAACTGCCCATACGGCGAACCTCTTAATCGTGTTTAACACAATCAGATTCAGATTTAATATCCGTTAGTGTTCAAACTAAAACCCAGCACACAATGCTCTATCAGAGTATCTAATTTAGAAGATTAACCCTTGTAGACCGTCAAATCAGGCACGCCGGCCAACTTGAAAGCTTCTTTGCGTTCCACACAGGTTCCACAACGCCCGCAATGAGTATCCCCGCCGACATAACAGGACCAGGTAAGCTCCATGGGCACTTTTAATTCTGCACCGCGACGAACAATGGCCGTCTTGTCCATTTTAACAAAAGGACGCTCTAACGAAACTTCATGCCAATCAGCTAAGCGAATAGCAGCATCAAGTGCTTCAGCAAAAGCCGGACGACAATCTGGATAAATCGCGTGATCTCCACTGTGCGCCCCATAAGCAACCGTCTTAGCCTTCAAGGAAATCGCCCACGATGTAGCCACCGAAATAAATAACATATTACGATTGGGAACCACGGTGGCCTTCATCGAAAGTTCTTCGTAATGTCCTTCTGGCACGGCCACCTTTTGGTCCGTCAAAGCATTAGCACCAAAGAGCGGAGCCAACGCACGTAGATCCGCAACCTGATGTTTTACTTTATAAAATTCACAGATTTTTTTCGCCGCTTCAATTTCTCGACGGTGACGCTGTCCATAATCCACACTCAATGCGTAAACTTCCCTGCCCTGGGAAAGTAAATGAGCCAATAAAACCGTTGAATCGATTCCTCCTGAATGAATGACGACGGTTTTTTCCATGCAGTGAAATAAACTACTTCGAACGTCGAGAGCGAGAAACTTTAATCCACGCCTTATGATGATCAATATAAGCTAGGGCAAAACTCTCCGCCGCCCGCATTTTCTTGGCCTCCGCCGACTTCTTATCGCGCAGACCAGTCAAATGTAACCAACCATGCGCCACATAAAGACTCATCTCTTCTTCAAAGGTATGCCCATGCTTTTTAGCGACACGTTTGGCTTGATCCAAGTTAACACAAATTTCGCCCGCAAACGGCTCAACCGGATGATCCTCCCCGACAAATGTAATCACATCCGTCACGGTCGGATCATTCATAAACTCCTTATGAATCTTTTTAATCTCGGCATCATTAACAAACACCACCGAAATATCTCCTGTAGGACAGACATAGGACTTCGCTGTATCTAAAGTTTGAATGAGTTTTCTTACACTCGAATCTACGACTTTGATCGATGGATGACGTACCGCCACCTCCACTAATCTTAATTTATTTTTCGACTTCATTTATTTAATCTCAGCAAAAACTGGCTTCAGTCTTAACCATAAATCATTCAGCGCCTGAGGTAAAACATGTGTGTCTGCCACCACGGGCATGAAGTTGTGATCTCCGTCCCAACGCGGTACGATGTGGAAATGTAAATGAGTTGGAATTCCTGCACCCGCCGCACGACCTAAATTGATACCCATATTAAAACCCGATGGCGTCATGACTTTTTGAAGTACGGACTGACACTTAACCAGCAAGTCCATCATTTCAGCACGCTCATCGACAGTAAGTTCAGCCAACTGCCCTACTTCACGATTGGGCAAAACCATGAGGTGTCCTGGATTGTATGGAAAATTATTTAAAATAACAAAACAGGTCCGACCCCGATGGAGTATCAAAGACTTTTGGTCATCGCCCAACGCCAATAAGTCCGCAAAAGGACTCCCTGCTTTTGGGTCTTTACGACTCTGGATATACTGCATGCGCCAGTAGGGATGAAGTTGTTCAGTCATATTATCTTTTAGAAAATCCTTGAGGGTGTAAGGTGTGCCAGCGTACAGCCGTAGACACAATGGCATCTAGCGTGTCGTACTTAGGCTTCCAGCCGAGCTCCTTACGTACCTTAGTAGCATCCGCGTAGAGTGCCGGTGGGTCACCTTCACGACGCTCAACATACTCACGTGGCACAGGTTTTCCCGTTACTCTTTCCACGCTCTTTAAAATATCTTCGACTGAATACGGCACACCAATTCCCAAATTATAGAAAAACGCCAAGCCCGTTTCTTTCAATTTATCAAATACCGCAATGTGCGCAGAAGATAAATCATCGACGTGAACATAATCACGTAAGCAAGTACCATCGGGCGTAGGATAATCTGTTCCAAATACTTTCAATGCAGGGCGACGACCTAAAGCCGCTGCAATAGCCAAAGGAATTAAATGGGTTTCGGGTTGATGGTCCTCACCAATACTTCCATCTGCCGATGCACCAGCCGCATTAAAATAACGGAACGCTGCAAAACTGATTTTCCCTTCTCGCGCTAACTGACGAAGCTTGAGTTCTACATCTAATTTATTTTGGCCATACGGATTAATCGGCTTCTGCGGCAGATTTTCGGACATCGGCATTTTATCGGGGACACCGAATGTCGCACAAGTGCTGGAAAAAACAAATTTCTTAACCCCCTCGGCAATCATCGCATCGAGCAGCGCGAAAGTGCGGACAACATTGTTCTCATGATAACGTTCAGGCTGGTGCACTGACTCGCCAACATTGATCAAAGCGGCAAAGTGCATGACGAGTTCTATTTTATAGTCTCTCAATGCCGCACGAACTTTCACCGAATCGGCCATATCAGCCTCTACGAACGGAACGTCCTTCGGAATAGATTCACGGTGACCGTAGGAAAGATTGTCTAAAACGACGACTGAATGCCCCGCGGCCATCACCTGCCTCACGCAGTGACTGCCGATATAACCTGCCCCACCTACGACCAGTACGTTCATGTCCTTTGAATAACCCTCCACCCCCGCCCTAGGCAAGTTCCCTCTCCAAATCCTTGCCACCATCGCCTCAACTCTCCTATCTGCTCATATTCATGGAACACTCTCAAGGAGCCTACGACTTTACCGCCTTCGAACAGCGCTGGCAGGCCTATTGGAAAAATAATTCCACCTTCCGCACCGAATCCTCCACCTGCGGAAAACCAAAGTACTACGTCCTTGATATGTTCCCTTACCCATCGGGCGCAGGCTTACACATCGGACACCCGGAAGGCTACACAGCTTCAGACATTTTAGGCCGATACAAAAAAGCTTCAGGTTTCAATGTCCTTCACCCGATGGGTTGGGATGCTTTCGGACTTCCCGCCGAACAACACGCCATCGCCACTGGCGAACACCCAGCTCTCCAGACTCGTAAGAACATCGACAACTTCCGTCGCCAACTTCAGATGATCGGCTTCGGTATCGACTGGGATCGCGAACTTTCCACGACCGATGAAAAATATTTCCGTTGGACGCAGTGGATCTTCCTCAAACTTTTCCGTCACGGCCTCGCCTACGTTTCCGAAAAACCTGTTTGGTTCTGCCCTGCACTCGGCACGGTTCTCGCCAATGAAGAAGTTCTAAATACAAAAGAAGGCCCACGTTCTGAACGAGGAAATCACCCGGTCGAACGTCGCCCCATCCGCCAATGGGTTCTCCGCATCACCGCCTACGCCGATAAATTAATCGAAGGACTCGACTCACTCGATTGGCCCGACTCCACCAAGCGCTTACAGAAAAACTGGATCGGGAAATCTGAAGGAGCTGAAGTTAAATTCGAATTAGCTGATATTCCTAACGAAAGTCTCACGGTATTCACCACCCGACCCGACACCCTCTTCGGCGCAACCTACATGGTCGTCGCCCCTGAACATCCTCTCATCAGCAAACTAACGACAGCCGCACAAAAAGCTGACGTGGATGCGTACATCGCTGCCGTTCGAAATAAGTCAGACCTCGAACGTACCGACCTCGCTGATAAGAAAAAGACCGGCGTCTTCACGGGCAGTTACGCCATCAATCCCGTTAACGGAAATAAAATTCCTGTCTGGACCGCTGACTACGTCCTCATGAGCTACGGCACTGGCGCAATCATGGCCGTCCCCGCTCACGATACACGCGACTGGGAATTCGCTAAACAATTCAATTTACCAATCATTCAAGTGGTCGGTTCAAAAGAAGCCATCGATGTTCAAGAAAAACCTTGGACCGAAGATGGCCCCATGGTGAACTCGGGTCCATTCAACGGCCTCTCCGCAACCGAAACTAAAAAGAAAATCACCGCTGATCTCGCAACCAAAGGCCAAGGCAAACTAGCAGTGAACTTTAAGTTACGCGATTGGCTCTTCTCTCGCCAACGTTACTGGGGCGAACCTTTCCCGATTCTTTGGATTTCCAAAGCGGACTACGCAAAGATTCCAGCTGACTCCGAAATTCGCGAGTTCCTCCCCAAAGAACCAGTCACTTGCCAAATCAACGGACAAGAAGTCTGTGCCGTGCCACTCACTTCTAAACAACTGCCTCTTACTTTACCTGAAGTTAAATCTTACCAACCTTCCCCAACCGGAGATTCACCACTCTCTAAAGAACCCGAGTGGACCGAAGTTTGGTATAATATTTCCAACGGAGAAACAATTACCCAATCTAAACCACAACCTGGACCGCTTTGGATTAAGGCCTCTCGCGAAACAAACACGATGCCTCAGTGGGCAGGTTCCTGCTGGTACTACCTGCGTTATCTCGATCCACAAAACACCAAGGAAATCGCTTCCGCTGAAAATCTTAATTACTGGGGCAACCCCGACTTCTATATCGGCGGCGCCGAACACGCCGTTCTACACTTACTGTACGCACGCTTCTGGCATCGATTCCTCTACGACATCAAAGTTCTCTCCACACCCGAGCCGTTTAAGAAATTATTCCACCAAGGACTCATACTCGGCGAAGACGGCGAGAAAATGTCGAAGAGTCGCGGCAATGTCGTGAATCCCGATGTCATCGTGAAAGAACATGGCGCTGATGCATTACGCATGTATCTCATGTTCCTCGGACCTCTCGAAGCTTCCAAACCTTGGAACACCGATGGTATCTCAGGTATCACCCGCTTCCTCCGTCGCCTCTGGCGCCTTGCCGTTGATGAAACGACTGGAAATATTTCTGCTAAAATCAATGACAGCGCGAATGAAACCGAAGAACTTGTTCGCGAACTAAATCGAACCATCAAGAAAGTCGGTAACGATATTGAAACCCTCCAATTCAATACCGCGATTTCCCAAATGATGATTCTGATGAATGTCGCAGAAAAATCTCCCTCACTAAAACGCTCCACCGTCGAAGACTTCACTCGCCTAGCAGCACCTTTCGCACCTCACCTTTGTGAAGAAATCTGGCAACGCCT
>CANCLV010000065.1 GCA_947378905.1 Opitutia bacterium
ACCTTCTTTTTAAGAACGGCTGGAGTGTCTTCCGAAGCTGGCTCGGAAGTCTTACTTACGACTTCTTTAGCAATGATGGGTTCAACAGACTTTACTGAAGAAGTTTCTGCCGTAGGTGCAGACACTGCTAAGAAAGATGCTAGCAGAATACTGGGGGTAATCATACCTCTAGATAATTAATTAAATTTTATGAGTCAATCACTCGAGACTTAGGGTGCGCAAATTCCGCAACTCGCTGGAAGATTTTGGAAAAAATCTACCCCCTTATCGTCCACTAATATAAAGGCAGGGAAGTTAACGACCTCGATTTTCCATACCGACTCCATTCCCAGTTCCGGGTAATCGATGACTTCAACCTTCTTAATATTTTCCTGTGCAAGGATAGCAGCTGGACCACCGATGGATCCTAAATAAAATCCACCGTACTTCTTGCAAGAGTCGGTCACCATTTGACTTCGATTACCCTTAGCAATCATGACCAAAGAGCCGCCGTTTTTCTGGAAGAGTTCAACATAGCCATCCATTCGACCAGCAGTCGTCGGACCAAATGAGCCCGAAGCCATCCCCACAGGAGTCTTAGCCGGACCGGCATAATATACAGGATGATTCTTAAAATATTCGGGCAAGCCTTCGCCACGCTCTAAGCGTTCACGTAACTTGGCGTGAGCTATATCACGTGCAACCACAAGGGTTCCAGTTAATGCCAATCTCGTGGTAACTGGATGCTTAGATAACTCGGCTAAAATTTCCTTCATGGGACGATTTAAATCAATCGCCACAACCTTGGATGAGTCTTGGTGCTTCCTTAATTCTTCAGGAATAAACTTCCCAGGATTTTCTTCCAACTGTTCAATCCAAATACCGTCCTTATCAATGCGAGCCTTGGCATTGCGATCCGCCGAACATGACACCGCCATACCAATCGGACAAGAAGCACCGTGACGAGGTAAACGAATCACTCTCACATCTAACGCAAACCACTTTCCACCAAACTGAGCGCCGATGCCAAGTTGATGGGCGGCCTTGAGTAATTCCTGCTCGAGAGCTGTATCGCGAAAGGCCTGACCATGTTCATTCCCCTGAGTAGGCAATTCATCATAATAGTGAGTTGAGGCCAACTTAACGGCTTTCATGGTGGCCTCCGCCGACGTTCCACCAACCACGATGGCTAAATGATAAGGAGGGCACGCTGCCGTTCCTAGGCTTTTCATCTTCTCTATTAGGAAAAGTGGAAGAGATTTAGGATTTAAAACGGCTTTGCTTTCTTGAAATAAGAAACACTTGTTCGCCGACCCCCCGCCCTTCGCGACGAATAATAAATCATACTTCATGCCCGCAGTGGCAGCGATATCAATCTGGGCCGGTAAATTAGTACCCGTATTTTTCTCAGTATATAAATCAGTCGGAGCGAGCTGCGAATATCGTAGGTTATTTTGCGCATAGGCTTGATAGACGCCGAGCGACAAAGCTTCGGCATCATCTACACCCGTCCAAACCTGTTGGCCTTTTTTAGCCGTTATCGCAGCCGTTCCAGTATCCTGGCAAAATGGCAAAACACCCTTGGCTGCAACCTCAGCATTACGCAACATCGCGAGCGCAACAGAGCGATCATTGTCACTTGATTCAGAATCTTTTAAAATATGTGCGACCTGTTCGAGGTGTTTAGTGCGAAGAAAAAAATTAATGTCGTGAAAGGCCTGATTGGCCAAAAGGGTCAAACCTGCTGAATCGACTTTTAGTATCGGCTTACCTTCAAACTGACTGACACTAACAAAATCTTTCGTTATCAACCGATACTGAGTCTTATCGGGACCTACCGGAAACGGTTCTTGATAATGAAACGAGGAAGCCATCGTTTATAAAATTAGCAAAAACCCTAAAACTCGCAAATATAAACCTTATGAGGTTTTAGGTAATTTTGCTAATCTGCCAACGGTGATTGGCCCGATACCTGAATCCAATGTCGCCCCTTCTGCGTAATCAATCGATACCAAGGCTAATCCCGTCATACCTATGGTCGATTTCACCATCCCGATGACTTTTCCATTAACGGGTGATTTTAATTCAATATCACTGCGAAGTGGTGCTGACGCAGAAATCTGTCGAAGACTTCGACGTAAAGACCCCATCGACTGTATCCGTGCCATCACTTCCTGCCCAAGATAACATCCTTTATTATAAGACACCCAATCGTCCAGGCCACACTCCTGAGGAAATTCATTAGCTCCGCAATCCTCCGGAACCGAAGGTATGCCCGACTCAATTCTATTTAACTCTATGAAACTAGAATCAGATTCACTCGCTGTCATTGAAGTATTTTTAGGAAATAAAACCACCCATGATTCAAAACTGGTTCGAGCTGATGGCCAAAAGCGAATACTCGACTCAAAATTTGGCCCACTATCACCCCAAACGATTCCCGTCTTCCACTGTGAAGTCTCATCCGATAATGTTACATCATCGGCAATTAAGTTGGACGACATGACAGAAATTGCATCAACCGCGGATAAATGAGGACAGAGAATTAAGAACGACTGATCAGCTTCTTTTATAATCAGAGTATGGGCGAGAACGCGTCCCTTGCGATTTAACCAAAGTGCATGAACCTTATTATTTTTCGTGAGATCAACTGAACATTGCCCCTGCAGATAATTTGCGGCGTCGCTGCCGCTCGCTCGAATAACCGAGGCTAATGTTGAAACAAAATGGCGAGCCATAAGTTCTATTATGGCTTAACCTCGATATGCGCTGGGGGTAAATCGGATTGATAACGCTCGTAGGCCTCGATGAGCGCAGACTCAAAGTGTTTGGTATAAAGCTTCGTATTAAACAGAGGCGTGGTTAATCTATTCTTAGCTAGTTTTACCTTCAAGGCGGCTAGTTTTTCTGGATGCGTAGCGATATCCACTGCCCTGTCTTCAAATTCTTGCTCCGTGTAAGTGATTAGCTCGGGCATTTCGACTGCATGCAACAGACTGGCGGCTACGCGACCCGCGAATGATTTACCCTGCAAAGTGAGCACTGGAACATTAGCCCAAAGCGCATCACTTGCCGTGGTGTGAGCATTATATGGCAACGAGTCTAAGAATAAATCGGCGAGTACGTTTCTCTCAATGTGATCGGCCATTTTGATATAGGGCGAAAAAATGAGACGACTCGCATCAACGCCTAAAGCCTGGGCTTCACGTTTTAAATTCTCGGGGCCTTCAGGAAAGTTATAATAGAACCACATCACACTATTCGGCACTCTTTTCAAAACCCTCATCCAGCGCTTAAAGGTTTCAGGAGTAATTTTATAAATATTATTGAAACAGCAAAATACAAATGCGCCTTCTGGCAGTCCGCATTCTTGGCGTGTAATCGTCCTTTTTAATTCAGGACGCTTAGAGTCGTTAATCTGATAACTATGCGGTAATGAAATAATTTTTTCATTATAAAACTGATAAGAGGTTTTAGGAATAACGACATTATCTGCGATCAGGTAATCCATGTAATCTATCCCCATCGTACCAGGGCAGCCCAAGAAATTAATTTGTATCGGAGCAGATCGATTAGAAAAAATGCCTGTACGATGGGCGCCAAAAAAGCCGTTTAAGTTAAAAAGAATATCTACTTCCTTGGCTTTGAGTTGTTGCATCAAATCAAAATCTCCAATGGGTCTTATATCAATAAATTCGTCAAAGGCTGCAGTGAGACGACGACGTAAATTACCCTCATCACTTTCTCCGTTATCGAGGCCGATAACCTCAAATTTTTCTTTATCGTGACACTCAATAAGACCGGTCATTAAAGAGCCATTCGCATGTTCTCGAAACTCACCACTGACATAGGCAATCTTGATTCTTTTGTGGCGAGGGTATTTCTTAGTAGTAAAATCCTTAGGCAGAGTTGGAAACTTTCTATTGAGGTATAAAAATCCTGCTATCTGCAAGTCACTCTCGGAATCCGAATAGCCCATATATCCAAAAGGATCAGCCACATCTTCCTTTAAGGGCAAACGACGAACGATTTCATCGTTAATCTCTTTAATGCCAGACCAGTCAGCGATCAGCATTTTCTGGTGGAGCGCGCGCCCTAATACAGCGTTTTTACCAGGATTTAATTCGGCTGACTTTAGAAAAGCTTTTGCTGCTTCAGCAGGTTGATTTAACTCAATACAGACAGTACCGTAATTTAAGAAAAACTTATCGTCTGCTTGCCCGGTTTCAAATGCCTTTCGGAAATAATTCATCGATGGTTCATACTCTTTCTTAATAGAGTACATCACCGCCAAGTAGCTGAGTAACTCAAAGGACTGCGGGGCAAATTTTAGCGCTTCAAATATTTCAGCAATGGCGCGGTCTATTTGCTTCATCGCCTCGTAGACTACGGCCGTATTAATATAACATTTAACGTACTGGGGGTTAATTCTTTTGGCCTGCTCGTAGCATTTTAATGCTTCAGGGAAGCGCTGTAATTTCCTGAAAGAGTTGCCCAAGTTAAAGTGGGCATCCACAAAGTCTGGTTTTAACTCAATCGCTTTTTGGTAAAACGGAATCGACTCTTCTATTTTCCATGTATCCTGCAAAGTGTTAGCATAATTTGAATTATAAGCCGCATTATTGGGTTCAATTCGTACCGCCTGTTTAAAACACTCCTGTGCGTTAATAAAATCTTCGCGAGCCGCATAAATTAGTCCCAGCAACTGATGGGATTCGGCAATTTCTGGGTGCTTCTGTATGACATCCTTAAAAGCCGTTTCAGCTTCGGAGGTTTTTCCTATTTGCATCAAATTCACACCCTGCATTAAGGCCTGCTCAATCTCTTTGTTCATTATTGATTTTTAAAATTTGGGGGGTGAGGCCACTCTGGCTTCTTTCATACATCTGGCAAAACAGATTTTCTAATTTTCGTGTATAAATTACCGAGTTAAATAGAGGGTTTCTATCTCTATAATCGTGTAATCGCTTTTTGAAATCTGCTATTTTGTCAGGACTGTTGGCCAGCGCTATAGCCAAAGACTCATACTCGTCAGCCGTCCGGACAACGAGTTCAGGTATTTGACAAGTGTTCAATAAACTGGCCGCAACACGACTCGCAAAGGATTCACCCATTCTCGTCAAAACCGGTAGACCTGCCCAGAGTGCTGCACTCGCGGTCGTATGAGCATTGTACGGGTAGGTATCTAATAAAAGATCTGCGCACTGCAGTCGGGCCATATGCTCGCCCACATCCTTGAGCCTTGGTGCAAAAATAATACGTTTAGGGTCAACACCACACGCTACTGCTTCTTTCAAGAAATTGCTCGAAGTAACGTCATTTCTATAACTGAGCCACAAAACTGATTTAGGAACGCTCTTAAGTATATTCATCCAGGCAGCCCAAACCTTTGGAGTTATTTTATAACTGTTATTAAAACCACAAAATACAAATCCATCGTCGGGCAACCCTAGCTCCTGCTTAGTGAATTTTTTATCCGCTATCTTCAGTTGGTCATCATGCGGCATAAAGCAATCCATGTAAGCGATTTTTTCGGTGTAATATTTTTGGCTCTCAGCCGGAATGACAATTTCGTCGGCAATAATATAATCCATTAATAACGTACCCATCGTGCCAGGGTATCCAAGGTAGTTAACTTGAAGTGGGGCCACTTGATTTAAAAAGACGGCAGGTCGGGAGCCCGATGTACACCCATTCATATCCACTGCTATATCTATTTTTAATTTTCGGGCCA
>CANCLV010000066.1 GCA_947378905.1 Opitutia bacterium
AATTTCATCCAAACTCGCCCTCAGTTTATCAACCGTTTGCTTTATGCATTCGCCTTTATTCCAATTTTTGGACAACCAGAGCGCTTCATTATTCCAATAAGTGAATCGTTTCTCTTCCGAAGTGGAAAAATCTTTTTTGAATTGGGAGAGTGAGGCAAAAAAAGCGAGCGCCTCGCGCTGATCTTCATCCACGATTTTTGTCGTATCCTTAGAAAGTTTAGCCTGTAGAACGGAAAACTTGGATTGAAGTTCCATGCGACTTTTCTGCCAAGAATCGAAATCCTTAGCATTGGGCACCTCGGCTCCGGCCCAAACCAGACTTACCCAACAGAGGGTAAATAAAAATCTAATCATCATGAATGTCTGATAATCTTTAATTTTACCCCCTATAGGCAAATTAATCTGCAATTATTTCCTGTCCCTCTGCAACCTTCCATCTAATTTAAGGTCATAACATCTATGAAATTACGTTCAGCCATTCTTGCACTCACCCTATCCGGCATATCTGCCTGGGCTGCTGAGTCGACCACCACTGTTTCTGTGCTCAGTGAAAAAGCCATCGGAGTTATTCCAGCTAATTTTATTGGACTCAGTTATGAAAAGTCTGCGGTAACTGAAAATCACTTCCGCCCAGATAATCTAGTCTTAGTTAATCTACATAAAAACCTTGGATCAGGAGTTTTGAGATTTGGCGGCAACAAGGTTGAACTCACCCAGTGGTCACGAGAGACCCCGAAAGAAAAACCAGCTAAAGGAATTTTCGTCGCGACCACCAGTGATATGGATAAGTTTTATGGTTTTATTAAGAGCATAGACTGGAAAGTAATTCACGCAGTTAATCTTTCGAGCAATAAGCCGGAAATCTTCTCCGATGAAATTAACTATGCGGTTAAAATCGGTGGAAACTCCATCATGGGTTTTGAAATTGGCAATGAGCCTGATCACTACGACAAGGATACTAAAAAGTTACGTGAAAAAGGCTATGCCTACCCTCAGTATAAATCAGAACTAGAAAAAGCGCAGTCCGTTATCTTAAAACAAAATCCCGGGGTTAATTTAATTGGACCTGCAACCACCAGCGGTGGCTTTAAGTTTTTCGAACCCTGCGTGAGCGATTTCAAAAATAAGTTATTCTTATCCACCTCGCACTTCTACCCCACCTCGGCGATTAGCACACCTCCACCCACCTGTGAAAGTCTTCTCAGTGATAAATCAAAGAAGCGAACGATTGACATGGCGGACAAGCATTTTGCGGCTGCCAAAAAAGCGGGAGTTCCTTGGCGCTTAGCCGAGTGCAATTCAGCATCGATGGGTGGCACCAATGGCGTGAGTGATGTATTTGCGGCAGCGGTCTGGGGTTCGGACTTCCTATTCGATATCGCGGAGCACGGTGCCACGGGCGTGAATCTTCATACCATTTTCGGACTCAATGGATATACTGCGATTAGCTACGACAAAGATAAAAAAGTCTACGCGGTGCGTCCCCTTTATTACTCGCTGCTTTTATTTAAAGATGCAGGACATGGAAAATTAATTGAGGCCGATACCAAATCAACCGGCAACGTCGTCAGCCACGCAACTCTGGGTACCGACGGAAAACTTCGCGTAATCGTGATTAATAAAGATTTAGATAAAGCCACTAAAGCTGCTGTGTTAACTGACTCCAAGAGAACACACGGAACTATTACACGCCTCAGTGCTAACTCGCCCACAGAACAAATGGCAGTGAGCTATGGTGAAGGCACTGTAAACAAGGACGGCACCTGGAAACTCGAAAAGCGCGAAGACATCAAAGGATCCGCTGGACGCTTTGAAATCACCCTCCCCGCCTGCAGTGCTGCCGTTCTGACGCTTGAGGCGAATTAAGCACTAAGCTCAGACCCAGTAAAACATTCAGGCGATGAAACTCATCGTCCTGATATTGTTTTTGTCTGAATCGAAACAGCCTATGAGGAATGAAAATAACATTCCTTACGCGACTGGGACTACTCATTTACTTAATCAATAATTTAGATGCTGCCACTTTGGCAGAAAACCTACAGCGCGACGTAGACGGAGATAAAATTAGTGATGCGGTAGAAATATCTTTAGGACTAAATCCTCTAGATAAATCAGACGGATTAAGTGACGTTGATCAAGATGGCCTTAATTTAGCTGAGGAAATAAACGCGGGGACAAATCCTAATAAACCGGATAGCGATGACGACGGCATCAGCGATTATGATGAAAATATAGACACCCCACCCCCAACATCAAATCTGACTAGAACCCCGCAGCCCAATCGTCCACCAGCACCAGCAGCACTTACCCATCAACCTAAGGCAGCTAAAAATTTCTTGGTAAATAGCAAACTTACGCTACCCACCAAATTAAAAGAGGTTAACCAATCCAACTTCGGAGAACAAATTGCCCAATGGACGGATTTACCCTCTCTCAATGGATGGGAACCAAGCCGTGGTACGAATATACAGGTTTGGCAGGTTAATGATAATCAATTTTTGCGGATTGGAAACGGAGTCAAACAACCACTTAAAAAGTTAAAAAGTGGAAATTATATTCTTAAATGGAAACACCGTCAGCTAGCTGAAAATTATAGCCCTCAAGACTATCAAGTTAGAATCTCAACTTCAACTGGGCAGATAGCTCTTCTTAAAAACTTTAAAGTCGTTAACTCAGATCAATGGGAAGATGTTGTGACAGAATTTCGTTATGACATAACCGATTACAATCAGCAGCTTTGGCTATCAATTAATCCCAACAACGGCAACCCGTCGCCTGTTTTTATTGATGACGTCTACTTGATTCAAGCAGGCTTTAATGTTGATTTAAATCGTGATGGAAAAATAGGTGCAGGCGAAGGGCCTAAAACTGGCGCCTCTTTCTACTTTTGGATCAACAACGATAGAGACAAAAACGAGTTTAGTGGTGACGACTGGAGCACCACCCTTTCAAGCGAGGCCGACTGTAATGATAATAAGATCAATTCGCTGCGCGACCTAATCGATTTTTTTCCGCTCAGTTTAAATGTAGCTGAAGCTATTAAGGCTTATCCACCTGATGGACAAACTCGTTACATATTAAGCCAGAAAGATAGCGCCATTAATATAGTTTTTACCGGCCTAAGTTCGAAAAATGCGGGCAGTTTCCACCAAAAAGTAAATTCAGATATTTATGGCGACACTGGGAACCAATCATGGGCGCAGGCTGAAGTTCATCCCGTAAGCCCATCAATAGACCTATCAGCTGCACAGGTTGCCAGTATCGTAGATAAAGGCGAAATAATCGTGATGATTGAAGGTAGGAAGATTTCCAATGCACCTATTGTCTTCACCATCGAAAGAGCAGGCATAAAATGCTTAGATATCCAACTTCCGCTACACCTCGACGAGGTGGAGCACATGTATCGTCATCTTAATTTACGGGATGCGGCTACAACCTACGAAGGGAACAAAATTTCTGAGAGTCCTATAAATTACGGACGGCCAACGGAAATTGAAAATCCAACTGGATGGCCTGATAGTCAAAATAACCAAAAGTATTTTGTTTTCGTGCATGGCTTCAATGTTAACGCCCAGGAAGCCAGAGGATGGAATAACGAAATGTTTAAAAGATTCCACAACTCAGGCAGTCAGTCACGATTCATCGGTGTTACTTGGCGTGGCGACACTGCACCCAACTACCATGAAGCTGTCTTTAGGGCTTTTCAAACGGGAGACGCTTTAGCAAAAAAACTGCTGAGTTTCGTCGATGGGCCTATCACCTTAGCTGGACATAGTTTAGGTAATGCCGTCGTTGGAAATGCCATTCAAAGAGGGGGCCTCGCTCCCCAGTCTTATCTGGCTATCAACGCTGCGATACCAGCCGAGGCGTACTCGAGCAATTGTTGTACTTTGACGCAGAGACAAAATATGACGGAATTAAACTGGCGAAAATACGATGCAAATCTCTACGCTAGTTACTGGAATGAGATTTTCCCTAAAAGCGATGCACGTTCTAAATTAACTTGGCGCAATCAGTTCGAAAAATCTCAAAAGATTATGGCGAATTTCTACTCAGGTGGTGATGAGATTATTGCCAAAGCAAATAGCGTAACCGAAGCCTCTATTGTAAAGTTAGTTTTCAACCAAGGGTTTAACTTCTCGGACAATGCATGGAAATACCAGGAATTAATCAAAGGCCTTTCATGGTACAATTCAGCTGCCAGCGTCTTCATGGATCGACGCCAAGCCGGATGGGCATTCAACGACGACTGGTGGCTTTGGGCAGATGCTGACGAAGGATCTAAAGTTAAGTATACCCCAAGCCAGGCCCGAAATATTTCCAATTCACGTTTAATTACAAAACCGTTTTTCGATAATTTTTCCGAACGGGAAATTCAAAGTAGTCAAAAAAATACTGGATCATTAAAAGCATCAGAAACTAAAGTCGTTTATGATCTCTTGGCCCGAGGAATTCCTGCCCTGACCTATGCGACAGGTGTCGCGAGCTTAAATGATAACATTAAATTTAATTATGATTTAGAGCTTATGGGAAGAAGTACATCAAACTGGCCTACTGCTGGACATGAAAACCCGTCACAAAAACAACGCTGGCTACATAGTGACATTAAAAATGTCGCCTTGCCGATTATTTATCCAACCTTCCAAATGATGGTCAGCCAAGGACTTCTAAAATGAAAACTCTCGCCTACTTCTTACTGGGAATGAATTTGCTAGCAGCCAAAGAGATTCGCGTGGAGTTACAAGTGACCGATCAAACGGGCAGTCCCCTCCCGGCCGCACAGTGCGTTGTACAATTTAACAAAGTTGAAACCGGAAAAGCCGAGGTGATTACAGGAGCGACTAATGCGGACGGGAAATTTATTACTCCAGTAAACACCTACGAAAGTCTCTATATCGAAGTCAACAAACCCGGACACTATCAAGCGCGTCTCTACGACATCCCGGGCGATCAGGACTTGAAACAATTAATCAAATTACCTCAAAGAGTTAATCCAATCGCATTACACGTCCGACATCACACCGGGAATTCTACGGAGAGTTTAGTTTTTCCTAAGAATGATCAGTGGTATGACTATGACTTGAAAGTAGGCGACTGGGTGCAGCCGAAAGGCAAAGGAATCGTCGCAGATGTAAAAATGCGACTGCACTGCGATAAAGAATCTTTGGCACAGACTTATCTGGAATTAGAAGCCATCGATGCTTCGGCGGGATTCCGTGTTACAGACGAAATCATTTCTTATTCAGAACTTAAATTACCACACACGGCGCCAGAAAGTAATTACAGTAAAACCTTAGTGATTAATGGTGCTGACTGGGAAAATTATCGCGGGATATTTTATCGTAGTCGGGTGCAGCTAGACAAAGACGGCAAAGTTATCTCTGCTCACTACGGAAAAATCCAAGGCCCCATTACGCTCAATCGCCAAGGTGGTGTTGGCATAACCCATTATTTCAATGGTACGCCTAATGATCGGAATCTGGAATTCGATCCGAGCAAGAACCTGCTCAAATCAGATAATGAATTAGGCAGTCCGCAGTTTGAGCCTTAACGAACAGACTTCTTCCAGTTCTTAATTTGTTGAGCGATGGCTTTGGGGCCGGGCATGCCGGT
>CANCLV010000067.1 GCA_947378905.1 Opitutia bacterium
CGTGATGTCTCAGAAATTGAACGCACAGTCGGTACTGACCATGCAAAACTTCTCGCACTAGAAAATCCTTTGACCGCTGATCAGTCTCACGTCCGCGCTTCTTTAGTTCCTGGCCTAGTCGGTGCTCTTTCTCGAAACGTCGCTGTGAATGCTGACCCTCGTGGATTCTTTGAAGTGGGCGTAGTCTTCCGTCCACAGGCCGATGGCGCCGTCCGCGAATTTTTATCGGTGGCTTTTGCAGCTCCCGCCGAAGCCCTCGTTCGCTCATGGAAAGTTCCTGCTGGATTCGATATCATCAAAGCGAAACGACTACTTCAGGATATTGCCCATTTGGCTGGAGTTGCTGCGACACGCATTTCTTTCACCGATGCTAAGGGTGCGCTTTGGCAATCTGAACACGCCGCGAATTTTAGTGATCGTGGACGTTCTGCTGAAGGTGCTTGTGGAGTGGTTGAACTTCGTTGGACCCGTTCGTTGGGACTCAAGGGTTCCATCGTCGCAGGTGAAGTGATGTTCCCTCGTTCGAGTTTTGTGGATGTTCAACGTATTCCACGTTTCGAAGCCTTCTCATCTTTCCCTCCCGTAACTCGCGACGTCGCGGTGATTGTTCCAGTTGCCACCTCCGCATCCGAAGTACTTACGCGCGTTCAACAAGCAGCCAGTAAAGCCGCTGGTAAGGAATTTGATTTAGAATACGTCAATTGTTTCGATGTGTTTAATGGACCTGGCTTGCCCGAAGGTTCCAAGAGCTTGGCTTTTGAAATTCGCTGGCGCCATAATGAGCGCACGCTCACTGATGAAGAAACTAATCGTGCGCTTGGAACAGTCATCGCCGCTTTAGAAAAAGGAGCCGGCTGGGTCATTCGCAAATAACTATGGCTAAAGGTTTAGACATCGATCACTTGGCGAAATTAGCGCGTCTGAATTTAACCGCAGACGAAAAAGTACTTTATTCGAATCAGCTGACCCAAGTCCTGACCTATTTCGAAACACTCGCAAAGGCCGACCTACCTGCAAATTCCGATGTAGCCTTAGTGGTTACCGAAAAGGCATTAAGAAGCGATGAACCTGGAGTGTCTCTGGGTTCCGACGCTGTAACTAAAATTGCTCCTGCCTCCTATGATGGACAGATCTCTGTGCCACGGGTGGTGGATGACGAATCCTAAGACATGGCTGAAGAGATTTATCAATTATCAGCCACCGAAATTTCCAGCCGTCTCGCGGCGGGTAAACTCACCTCACGTGCCGTTGTCGAAGCGTTGATTTCTCGTTATCACCAACTCAATAAAAAGATTGGTGCGTTTACTTCACTGGATGAAAAAGATGTTCTCGCTCAAGCCGATGCCTCGGATGCTCGACGTAAAGCGGGTAAAGTTTTAAGTCCACTCGATGGTATTCCTGTAGCGATTAAAGAAAATATCGCAGTGAAGGGTCAGCCACTGACCTGTTCGAGTAAGATGTTGGCGAATTTAATTTCACCCTACGATGCTCACGTCGTTGAAGCTCTGAAATCAGCCGGTGCAATTATCTACGGTCGTTTAAACATGGATGAATTTGCGATGGGTTCTTCAACCGAGAATTCTGCGATTCAAAAAACTTTTAATCCTTGGGACCTCACCCGCATTCCTGGTGGTTCTTCAGGCGGTAGTGCTGCTTCTTTAGCTTCTGGTTTAGTTCCACTTGCTTTAGGTTCTGACACGGGTGGATCCATTCGCCAACCTGCATCCCACTGCGGTATTGTGGGTATGAAACCTACTTACGGTTTAGTTTCGCGATTCGGTCTCGTCGCGTTTGCTTCTTCTCTCGACCAAATTGGTCCGATGGCTCGTACGGTTGCTGACTGCGAATTATTGCTCAATGTTTTAGCGAGCCCAGATGCACGTGACATGACTTGCTTCGACTCCACGCAGCGCAATCAACTTCCTGTCGCTTCTGAAAAATCTTTACGTATCGGTGTTCCTAAGGGCGTACTCGGTAAAGGCGTAGGTGCTGAAGTCGCTGCCGCTACTCAAGCCGCGATTGATTTCTATAAGTCCAAAGGCGCTACCATTATCGAAGTCGACTTACCTTCGTCTGATCTAGCCGTTCCTACCTACTACGTCGTCGCTACCGCCGAAGCTTCTTCCAATTTAGCACGCTATGATGGCGTTCGCTACGGTCACCGTTCCGCTAATGCCAAGACTCCGATTGAGATGATGACGAATAGTCGATCAGAGGGTTTTGGTCCTGAAGTGAAACGTCGAATTCTTTTAGGTACCTTCGTTTTGAGTGCTGGTTATGCAGACGCTTATTATGTTCGTGCACTTCGTGCGCGTTCAAAAATCCGTGCTGAACACTTAGCAGCACTCGAAAAAGTGGATATGATTTTAAGTCCGACCGTTCCAACTCCAGCCTTCAAGGTGGGAGAAAAAGTCTCCGATCCTCTGCAATTATATCTTGAGGACATTTTCACAATTCCGGCAAATCTCGCCGGTCTTCCAGCGCTCTCTGTGCCTTGTGGTAAGTCCGGCCATCTCCCCGTCGGGTTTCATCTAGTGGGTGCTCCTTTATCGGAAAGTAAACTCTTCGCAGCTGCTCAATTATTTGAGTCAGCTCACTCATTCGCCAACCAACAACCGACACTATGAGCGACGCCTGGGAAATAGTCATCGGTCTCGAAGTTCACGTACAACTGCACACACGTGCTAAAGTTTTTGCGTCAGCTTCATGGGGTTTTGGTAAAGAGCCTAACGAGCAAGTAGATCCCGTGGTCTTAGGACTTCCTGGAACTTTACCTGTGGTGAATCGTGAGGCCGTCGAAAAAGCGATTCTCTTTGGCTTGGTGGTCGATGCCGAAATTCCCGAGCAATGTGCCTGGGATCGTAAAAACTATTTCTATCCTGATAATCCTAAGAACTATCAACTCACGCAAAAAGATTTTCCAGTAACGATGGGTGGTAAGGTAGAAATCGAATTACCAGGCGCCGCTCGCAATATCATGGGTGAGCATAAGTGGATTCGTATTCACCACGCTCACTTGGAAGAAGATGTAGGTAAATTAAGTCACTCGGGCAGTGGTTCACTGGTCGATTATAATCGCGCTGGTGTTCCTTTATTAGAAATTGTGACGGAGCCCGATTTACGTTCTGCCGCTGAAGCCTCCGCTTTCCTTAATGCTTTGGTGGTTAAATTAACCCAAGCGGGTGTGGCTGATTGTGATATGGAGAAAGGGCAGTTGCGCTGCGATGCGAACGTCTCTGTGCGTCGTGTAGGCGACACCCAATTGGGCACACGTACTGAGACTAAGAATTTAAATTCTATTTCCGGCGTCAGAGATTGTATCATTTACGAGTCCAAACGTCAGATTGCCCAAATTGAAGCTGGAAATAAAATCACTCAAGAGACACGTGGTTGGAATGCTGAAATGTCCCGCGGCTATGTTCTGCGCGATAAGGAAGACGCGCACGACTATCGCTATTTCCCTGATCCTGATATTCCAACGCTGAAGATTTCCCGCGAGACAGTGAATCGTTTAAAGAAACACGTCCCGGAAGCTCCGTTTGATCGTCAGCGTCGCTACATCGAAAAACTTAATTTACCTTACACCGCCGCTTCCGTTCTTATTGCCGATAAAGCGTTGGCTGATTGGTTTGAAACTGCAGTCGCCGCTCATCCCACGAATGCCGCTGGTATCGCCAACTGGGCCGCTAATGACTTGTTGCGTGAACTTTCTGCACAATCAGGCACAGAGGTTGGTTCCGATGAAACTCCCGCTGTAAAAATTTCCTTAGACTCCTGTTTAATCAAACCTGCCCAACTCGCTGGCTTAGTGAAATTAACCGACGAAGGCGTAATCTCTAAGCAACAAGCGAAGGAAGTCTTCACTGAGATGTTCAGCACAGGCAAAGACGCTCTCGCGATTGTCGAAGCGAAAGGCCTGCGTCAAAACAGCGACACTGGAGAGCTCGAGAAAATCGTTGCTGAAGTGATTGCTGATCCCGCCGTAGCAAAATCCATCGCCGAATACCGCGCTGGAAATGAAAAAGCCATCAATGCCCTCAAGGGACCCATTATGAAACGAACCCAAGGTAAAGCTAACCCCGTGATGATTGATCAATTGCTTAGAAAGTTACTCGGATGAGCGACAAGTCTAACTCATCTGCTTGGTTTGCTGGTGTGAATGCCGTGAAAGATAACGCTGTGCCTTCAGTCATTATTTTATCTTTATCCACTTTATTGGTTTGGAGTTATTACAACTGCGTTTCAGTGCAGCAAACCTTGGACGTATTAGGTGACTTCAATAAGCAACACGTTTGGACATTTGGTATTTTAAGCACAGCCATTACCGGCGGATTTATTCCTTGGTGTTTTCGTATGTGCTTTCCGTCGATTCGTCCCGCGCATCCTTTTCTCGATTTAGTTCACAGCTTTTTGTGGTGGGCCTGGATGGGCGTCGTGGTTTGTTTCTTCTACGGATTACAGGCGCAAATTTTCGGTGATAGTAAAACCGCTTCGACGGTTATGAAAAAAGTTTTATTCGACCAAATATTTTTCACTCCAGTCGTTGCCGCACCTCTCAATGCCATTTCGCATTATTGGAAGGATCACGACTGGAGCTTAGAGAAAATGAAAACTGCTTTAAGGTCGGGTTGGTATCGTCGCTTAATCCTCCCCAATTTATTGCCTAATTACGCCGTTTGGATTCCAGGCACCTGTATTTTCTACAGTATGCCCACCAACCTGCAATTGCCTGTGGCGAACTGTATTGGCTGTTTTTGGGCCTTATTATGCGTCCGAATTGCCACTCACTCGCGTTCACGCACCTAGTTGTGCAAAGGTTTTTATCACTCGGCTTGAAACCCTAACGGAGTTCAGCGAAGGTAGTTCTTGTGCCCAACCTTTTTGGTGAAATCGAGCCCGGCGTCGCCGAAGTAGTTCCTTTTGATGGAGGAGCAAGGGCCTACTCGTATTCCGTTCCCGCCGCTCTCAAAGATACTTTAAAAGTAGGTCAGTTGGTAAGAGTACCGCTCGGTAATCGAAACAGTCTAGGTGTGGTTTGGAAATATCCTGCTGAACCTCTCGCTGATACTAAGCTGCGCAGTATTATTATGCTCGAGCACGAACAGCCAGTGATGACACCCGATTGCTGTAAGCTCGCTGAATGGATGTCTGCGTATTACGGCTGTGGATTAAATTCTGTTTTAGAAACTGTTCTGCCAGCGGCTGTTCGCAAAGGTGTTCGTCCAGTGTTGCGTCGGATGTTGAGCCTCGTTGGCCCGATTGATTTAGAAGCCTTGGCTAAGATGCGCAAGAAGGCCCCGCGTCAGGCTCAGTTGCTCGACTTCATGAGCGCGCAGAAAGAGCCTGTAGACAGGGCTAAAACTACGACCGGACTGGGAATCGCTCAGCCCGCCGTAGATGCTTTAATCAAAGCAGGACTCATCAAAGAGGATGCGAGTGTATTGTGGCGTGTGGCTTATAATGATCCGTTCTCGGAATCAGAGTCGGTGCCTGCCTTGGG
>CANCLV010000068.1 GCA_947378905.1 Opitutia bacterium
ATAGGGATCACGAGATCTTTCACCTTCTTCTTAAAGAGTTTTAAGTTTTCTGTGGCTTTGGGTAAATCCATTTTATTGGCCACAATCACGCGAGGCTTGCCGGCGAGAATCTTGGAATACAGACGAAGTTCGCGCTCTAAAATACGGTGATCGTCCCATGGCTTACGATTTTCGCTACCAGCCATATCGATAATAAAGACAAGGAGTGCACAACGTTCGATGTGACGAAGGAACTGGTGGCCGAGGCCGCGATTTTCGTGCGCACCTTCGATTAGCCCTGGAATGTCGGCCATGAAAATGCGTCCATGGGTTTCAGGGTATTCAATGACACCGACATTGACGTGTAAGGTTGTGAAAGGATACGGCGCCATTTTTGGGCGAGCGGCCGTCAGTAAATTCGTGAGCGTGGATTTTCCAGCGTTTGGATATCCGACCAATCCAATATCAGCGATTGTTTTGAGCACGAAACGGAAATTACCCTCTTCACCAGGATATCCAGGAGTGGTGCGACGTGGGGCTTGGTTGACTGAGCTCTTAAAGTTCATGTTTCCGAGACCACCCTTCCCGCCTGCTAATAAAATAACGCGCTCACCATGTTCGGTAAGTTCAGCAACCAGGCGTCCAGTAAGATCATCGACCACCTGTGTGCCTGGGGGAACAGGTAAAATTAAATCAGCACCATCGGGTCCGGCACATTGACGACCCATACCAGGGATGCCATTTTTAGCGGAACGGTGTGGTTGCCAGCGGTAGGCCTGTAAATCTCCTTCATTACGATCGCAGAGCAAAACAATATCGCCGCCTTTTCCGCCATTGCCGCCATCGGGTCCACCCTTCGGAATAAATTTTTCACGACGGAAACTCACGCAGCCGTGACCGCCTGCGCCTGATTTCAGAATGACTTTTGCTTCGTCGATAAACATGTGTTTACCAATTAGGCGAGGCTAACGCTGGAGAGCGAGGAGGAAATATGTTTAACGACCTAATCCTCGAGAATGACGCAACCAACGCTCTAAAGGAGCAAAGAAAATAATGTCGGCCAGAAGTCCTACCCCGACGACCACGGCCATGACTCCCATGACTTGATCCATACGCAATAACTCACGTCCAGCGTGTAATAATGAACCTAGTCCAAAGCCTGAGAGAATAACGACGAAAATTTCGGCAGCCATCAACGAGCGCCAAGCAAAAGCCCAACCCTGTTTCATGCCGCTTACAATTCCAGGTAATGCGGCGGGGAAAATAACTCGCGACCACAAATGCCAACCTTGTGATCCCATCGTCATACCCGCTCTTAGATAGAGAGGCTGAACTGAGAGTACTGATTCTTGAACGGCAATGACTACAGCCCAAACGGTACCCATCACGACGACGAAAAGTACGGCGGATTCTTCCTGACCAAACCAGAGTAGTGCCAGCGGCACCCAGCAAACAGATGGGAGAGTTTGTAAACCTAAAGCGAGAACGCCGAGGGTATCACGAATCCAACGCACACGAGCGCAGAGTGCACCGAGCGGTACTCCTAGGGCTGCACCAATAGCAAAACCAATAATTAATCGACGCATGGTCACACATGTAGCCGATAGTAATTCACCGTTAGCTAAGGATTCATAAAACCATTTAAAAATGTGGGAAGGTGCGGGAACTAAAACCTCGTTCACATGACCCGCTTGAACAAACCATTCCCAGCCACCCAGAAAAGTGGCAGCAAGTAGTGTAGGGATAACTGGACGTGGAAGTTTCATTTTATGAATTTACCCCTTCATTTAAGTGCGATGATAAAGCCGCCGTAACTTTCGCAGCGAGCGAAGCTAATTCAGGGTCGTTGATGCGACGAGGACGAGGTAAATTGATTTCGAATACTTCGCGAATGCGTCCTGGATGCGGAGAAAGTAAGACGACGCGATCACCTAAACATACCGCTTCTCGAATATTATGTGTGACGAGAATAATGGTTTTCTTTCTCTTCGTGAAAATTTGTTGGATATCACCATAGAGCTGATCGCGCGTTAAAGCGTCGAGTGCAGAGAAAGGCTCATCCATGAGGAGCACGCGAGGATTAGGAGCGAGTGATCGAGCTAAGGCGACGCGTTGACGCATACCGCCGGATAATTCATGAGGGCGGGCTTTTTCTTTATCGGCCAAACCGACCAAGGATAAATAGTAGCGAGCGGATTCTAATCTTTCTTCCTCGGTTAAACCGGGCTTTAGGCGCAAACCGAAGAGCACATTTTCTAAAACGTTTAACCAAGGGAATAAGGCATCTTGTTGAAACATTACCAGACGATCGCGTCCGGGTAAACGTACAGGTTCTTCACCTAGTAAAATCTTACCTTCGTTGGTGTGTTCTAAACCTGCGAGCAAGTTGAGCAAAGTGGACTTACCGCAACCCGAGGGACCGACGAGTACCAAGAATTCACCCTCACGCACATCGAGGGAGATATCCTCCACTGCGGTGACGCGACCAGCCGTACCCTCGAAACGTTTGGTGACGTTGCGAAGCGTCAGTGCAGGGGTGGTCACTTTATCGTTACTCATTGAAATGGGGGTAATTAAGAATGCGACTTATACAGTTAAGTTGGCAAGATTAGAGGGTAGTATTACTTTTACCGAGGGACAGGATCCGCAACAAGTGATTCTAACAATGGCTCAATCGGGGCATCGGCATTTAATAAACCCGACGCTTGTGAATCCTTGAGTGATTGTGTGAACGCAGCAGTCAGACGAGTTTTGCGAGCAGCATCATCTTCGCGGGCGTCAAAAATAACACGACTTAAGGCGGAAGAAATTAATTCAATTTTAGGAACTGCGGAACGAGTTTCACTTCCAATTCCGGTAGAAACTAATTTCTCATGCCACGATTTATCTAACAACAATTTATCACGAAGTAAATAATGCGATTGAACGAAAGCTTCGATGCCACGTTTATTCTTGGAAAGCGCCGTCTGGGATGAAGCTAGCACAGTGATAATCGAATCTTTATTTTCGACTAAAATTTCTCCGCCGAATTCGGTAGTGAGACGAGTGACCCAAGGTTCAACGGTCCAAGCTGCATCGACATCGCCACGTGAAAATAGAAGAACTAATTCAGAATTAGCAGCCGGAACAATTTGCGTGTCACCACCACCATTTAAGGTGACTTTTAACCCACCCTGCTTGAGCCAAACGCGTGCATCAATATCTTGCGTATTACCGAGCTGAGGGGTCGCTACTCGACGACCAATAAAATCTTTCTGTGTTTTAAGATTTAAACCCTTGCGCACCACCAGCGCATTACCCGCATGGGCGACGGAAGCTAAAATACGAATCTCTTTACCTTTAGTTCGGACGTAAGCATTAATCACCGGGGAAGGACCCACGTAAGTGAGATCAATCGCACCAGCGAGTAATGCCTCCATCGCAGACGGACCAGCGTTATAACAACGCCATTCGATTTTTGAACCTGGTGGCAAATGAGCTAAATGCCAGTCACTGCCCTCGCGCTCAAGTTGACGTGCTGCAATCGCCGGTGAGTGTGTTAGGTTAGGAAAGTATCCAACCCGCACAGTTACGGGCTCTTCGGCCGCATCCAAAATGGAGGCGAGAACGAGTAAAGTAATGATGGATAACTGACGCATAGTTTTCTTAATATTACTTCTTTAGTTATATTATAATGATTAGAATACAATCAAATATAGAGAGTTTCATATAATACTAATTAACAACAGTTTATAAAATTAAATAGCAGATAAAACAAACCAAACACTTGCGGATATAACGATAATGGTTCCAAAAATACCAAGGACTCTAACCCAAATGGGTGCGATGTATTCACCCATAGCGCGAGGGTCGCTTGTGATCCGCACCAAGGGCCAGCAGGCGAAGCCGAGTTGCAGACTGAGTATGACTTGGCTCCAGAGTAAAAGTTCAACGGCCTTCCCTTCTCCGGCATAGGCGATCACGAGTAATGCGGGAACGAGTGCAGCTAGGCGGGTGAAGGTACGGACCATCCAAGCTTTACCTTTAATTTTTAAAAATCCTTCGAGCACAATTTGTCCGGCCAGTGTTCCGGTAATAGTAGCGTTTTGACCCGAGGCCAAAAGCGCTACGGCAAAGAGTGTCGCCGCGATGGTAGAACCTAATGCGCCGTTCAGTAATTGATGTGCTTGGCGAATATCGGTCACAGCAGGTTGTCCGGCATGATGGAACGCGGCGGCACTTAAGATTAATAATCCTGCGTTTACAAAGAAAGCAAAGACGAGTGCCAAGCTCGAGTCGTAGGTTGCAAATCGAATCGCCTGTTTTCGCTCTTCGACCGTTTTTCCTAAATCGCGTGAACCAACTAAAGAAGAATGCAGATAAAGATTATGTGGCATGACCGTCGCACCTAAAATACCCAAAGCGATGAAAAGCATTCCGGGATTTTTAAAAACTGCACCAGTCGGGATAAACCCTTGTAAAACGGCGTGAATCGCAGGCTTAGCAATGAGCACTTCAGCCCCTATACACAGGGCGATCGTCAATACTAGGACGGCGACAATCGATTCAAGCCAACGGTAGCCGAGTCGTGTTAAAGCCAGAAGAACAAGTACGTCTAACGCAGTAATCAATGAACCAATGAAAAGAGGAATTCCGAAAAGTAATTGTAAAGCGATGGCCGATCCCAGCAACTCAGCTAGGTCCATCGCAATAATTCCAATTTGGGCCGAGACCCAAAGGAAAGTGGATACCGTGGGTGAGTAACGGGCGCGACAGGCCTGAGCGAGGTCTTGTCCCGTAGCCACTTGCAAGCGTACGCAGAGATGCTGAAAAAGTATCGCCATCAAGTTCGCTAAAAGAATCACCCACAATAAGGCGTAACCAAATTCCGAACCTCCAGCTAAGTCAGTCGCCCAATTACCAGGATCCATGTAACCTACCGCAACTAAAAATCCTGGGCCGACGAATCCAAAAAAACGACGCAGTGCAGCAATACGAGAGGCTGATTTATTGACTGGGTCGGACGTGCTAGACACGAATGAGAAATCTTTTATTCGCTACTGAGTGTCAACCTAGGGCATTTTTTAACGAATAAACAGCTAAGCCAGACCAGATTAATGTTCGGACAATATGAGTGCGTGTAAGGTGATTAATAACCTCTAAATTATAGCCTTCTTGCTGCAATCTTCGATGGGCGGGGATCGACCAAATTGCCGTAAAAAACCAAGTAAGAACTACCAAAACAAAACCCGTCACTGAGGCGCCATTTCGCCAAGCAAAAAAATGTCCAACAATCTGTAATAGAAGTAATGGACCAACGACCCAGCCAACGCGACTGGTATAACTTTGATGATGCTCGCGAAAGTTCTCACTGCGCCAGCGAGCGAAATCGGGATACGTACAAAAGTAGATTAACCAAGCCACTGC
>CANCLV010000069.1 GCA_947378905.1 Opitutia bacterium
CCCTCACAAACCTGTTCTACTATCATCCGCTTTCCCGATTCATCAAACACTGGGATACCTAATTCGGGACAATGTTTGGCTAAAAAATTCAAGCGGTTAATCCAGGCGTCCACTGTATTATCCCATTTTTCCAATTCCAATCTTCCAGCCAGAACCTCCGTCGCTAGGAGCTGTGAAGCTTCATCGCTCGTTACGCCCTCTCGCTCACTCGACTCTAAAACTAAATCCCGGAAGCGGCGCTCCACCCTTGTCACCACTCTTCGCTGCGTCGCATCATACTTAACAAAATTCTGATTAATGAATTCGCTAGGAAATAATTCCTTTAACCATTCTTCTTTGATTTCCGTAGCCAGGCTTAAAAACGTAGTCACTTCGCCCCGTGTTTGAATTTCATCTATCTCGGCGGCGACTAAAAGTTTAGCTGAACGCACTATTGACTCACGTCTCAATTCACCACGCCGATTATGCACTAAGGCACAACGCAAAGTTCCCACATCTAGTCGCACTGCCAATCGGTCAATAAATCCAACTAAAATAGCTTTTTGAATTTGTTCGGGCAAGGCAGGCTCATTGTTTATTTTGAAACCCTGTCCATCAGCTATGCGTAAGAACTGTTGTGCGGCTTGATCAGCTTGTCGAGCAGCCTGACCTTGAATACCCATCCCCTGACAAGCATCGGCGTCGAATTTCAGGTCTTTGGCTTTTTGCAATAAGGCTATACGTAAAAAGAAGTCTGAACCCTCGTTTGTTTTAATATTTTCGCGTGAGCGTTCAACAGACTCATCAACTTTTCTTAATAAAATATCTCGCCCTTGGCTCAATCCTGCAATCGTCGCCACTTCACTCACACAATTGAGTTCGTGTGCAGCCATCAACATTCGTGCGTAACGTGGGTGTGCTGGGAACACTGCCATTTTTTTGCCTAAGGGGCTTAAAAAATTATTTTTATCAATCGCACCAATATCTTTTAAAACTGTGAACGCCTGTAAGAACGCTGGTGCATTAGGACTCTCGTACCAGGGAAAATTTTCGACATCACTCCAGCCCATGGATAATAGTAGTAAAATTGTTTCTGTTAAATCCATCCGCTTAATCTCAGGTGTTTCGCGGAGCGGTCGTGACTGATGGTCGGTGTGTGACCATAAACGAATACAGCGACCAGGGCCTGTGCGGCCTGCACGACCAGCACGTTGCTCGGCTGATGCCTGTGCAATCGGCTCAATCAATAAAGTATCAATTCCACGAATGGGGTCGTAACGTGCAATGCGAGCCAATCCAGCATCCACCACCATGCGAACTCCAGGAATAGTTAAAGAAGTCTCAGCCACATTAGTCGCGACAATCACCTTACGCTGATTGGATTCTTGGACGGCATTGTCTTGGTCACTCGCCGAAAGTTCTCCGTGCAGAGGCAAGACCTGCACCCCGCCAGCTTCTTTTAAAAACTTAACCGCGTTTATTGTCCGCATAATTTCATAGGCACCTGGCATGAAAACTAAAATGTCGCCCGTCGACTCTTCGCGTAATAATCGAGCGACTTGCTCAGCTGCCCTATCCCAAATAGGCTGTGTAGATGTTCGTGCTGTCGGCGAATATTCTACTTCTACGGGATAAGTCCGCCCATCCGATATTAAAGTTTCCGCTGGCTTCAGCCATTGAGCAACACCTGCGGTATCAAGAGTAGCCGACATCACCACGAGCAATAAATCCGGGCGCTGCTTTTCCTGAAGTTGGCGAACTAAACTTAAGGCAACATCGGAATGAATATTACGCTCGTGAAATTCATCGAAAATAATTGCTCCGACTCCGCGTAAAGCTGGATCAGCCGCCATCTGTCTAAGTAACAAGGCTTCGGTGATAAACTTTATTTTAGTTTCAGCGGACTCTACTCTTTCAAAACGAATTTGATAACCCACCTCTGCCCCAAGTTTAACTCCACGTTCCTGGGCAACCCGTCTGGCCAATAAGCGAGCTGCCATGCGACGTGGCTGAAGAATAAGTATCTGCCCCTCCACGCATTTTAAATCCAACAACATCTGAGGAAGTCGGGTAGATTTACCTGATCCCGTTGGGGCGCTTAAAACAATTCTACGCGAACGACTACAGGCTGCCTGCAAATCTGCCCTAAGTTTGTCGATGGGTAGGTCTAAACTCATTAAACGTTTAAGTTAATGATACGAGCGTGAGAAGTTCCACTAGAAATGGTTACTCGAGCTACTGTTACAGGAAGTTTAAATCGCTTTGGCCCAGCGCTACCAGGATTAATCCGTAAAACCCCTGCGTTCTCTTCAATGAGTGAAATATGCGAATGCCCGGTAATAATAATATCTGGCATGAAGACGTGTTCATCAATCGGTAGGTGGCCGTGGTACATGAGTATTTTTTTACCTCCATATTCAGCGGTAAAATAATCCGGGAAAGTTTCTTCTATATCACAATTTCCTCCTACAGCAAAGGTCGGCGCAAACTGCGTTAAGGTATCAATAATGAGTGAGCCACCGACATCGCCCGCATGCAATATCACATCACATCCCTCCAACGCGATTAATGCTTCGGAGCGAAGTAGTCCGTGGGTATCGGAAATCAAACCAATCTCACAGACCGATTTCACTAGGATTGTGGGCGGTGTAGTTTATCGGCTGAAACTGAGCGTAGTGACGTGAACTCCGCTCCCAGCGTTTCCTTAAGTTTATCTTTTAAACCCTGGGGCATGGCTTTCACTGCGGCATCAAAATCTTTATCGCCAGGGAAAAGTGGCTTAACTGATTCCGCGCTACGCGGAGCTGGACCTGCAGGTATTTCAAATTGAAAATCACTAATCTTATCTTCGATCACAGTCCCTATGTCATCGCTTGATAAAACTTCGGTCACAGAGGTTTGGTCTTCGTCTATATCAACCTCCGGCACGCTGGCTTCCTGAAGTACCACTTTAACAGACTCAGCGGGTGTCTCAACCGCTGGAGACGGTTGCGAACTGCTTATTTTTTTTTGGCCAGACTCCCGAGGAAGTCTGGCTGCAGCGGCGGCGACATCTTTAATGAGATGATCTATCGGTCGCGTCTTACACTGCTCGATCGCCTTGAGTAAAGTAACTTCAAAATTAGCTCTTGGAGAAAGACCGTAACGAATACCCTGCTCGCTGGACTGCAAACATTCTAAAAAGCTGACGAGTTTCTCTGTAGTTAATGGCGCACCGAGATGGGCGCTACTTCCACCCTGTTTAACTGAGTCGAGAACGGCTGTACGTACTAACAATTGTAAGTCATTCATGACGCGCATTAAGTCACGGCCTTCTGCGTGAAACTTATCGCACAAGGCGATAACCGATTTGGCATCACCCGTTGCAATCCCTTTAGCTAAATCAGCTACCTGCTGAGCGGACGCTAAGCCATAGATAGATAAAACATCGACCTCGGTGACTTTTTTTCCAGAGAAAGAAATCACCTGATCTAAAATAGATTGGGAATCACGCATGCCGCCGTTGGCAATACGAGCGATAGCATTGAGTGCAGCGGGCTCGGCTTGCACACCATCGGCTTTAACAATACGTGCTAATTGAGCCGAAATAACTTCTTCGGCAATGGGATGAAACTCTAAGCGCTGACAACGTGAAGTGATGGTCGGAAGAACCTTGTCGGCTTCGGTCGTCGCTAAAATAAATTTAACCCATGCGGGTGGCTCTTCGAGAGTTTTTAATAAGGTATTAAAAGCGTCTTTCGTTAATTGGTGAGCCTCGTCGATGATGAAAATCTTGAAACGGCAATTTACCGGTGGAAACTGACATTCTTCGCGAATTTTTTTGGCATCTTCGATTGTGCGATTCGAGGCTGCATCAATTTCAATAACGTCCAAGCAATTGCCTTGTTCAATTTCTTGGCAAACTGGATCATCAATGGAGAAATCGGGGCTAGCTTCTTTGCCACAGTTTAAAGCTTTGGCTAAAATACGTGCAGTGGTGGTTTTACCTGTACCCCGTGGACCCACAAAAAGATAAGCGTGAGCGAGCTGCTTGGTCTTTAAAGCATTACTTAAAATGCGAACAATGTGTTCTTGCCCTACTAATTCATCGAAACGACGAGGGCGCCAGCGGCGGGCAATAACTTGGAAGGCAGGCTGAGACACGAGCGTTAATCAAAACCCTAAGCGATAAACTGTCAACGGGGCAAAACAACAGACAATCGATTAAAGTAAAGCATCTTGGTCCTGGCTATCTGTTGATTCAGTATTGCAAGACCAATAAAGCGGTTAAACCTCTACACAGCCAGGTTGCTCACCCTCTAGAGACTCTTATCCAGCGATGAAAAAAAGGTTAAAAAAATTAGCAGAAAAAATTAATCTTCTATTTTTTAAGAAAAATGAACATGACATAGAAAAAGTGGTGCTCGAGCGCCGACAAATCCTGTCGTACGATTTAGATAAGGAATTTGGTTCAGTCGTGAGATATGGGCCGCTTAAAGGCTTTAAGTTCACAGGGAGCACTTGGTGGGCCGGACCAGAAAGGGGTGCAATGCTTCTAGGTCTATACGAACTCGAGGTGCTTGAGTCATTTAAAGATATACCCTCCAGTTATAACACATTCATTAATGTGGGGGCGGCCGATGGCTACTACGGGGTTGGCGTTTTAGCCGGAAGTCTTTTTTCAAAATCAATATGCTACGAAATCAGCGAGGCCGGTAGACAAACCATTAAAGAAAACGCGGCGCTCAATGGCGTATCAGACAGAGTTGAAATTAAAGGAGCTGCGAACAAGGACTTCTATAAAGACATAGATAAAACTATTTTAGATCATTCCGTACTTTTAATTGATATCGAGGGCGGTGAATTTGAAATAGTTAATAAAGAAACTTTTGAGGCATTCAGGAAATCGATCATTATAATCGAACTGCACGAATGGTCCTTATCGGAAGGCAAAATGGAGTTAGAAAAATTACTAAATGACTCACGCTTCACGCATCATGTAACCGAATTTAGAACAGGTCCGCGCGACCCCTCCTCTTTCCAGGAGTTAAAAAAGTATAGCGACACTGACAGGTGGCTGATTTGCTCAGAAGGACGACCTGAAGTAATGCGCTGGTGGCGCTTTGATCCTAAATAGTCTGTATTCTACTCCCACTCGATGGTGGCGGGGGGCTTGGAGGAAACATCATACACAACGCGATTGATGCCCTTAACTTCATTAATGATTCGGGTGGAGGCGCGTTGTAAAACATCGTAAGGCAAGCGTGCCCAGTCTGCTGTCATGGCATCCGAAGAGGTAACTGCACGCAGAGCACATACATTATCGTACGTACGTCCATCGCCCAT
>CANCLV010000070.1 GCA_947378905.1 Opitutia bacterium
AATCTGTGCTTCGGCCAGCGTTTTGCATCCGTCCCACCGGGCCGATGAATACATCATCGATTCATCTAAAAATAATTTAAAGAAATCGTTCGAAACATCGTAGTGAGCGGCGATATTCGAGCGGACGTTTTTAACGGAGTTCGGACGCAATAAATGCTCTAGGCGATCGGCCAGACGAAAAGCGCCCAGCGCAATATTTTTCACCGCGGAACCAGACATCCCCGGAGTGTTATCAATATTTTGGATAAAGAACCCGATGACCGCTGTTAGGTTCGGTGAATCCCATTCGCCTGCAATATAGCTCTCAGTTAAACCAATATCAGATCCTAAAACAATCCGCTTAAAGAAAATATCATCTTTAATATTTATTTGTGCTACCGAGGAAGGATTGAGCGACTCACCAATCTTAAATGATTTTTTATTCGGTAAAGTAATAATGAGCTGACCATTTTTTAGTTTAGCGAGCGTCCGTAAAACGAGCTTCTGCATCAGGCCCCCTTGATTGATAGCCTCGGACACCGTGATGAAATTTTCTTGGGTCATTTTTGTTTACTGATTTCTGGGGAGGGATGACGCAGGTTGCGCTGTAGGGGAGTGTCATCTGCTTTTCTCTTAAAGGGAAGCCGTTTTATTAGCCAAAGATTGAGAGCATGAAGATGAATTAGGGTTATTACTTTAAAAATAAGGAACGGTATTTTTATCGTTAGCCAAGTTAGGCGACCATCAGTGCGTGGTACGCATCGACCCGTCCAAGTACTGATGAGTGTTTTTTGTCCGTCTTCAAAATGATCCACTCCAACACAGAGAGATTCAGCGGGAGACTTTAGGGTAAATTCAAATTCTGTATCTAATCCAGAGAAGGGTGAAACGTAGAACTTCTTCGGAGTCCGTAGTTTGAGTATCGTTTCACCTTTGGCGTCTAAGTGCTTACAATTCTTACCCAGGAACCAGGCTTTTCTTTCTCCGAAGGTATTATTCACTTCGGCAATCCCACATTGTAATTCTCCATCCCATGAAATCAGAAAAAAGACTACCGGGTTGTAGGACTTACCAAACGCCCGCGGCATGGCGACTAAAGTGATTTGAGCATTGGGTGGTAAAATTTGACCTTGGGCAGCACAGAATGATTTAACGCGGTCGGCTAACTTGTCGATGTCCGCACCGAATGCCTGACTTGGAGCTTCGGGTTGAAAAATAATATCTTTCGGTAAAAAATCCTGATCGCGAAATTGATACAGGGCTCGTCTGCCCGTACCCATGAGCCAAGTATTTTCACCGATTTTATCCCAGTCGGCTAAATCAATCGCACAACAAAACACACTATGGGTGAAGCTGTATTTCTTGGGCCATAAGCGCGCATGCATGACTTTGGCTTCGTAGAGTTTCACCATAGTTATAAATCTGCTCATAATGTATAAGAGCGCAAGTCACACCCCGCACTTGCCATCTTTTTGTTAGAAGTTTCACTGGTGGGGTGCAAACCGTCGACCCCGCAGTCTTAGTCTTTATGGCTTTTTTGTCGGGGCTGTTTTTATTTTTAGGATTACGTTCCGGAAAAAGAAGGCGTTTATTAGATGACACTCCCACTAGTAAAACTCTTGGCATATTTATTGGTGAGGTGGAGGTGGAGGGCATTTGTGTTTCGACTTCTCCGATTAAAGCTAAATTTTGTTATAAAGACTGTGTTATTTATAAGTGGGGAATTGATGAAGAGTGGCAGCGCTGGGAGACGGAGACTTATACGGATAGCAATGGACGTACGCGTACACGCCAGGTTCTTCGCCGAGGATGGACTACGATTGCTGGGGAAAGTCTCTATCAGGGCTTTTATTTAAAAGATGAGTTCGGTTATGTTTGGGTACATCCCAAGGGCTCGGATTACGAAACTTTATCGTTGTTTGAAGAGTATACTCATCGAGGTCAGGCACTGTATGTCATGGGGCCTGATGATAGTATTATGGATTCCACTGGTCGCCGCCGATTTTATGAATCGGGTATTCCCGTGGGTACAGAATTATTTGTCCGAGGACGAGCGAGTGAGCGACCTGACATTGTTGCGCCGCAAATCGTAGAAGATCCACAGGCGGAAATGTTTATTATCACCTATCGCAAAGAAAAAGATATTAGTTCCGGCAAGGCCACGGCCTATGTGCTTTGGAATTTAGTTGGATTAGTTACCGCGATGGGCATCGGAGCATTACTCACCCCGAATGATCTTAAGGGTCCTGCCATCGGTGTAGCTATCTATAGCTTCGCCTGGTTTATGGGTTGGGTCTGGATGGTCTTCAATAGTCTCATCGGCCTGCGCAATCGCGTGCAACAGGCTCAATCATTGATTGATGTGCAACTCAAGCGTCGCTCCGATTTAATTCCACCGCTCGTTGCGAGTTTGAAAGGGCTCCGTGATTATGAAGCACAGGTACAAACGGAAATTGCTACATTACGTGGCCAGTCCATGGGCGCTACGCAGGTTTCCGCTCTAGTCCCCGGATTAAAAGCTATCATTGAAAAATATCCCGAACTAATCGCGAACGAAAGTTTCAATGCATTGATGAAGAATTTAACGGAGACGGAAGATCGCATCGCCCTCGCCAGAAATTATTCAAACGACATAACAACGTTTTATAATACCCGACTCGAGCGTATTCCCGATCGTTTCGTCGCGCAAATCGTCGCTATGCAGCCTGCGTCACTCTTTGTCGCTCAAGGTTTTGAACACAAGACGCCGGACGTTAACTTTAAATAGTCCACGCGTCGCGACCTAGCAGGTGACTGCAGAGGCGGTGGGCTGACCATAGTCCGTCCTCGTGGAATCCATAACGCTGCCAAGCTCCGACGAAATGAACCCTCGCTTGAGGCTTTTCATTGAGCGATTGCATGCGACCTTGAGCCGCTACCGCTTCCATAGAGAAAAGTGGATGTTCGACGGGGATTTTTTTAATAATTTTCTGAGCGTCTATCTGCTCAGGATGATTAATAGTCACAAAGAAATTCTCGTTGGGACTGATTCCTTGTAGCGCATTCATCCAGTAGTGCGTTGAATTTCGACGCTGACCTTGCGATGTCCAATTATGATAATTCCAGGCCGACCACGCTAACTTAGTTTTTGGCATCGGGCTTGGATCGGTATGAACAATCGCTAGATTTTGATTATACTGAAACGCACCCAATAAAGATTTTTCTGTTTCGTCGGCATCTTCTAACAGTTTAAGCGCTTGATCGGGATGCGTTGCAAAGATGACGCGATCAAATTCATAGTCACCTTTAGCCGTGGTTATTTTCACTCCTAAGGCCTGTCTTTTTACGGATACTACCGCTTCACCTAAGTATTGTTTTACGGAATACTTTTTCAGAAGTGCATGAACGTAGGTACGCGAACCATTCACGGGTGTAATCCACTGATGTTGGGTATTAAGACCCAAAAAACCGTGATTATAAAAGAACCGCATCAGGGTGGCGGCAGGGAAGGTCAGCATCTTTTCGGGCGGGGTCGACCACACGGCTGAACTCATCGGAATTAAGTAACACTGCAAAAAATCATCGCCTAGATTGTTTTGCTTACACCACTCACCCAGCGATGTATTTTCGGCTTCGGGAGTTTGCCAGGCTTGGTGGGCCAACTTATTAAACTTATTAATCTGCAAGAGGAGTTTCCAAAAACGCAGACTCAAAAGATTTTTTCGTTGGGCAAATAAATGATTTAGTGACGAACCGCACCACTCGAGTCCGAGTAGGTCGTTGCGTACAGAAAAAGACATATTCGTTTTTTTCCACGATACATTCAGCTCTTTAAAGAGTCGGCAGAGGTGAGGGTAGGTCACTTCATTGAAAACCATGAAGCCCGTGTCCATGGGTAAATCCTCACCGGTCACCGGGTCTTTGACGTCGATGGTATGCGCGTGTCCGCCAGGCCTAGAATCGGAATCGAAGAGCGAAATATCGTGACGACCGTGCAAGAATCTCAAACAGCCCAGTCCACTAATTCCGGAGCCGATTATGGCTATCCGCTCACGCACGCTGCTGGCTTTCGGCTTTGGTTTTTTCAGCTTCTTCGTAAATGGACTCGGGCACACCTTTTAGGCCCCAAATAAGTCCGGTCCACGAAAGCATTTTTAATAAATAATAAGTCGGATCAAATTCCCACCAATAAAAGCCCTGCTTGGTGGTGGCTTGATAGCGGTGGTGGTTATTGTGCCAGCCTTCGCCGAGCGTAATTAAAGTGAGGATAAAAGAATTACGCGACTCGTCCTCGGTGGTCTTAAATCTTTTCGTACCCCACACATGCGCCAGTGAGTTAATGCATGACGTACCGTGGAATAAAACGGTCGTAGAGATAAAGAAGCCCCAGACGAGTAATTGTCCGCCGGAAGTCTCGACGCCGTGAGCTCCGAGATATGCACCAATGCCATAAAGTGACCCTGCAAATAATATCGGGATTAAGGTGTCGAAACGATTTAGGAAAACGAGCTCTGGGTATTTCGCTAAGTCAGTGATTTTTGAATAATCGGTAGGAAAGTTTTTCTTACTGGTAATCCAGCCGATGTGCGCCCACCAAAATCCATCAACCACCGGAGAGTGCTTATCCTCTTCTTCGTCGGAGTGTTTGTGGTGATGTCTATGAGTGTACGCCCACCAAAGTGCGCCACGTTGCACGGCGAGGGAACACCACAGCGCCATGATAAATTGGAAGGCTCGTGAAGTGGAATAAGTTTTATGAGAAAAATACCGGTGGAGAAATCCAGTGATCGCAAACATTCTAAAGAAGTAGAGTCCGACGGCTAACCACACGGCGAGTGGACTAATGCCGACCCAGATTACTCCGAGACAGCCAAGGTGCAGAATAATAAATGGAATGGTTCTCGGCCAATCGACTTGTTTGGGGGTGTTTCGAAAGTTTTCAGCACCCTCAGGGATATAATCGGAATCAAACCAACGAACTAAAGACCTAACCAGACCCGCATTTTCCTTATTTTGGGGCAAATTTGACATAGTTTGATGTATGTCGAAATTTAGAATTTCGCAAGTGCTTTGACCCTTTAGTCTGTCTCATTAAAGTTACGATTTAGACAGATTTCCTGTTTTGCCCCGCTACTCTCTAAAGAACCCCAATGTCCGACGCACATTCAGCTCAAG
>CANCLV010000071.1 GCA_947378905.1 Opitutia bacterium
ATGAAAGCTGTAGGCTACTTTTTTTCTTCAAACGATTTCACAAACCGACAAATCATTCGCTTGATAAACTTTAGATGCTCCTACTGTGAATGTCACAGTCTCCATGTATATTCTTAAAGTTCGATCGGTGAGCGAAGTGACGTCGGTAAACAGACAAGCAAATGCTTAGAAGAAAACATCCCTTTGTTTTTAATTGGATAGAAGTTATATTTTGCTTTAAGGACTTTTCGGTCGACCTCTTGTTCACTCAAGAGTGGCACGATCAGCGGCTCAAGTTTGATGATTGGTCCCCTTTTTCCAAGCTTGATTACATCAGTCTCCATTACAGCCTTCTGGACAGCATATGGCAACCTGACACCTTTTTCCGCAACATGATTGACGGCTCGTTTCCTTCGATAACCGTCTCCAATCGCCTATTACACGTTCCCAAATAACTACACAAAACGGTTCAGAAATTCCTGAGCGTGTTGGTTTCGTTTATGAAGTTCCGCTGCGTAATGATTTTTGGAATGGTGTTGTAGATCGCTGGAATCCCTTTTCGGCAGATACGAGTAAAACCTCAGCAGATAATTTAAATGGTCGCATTGAAAGAGGTCCAACATGGGATCTGTATCGCAATTACTATCGTCTCTACAAAAAAGAAATCGAAGCCTGTTCACAGTCACAAACCATCTTAGGACAACCCTCCGTCGGAACTGGAGCCATGTTTGCTCACGGTATTGAGCCGCTTACCTATGCGAATGGAAGTACCACAACCTATCCATCGCCTTATGGATTCCTCGAACCAGGCACGAGCACAACGAGCGGTGAAGTAACGCTCAATAAATACTATAACTATGCGGACTCGGAAGGCCCTCAGTATGACATGCACATGTACTACTCGAGTCACAAAGCTACCGGAAATTCAACCAACCCGATTGCATGGCCAACGAACATGAAAATTGCGCCGAGCATTATTCGTTTCTCGATGATGTACTCGTTGGTATGGAATGACAATAAAGTGGGTATCAGCATCGATCCCTTTATCGTGGTGCACAATCCGTACGACGTAGCGATTGAGTTTGCTGGACTCAACATGGTGGGCTCAGAGAAAGAAGCGACGCACATTTTTGAATTCTTCTATTCGCCCACAGGCTCATCGCTTAACGCTGTACAAATTGGCGATATTTTCCCTGGGCAAACTTTTGAACAAAATCACCAATTCAGTATTCGTATGCTGGCTGGTTCACGCGGTACCACCTTTGGAGGAGGAACGGGTGCAACAAAATCAAATGTCTTCCGTCTAGAACCAGGAGAAGTGCGTGTCATCGGCGCAACCAACGATAACAACCCTGCAACCATTGATGCCTATAAGTCGGTCGATATCCCCTGCGACTTCGTTTACACCGAGGGAAGTCAGTTCTTCATCCCGATGGATCCTTACGCCAACATTGCTTATCGTACAGGCTCTCCTACGGCCGCGAATCAGTTTCAACCTAAACAGCCTACAGCAGTGGATGATGCCACCTACAAAGCTATTTATGGCACGACTAACACCTCACTCCTTTATGGTGCCCAAACAGTTTTATCTGGCTGGGATGGAACGGTCTCCAGTTTGAACGCGAAAGGAAGCACCGGACAGATCTTTGTTAAGGCACGAAATGAAGGCTCATTAAACTTTCAGCCATACAAAGGTTACTATTTTGCATTCACTCAGAATACCACCTTACCACGTGGCTCAGGCCACGTAGTCGATGGTGGTAATCAGGATTTTTCTTTCTACCTCCAATATGATACGAGTGTTAAGGGAGATAAGCTTTACAAGTACCGTCACTGGATGGGCCCTAAAACAACTTCCGATGAATTAAAGACCGATGGTACTGGCAGCGTAACCAATAATTTCTGCGTCAACGAACCACTCATCATGGAGTTGCGAGCGATGACCACTGGCTGGCCGCTTTACGGTAACGCCAATAAGGGATACACATCTGCCTCCGATCCAGAGTTTGGTGGAAATATTATTGGATACGACGAAACCTATCTATCGGGTGCTGCTCACCCTATTGCTCGCACACTTCCCGAAGCGTTCAACAGTTCGAGTGGTTGGCGCGGGATGTCAAAAATGGGTGGAACTGCTTTGGCGGCGTCTAAACAGCAATTTTTCATTTTAGATTTCTTTGTGCGTGGTGCAGCTGAAACCAGCACCGCCGGAGCCACTGACTACTACGCGACCAAGCCTGGAAGCAATGAAAGCAAATGGCCTAATAAACTGAGTGCTCCTGCTGAAATCATACCAGCACCCATGACTCCTTACTTTATCAGTACGAGACCACTGCAGGCGAGTTTCATGGCGTATGACGGAAAAGCGAGCGCGCCCGTAGGATGGATTTGCCGACAAAGCCCACTTCTTGCTGGAGCCACCAATAAAATGCTCGATATTGATTCGGGTACTCGCAACCAGAGTTACTGGGGAAAATCTATTAGAGTAGCAAATGGCGGTGAAACGAGTGCTATTCTTTTTCCTATTCCACGTCGCCCATTACTTTCAATTTCTCAGTTAGGTGCTGCAGGTACAGCTCAGTACGTAACCGATCCTGATCTGACAGTAGGTTCATCGTTCGCAAATCCAGGAATTAAAGATCTTTCCAAAATTGTAGATTGGCCGGGCTCTAAGAATCCTGAAACAGCAGCCGATCCAGCAGTTCCTGAACACGGCTATGTTGTAAAATCAGTTTCAGGCGGAACCATTGCTGGCGTCTCTCAAGGAAAACTTGCACGCAATAAAGCAAACGTACGTACGGATGCTGCTTTCGCTGCCAATCTCGCCTTGTGGGATGCATACTGGTTTAGCGGATTAAATACTCAGGCCAAATCATTCTCTGATTCTCCTTCTACAGCTTGGCCAACCGGACCAAATCTGCCTACGGATTCTGCAATTCTAGCCGCACAAGCAACCGCGCTAGGACTTAATGGCGTAACCGATTTAGCTACGCTCAATGGAATTAAGGCAGCTCTAGATAAAGGGTATAACCCACTCGCCAATAAACGTGTAGCCTATCGACCTGACCCATCTGCACCAACCACAACGACCACTTCAACAGTAGGAATGCAAAATACAATCTTCCCCGATTACCTGACCTTCCCGCACCCTACTTTCTTGGGACGTCGTTCGCTCTACGACGGTGGTTTTAATATTAACTCCACCTCTAAAGCCGCATGGAAAGCTATTCTCGCGTCACTGCGTAAACAGAAACTTCCGGAAGGTTCTGCTCAAGCTGATGGCACACCACTCACGCGCTTCGCTCGTGCCTTCGGAAGCAACGATGGCACAAAAACTCCTTGGAGTAGCTACCGCGAATTAACCGATTCGGAAATCGATGAACTCGCTGGTGCAGTGGTTAATGAAGTCCGTAAACGCGGACCGTTCATGTCACTCAGCGACTTTATTAATCGTCGCTTGGTCAATGATGACAATTTTGGACTCAAAGGCGCACTCCAAGCCGCAATCGATGCTACCACAATTAACGACACCGCCATCACTAATGGCGGAGGTACATTTGCTACAGTTAAAGGCACCGCCCTCAGCTCACCCTACTTACCGATCAAAGCTAACGACCGGTTCCCATCGATGCGCTCGATGAGCAAAACTAATAAAGATACCGATGTGACCGCCGGACTGGGCGCTCCAGGCATTGTAACCCAAATGGATGTACTTAATTCGATTGGACCTAATTTAACGGCACGTTCCGACACCTTTGTGATTCGTGCCTACGGTGAGGCCTTTGACAACAACGGACAGTCCATCGGTAAAGCCTGGATCGAAGTGGTTGCTCAACGTTCAACTGACTACATCGCCCTTGCCAATGAAGAGCCCAATATCCGTGCTCAGTTCTACCGTAATAACATCAACAGCAACTATTCCGACTTCGAAACTAAGCCGACTGTAGATCACTATAAACGCAATACTTCGAGCGACACGACTAAGAATCAGCTCATTAACTTAAACCGAATTTTGGGTCGTCGCTTCAATACGATTTCGTTACGCTGGCTTAACCCTCAAGAAATTTAATCATGCGTCTCATTCGCTTTGTATTGCTCGCAATCGTCGGGCTCAACTCCATCGCCTTCGCCGCCAACACGGCTAGCAAAGAAGAGAAAGTGCCTGCCGCAAATAATAACAAAAAGGCGGCTAAGGAGGAAAAAAATTACAACCTTCGTTTTGCTTGGTGGGAAGAACCTGCAAGTATCCCTGATCTTTATGTGCTTTCAGGAAATAAATACATCTCCGTTTCACCGCGCAATATGTCCATGTCTCCAAGCGTGGGAGTTAACTGCGAAGAGAAAGTAGATTTACTGCGAAAGCTGATTTCCGAGGAGAAAGACAATAACGGCCGCCCCAAGGAATCCTACGAAGTCTACACGAGCGTCAACCTAACTCAGATTGATTCTCATGATTTAGGTATTTTGCTCATTCCGAATAAACAAAAGAATATAGTAGGATCCCGAGTCTTCGATTTTAGTGCTCGAGGTTTCCCCTATGGTTCATTCATCGCTGTTAATGTCACCCGATCCAAAATTGCTTGCACAATCGACGATAGCAATTTTGTGGTTTTACCAGGAGCTTTTGGTCGCTTAGACAAACTTTTTACTGAACGCACTGTCGCCCATGTAGGTATGGTCGCTACGGATAGTAATGGCGTTGAAAATAAAATCGTCTCCACAAAGATGGTCTTTAATGAGAACGTTCGTACTCTTTACTTCATTATCCCTTCACCTGGTATCAGTAAATATGATGTGCGCTGCATTATGGACATCGATTCTACGCCCGCGAAGTCAGTAGATAGTACCAGCACGCCTTCCGAAGATACGAACAGCAAAAACTCTAAGCCTAAAAAGGCTGCTCAGTAAGTTACTTCAGTCCGCTCGTCGCTTCCACATCAGCTAACCAAACAACACGACTGCTCTGACTTCTAAGAGTCTGACCAGGATGCTGTTTTGGATCGAATGCACCGGCACAAACCGACGCTAGGGCTGGGGCTTTGCCTTTGCCATTCACGAGGACGATAATTTTTCCGCACTCTGCCAAGCCAGCCTCGGTAATTGTTAGGCGCCAACCCCTGCCAGGCCACTC
>CANCLV010000072.1 GCA_947378905.1 Opitutia bacterium
GACGTTCTTGAACGATTTCCATGTGGAGCAGTCCAAGGAATCCGCAACGGAAACCGAAACCGAGCGCCGTTGAACTCTCAGCGGTGTACGTGAGAGAGGCATCGTTAATCGCTAGTTTAGCTAAAGAGGTTTTTAATTTTTCGTAATCGGCCGTGTCTAAAGGATAAATACCGCTGAAGACCATCGGACGGACTTCTTTAAAGCCAGGAACAGGTTCTTTAGCAGGATCATTAGCGAGCGTGATCGTATCCCCTACTTTCGCATCTGCGACTTCACGAATATTGATGACGATATAGCCTACGGAACCAGGACCCAGTTCATCTTGTGGCTTCATCTTAGGTGAGAACACGCCCACTTCTTTAATCACCGAGCGAACACCATTCGACATCAGCTCAATCGTTTGGCCGGCTTTGAAAGTACCTGAAAATACGCGGACGTAACTGATGACGCCTTTATAGGAATCAAATAATGAATCGAAAACTAAAGCGCGGTGTTGGGGATATTCAGACCAGCGTGGTGGCGGAACGCGTTTAATAATCGCCGCAAAAATATCGTCGATACCGATGCCTGATTTTCCTGATGCCAGAACAGCGTCTTGTGCAGGGATAGTTAAAATATCCTCGACCTGACGGCGGGCTTCCTCGGGTCGAGCGCTAGGCAGATCGACTTTGTTAATAATCGGAACGATTTCTAAACCTTGTCCCATCGCGAGAGTCGCATTAGCGACTGTCTGAGCTTCTACACCTTGAGAGGCATCAATTAAAAGCAAAGCACCTTCACACGCGGCCAGAGAGCGTGAGACTTCATAAGCGAAGTCAACGTGTCCGGGTGTATCGATTAAATTTAAAATATATTTCTTACCATCGGGTGCGGTAAAATTCATCGTCACTGGGTGACACTTAATCGTGATACCCTTTTCGCGTTCTAAATCCATCCCGTCGAGCAACTGCTCTTTCATTTGTCGCTTCTCGATGGTCTTCGTATGTTCGAGCAGGCGATCGGACAGCGTCGTCTTACCGTGGTCGACGTGAGCGATAATGCAGAAATTTCTTATATGATCTAAAGACACAGGTGAGAGCGGAAAGGTTTAATAGGATGCGAGTGCGGGTGCTTGTCCAGCATTAGCCCCAGAGAACGGCAAATTAGGCAGGAATCTCAGCAAACTCGTGAATTGAGGTAATGGGAGCGGTGGGAGCGGTTCGCTTCATCATACCTGCGAGAACGCCACCAGGGCCGCACTCGTAAAATTGGGTGATGCCAGACTCAGCAGCGGCCTTACAATCATCTTCCCATAAGACTGATGACACAACTTGCTTAACTAAAGCCGCACGCAAGTCATCGGGATTCTTCAAGACTCCACCCGTAGTGTTTGAATAAACTGTAACGACGGGAGTTTTGAATTCAATCGTCGCTAAGAATTTTTCGAATTCCTTTCGAGCAGGTTCCATGAGGCGGCTGTGATAGGCACCGGCAACGACGAGAGGTTTTACTAATTTGAAAGGTCCAAACTCTTTAGCACGAGCTACAGCGGCTGTTACTTTTTCATTATCACCTGATATGACCACTTGGCCAGGGCAGTTGAAATTAGCGGCGTCGATATCAAAAGCGGCACAAAGTTTGGCGATGTCTTCTCGTGATCCACCGATGACGGCAGCCATGCCACCTTTGGTTTGATCGCAAGCGAGTTGCATGAGGCGTCCGCGCTCGGCGACAATTTTTAAACCCGTTTCAAAATCCCAAACACCAGCGACGGCGTAGGCGGTGAGCTCGCCTAAAGAAAGTCCGAGGCAGGCGGTAAGATTATTCAGTTTACCGCGTTCACGTAAAATTTGGGCGATGGCGTAGCCCTGAACGTAGAGTGCTGGTTGGCAGACACGGGTTTCGGTAAGCACTTCGGCTGGGCCTTCGAAGCAGACCTTTTGGAGGTCGAACGGCAGCACTTTATTGGCACGATTATAGAGGTCGCGGGCGGTGTTGGAGCCTTCGAAAAGGGACTTACCCATTCCGACGACTTGAGCACCTTGGCCTGAGAATAATAACGCGGTGGACATGCCAAAATAAGGAGGGGAAATGCCTGCAGGGGTCAAGGGTAAGAGCAAAACCGCCTTTCCTTGACCCCCGAGTGTCAAAACCTTACCACATAGTGCTTACTTTTATGCCTTTAGCCCTTCTTTCTGTAAGCGATAAAACTGGCCTACTCCCCTTCGCCAAGGCGCTCGTTGCGAAGCACGGTTATCAACTCCTCTCAACGGGTGGAACTGCAAAAATTTTACGTGAAGCTGGGTTGCCAGTTAAAGATGTCAGCGAGCACACCGGCTCTCCTGAAATCATGGAAGGACGCGTCAAAACTTTGCATCCTAAAGTTCACGGCGGATTACTCTGTCGTCGCGACTCGAAAGAACATCTCGATGAAGCCAAGAAACATGGAATCGATTTAATCGATCTCGTCGTCGTAAATTTATATCCTTTTGAAAGTACCGTCGCGAAAGCCGATTGCACATTTGAAGATGCGATTGAAAACATCGATATTGGTGGCCCATCCATGCTGCGCAGTGCAGCTAAAAATCACTCGGCTGTGACTGTCGTAACCGACCCAAGTGATTATGAAAAAGTTTTAGCGGCATTAGAAAACCCTTCAGCCCTAGGTGATCTCCGCCGACAACTCGCACTCAAAGTCTTTCAGCGAACCTCAGCTTATGATGCGGCGATTTCTAATTATTTAGAATCTCAAGCCCAGCCTAGTCTCGGTAACATCTTAGGTTTACCCGCCATTTACAGTACTACCCTGCCCATTGCACAACGTTTGCGTTATGGCGAAAACCCTCATCAACAAGCTGCACTTTACGGATCTTTCCATGAAGTATTCGAACAGCTGCAGGGTAAGGAACTCAGTTATAACAATATTTTAGATATTACCGCGGCTACTTATCTGATTGGTGAATTTGAACGTCCAACCTTAGCGATTCTTAAGCACACCAATCCCTGTGGCGTGGCCTCGGCCGATACTTTAGTCGAAGCATGGCATAAAGCGTTTGAGACCGACCGTCAGGCTCCGTTTGGCGGAATCATTGTCGCCAATCGCACCGTGGATAAAGAACTCGCTGAGGCGATTGCGGAAATTTTCTCCGAAGTCATTATTGCGCCAGAATTCAACGCAGATGCCTTGGCTGTTTTTAGTAAGAAGAAAAATCTTCGTTTAATGAAAGCCAAAGTAGGACTGCGCGCAGACAGCTTACGCGAAGTGCGTGCGGTGATCGGTGGAGTTCTGGTTCAAGACCGCGATCAAAAGCCTATCAACCCAAGAGATTTTAAAGTTGTCAGCAAACGTCAGCCCACTGCGGATGAAATGACAGCGATGATGTTTGGATGGCGCGTCGTACGTCACATTAAATCCAATGCAATCGTGTACACTGGCAAGGAACGTACGCTTGGCGTAGGTGCTGGTCAGATGTCGCGTGTCGACTCATCGCGCATTGCCGTCTGGAAAGCACAGGAGGCTAAACTTTCTCTCAATGGCTCTGCTGTATGCTCTGATGCCTTCTTCCCCTTCCCTGATGGTTTAATTGCCGCAGCAGATGCGGGTGCTACTTGTGCTATTCAGCCAGGAGGTTCGGTGAAAGATGCTGAAGTCATTGCGGCCGCTGATGCGCGCGGGATGGCGATGGTCTTCACGGGGATGCGACACTTCCGGCACTAATAAATCTCTAAACAAAAAAGCCCACGGTCAGTGGGCTTTTTTATTAACTAGTTTAATAATTAGTTTTTCGCGACGTATGCAAGTGTACCAGCGGTCTTTTCAACCTTACCAGCACCTTCGAGTAAGTCAGCGATTGGATCCCATTTACCCGTGATCAAACCTTCACGAGCAGACGAAGCGATGGATGCTTTCCAAGATTTATCACCAGCGGTGACTGTTAATTTTTCTACGTCGACCGTGACTTCGGTATTAGGATTCTTTTGAACGAAGTCAGAAAGTTGTGCGAGGTCGTCTTTGGAAAGAGTGACGCAAGGTACGCCGAGGGTGGTGGAGTTTCCGAAGAAGATTTCGGCGAAGCTACCACCGACGATGGCTTTGAAGCCGAAACGCCAGATGGACTGAGGGGCGTGTTCACGGGAGCTTCCGCAACCGAAGTTGAATCCGACTACCATGATGCTGGATTTCTTAGCTTGGTCAGAGTTCATTGGGTGAGGACGATCAACGCCATCAGGGCCCGTGCGTTCATCGCGGAAGGCGTGTTCGCCGAGACCATCAAAAGTCACGCAACGCAAGAAGCGTGCAGGAATAATGCGGTCGGTGTCGATATCATCGCCAGGAACAGCGAGTGCGAGACCTTTAACTTGGGTGATTTTTGCGAGCGACATACGATTTTAAGAAAGTGAGTGAGTGAGTTTAGAAACTTCCTGCCAGCCTTGGGTGTGGATGACACAAAGAGGAATGAGTAAAGCAGAAGCTAAGGATTCCGCGCGTTGCATGGCGATGGAGGGAGGGATTTTTGAATCCATCCATTGTACGGCGACACCATCGATAATATAATCAATAAGAACCGGGCAAACGGGCTTGCCGTCGTAATGAGCATCCACCGTCACCATCGTTTTAATATCCACGCGTTCGAGTTGAGCGGATAACAAAATCGACTCACCGCGAGTAGCGCGGTCAAGAACACGTGCGACTGTGGATTTGATCGACATTAAACTTTGAATACTTCGCGAGCGTCGGT
>CANCLV010000073.1 GCA_947378905.1 Opitutia bacterium
CCTGCACACATCGCTGCGATTAAACGTCGCGTTGAAAAATATCCTCCTCGCGTTGCGCCAATCAGCACACCCGCGTTAAGACTTTCGGGACTCGAAGCGCTGAATGTCGTCGGTGGCGCTCAATCTTTCGTCAATGTAGGCGAACGCACCAATGTTGCAGGATCACCTAAATTTAAAAAGCTGATTGAAGAGAATGACTACCGTGCCGCCGTCACCGTAGCCAAACAACAAGTCGAGGCGGGTGCTGGCATCATTGATGTTAATTTTGATGCCGGCTTACTCGATGGCAAAGCCGCGATGGTTAAGTTCCTCAATTTAATCGCGACGGAGCCCGACATTGCACGCGTGCCCGTGATGATTGATTCATCGAAATGGGAAATTTTAGAAGCAGGCCTCCAATGCGTACAAGGTAAAGCGATTGTGAATTCTCTTTCGTTAAAAGAAGGAGAAGAAGCTTTTATCCGACAAGCAAAACTCTGTAAGCGCTACGGAGCCGCGATGGTTGTGATGGCGTTTGATGAGAAAGGTCAGGCCGCTACTTTCGAGGATAAGGTAAGAATTTGTCAGAGAGCCTACAAGATTCTCACCGAGCAAGCAGGCGTTGACCCTCAAGACATTATCTTCGATGCAAATATTCTGACCGTTGCTACGGGAATGAAAGAGCACGACAGTTATGCCATCGATTTCATTAACGCTGTGCGTGAGATTAAGAAAGTTTGTCCGGGCGTAAGAACTTCGGGTGGCTTATCCAACGTATCATTCTCTTATCGCGGAAATAATCCCGTCCGCGAAGCGATGCACTCCGTCTTCCTTTATCATGCCATTGCTGCAGGTTTAGACATGGCGATTGTGAACGCGGGCATGCTGGAAGTTTACACGGATATTGATCCTAAGCTTAAAGAGCTCGTCGAAGATGTTATTTTAAACCGAAACGTTCAAGCCACCGAACGACTCACGGAGGCAGCACCTTCATTTTCAGGATCAAAAACCGAAGTGGATCATTCCAAAAAGAACGAGTGGAGAAATCTCTCGATTGAAAAGAGAATTGAGCATGCACTCGTGAAAGGCGTGGAAGACTTTATTGTGGCCGACACTGAAGAAGCCCGTCAAAAACTCGGTCGTCCTCTATTAGTCATCGAAGGACCGCTCATGGATGGCATGCGCGTAGTCGGAAAACTTTTCGGTGAGGGTAAAATGTTCTTACCTCAGGTGGTTAAGTCCGCACGCGTTATGAAAACAGCCGTGCGACACTTGGAGCCGTTCATGGCGGCAGAAAAGTCCGATGGCTCGCAACAAGGCAAGTTCCTTATCGCAACCGTACGAGGAGACGTACACGACATTGGTAAAAATATCGTGGGCGTGGTATTAGCCTGTAATAATTACGCAGTAACCGATTTAGGTGTGATGACTCCTTGTGAAAAAATCATAGAGGAAGCTCGCAGACTTAACCCTGATTTTATTGGGCTCTCAGGTCTTATTACTCCATCGCTCGATGAGATGGCTGCAGTCGCTAAGGAATTAAAGCGTGCTGGATTCACCACGCCACTACTCATTGGCGGCGCTACTACTTCCGAAGATCACACCGCTATTAAGCTCGCTCAGCATTATGACGGACCCGTGGTGCACGTGAGTGACGCTTCTTTAGTCACGGGAGTCTGTAGTGATTTACTCAATCCACAGAAAAAATCAGCTTACGTCGAATCCCTTAAGGAAAGTCAGTTAAGCAAGCGTGAGGCGTATGAGAAAAATCAACCCGCCGAAGTTATTTCCTTAACCGAGGCCCGACAAAAAGGTCTGCAACTCGACGCCCCTCTTCAACCTGCACCGAAAAAATCTGGCGTAACACTCTTTGAACGAATCGATGGTGCGGCCGTTGCTGAAATGATTGATTGGACGCCTTTCTTTGTCACCTGGAGCCTAAAGGGCACCTTCCCTAAAATATTTAATTCAGACAAATACGGAACCGAAGCGCGTAAATTATTTGATGATGCCCGCCGCGAACTCGATTTATTAATTAAAGAGAATCGTTTTCATCTTAGAGGCGTAGCTGGTATTTGGTCAGCCCGCAGAGTCGGCGATGACGTCACTATATTCGCTGATGAATCACAGAAAAAAGAAATTGGTAAATTCCATTTCTTGAGAGACCAGAAAAAGCGTACTCAGGTAAAAACCTGCCGTTCATTGGCTGATTTCGTATCTGCTGAGCCCGGAGATCACATCGGCGCCTTTGCCGTATCCGCTGGTAAAGAAATTGAAGACTACGCAGCGACATTCAAAGAGAAAGACCCGTATCGCCACATCCTTATTCAAGCCATCGCCGACCGACTGGCTGAAGGCTGTGCTGAGTGGCTCCATTGTGAAGTGCGCAAAAATCTCTGGGGCTATGCTCCCAACGAAAGTTTAACCGTCGAGGAATTGATTGACGAAAAGTATGCCGGTCGTCGACCAGCCGCAGGCTATCCGGCCTGCCCTGAGCACACCGAGAAAGGTGAAATCTGGAGACTGCTCCAAGCGGATCGCATTGATTGCACTTTAACCGAATCGTTTGCGATGAATCCAGCAGCCTCGGTTTCGGGTATTTATTTCGGAAGTCCACAAGCTATTTACTTCGACGTCGACTCACTCGGTCGCGACCAAGTTGAAGATTACGCGAAGAGAAAAGGTTGGTCAGTCGCTGAAGCTGAAAAGTGGTTGGCACCTGTACTAGGATATAAAACTTAATGAACGAAGCCGAGTTGCAAAAAATACTAGAAGGCTTGGACGCAACTCATGCACAGGCCGTGAATCGATTTTTGGGTAAATCTAGCAGCCCAGAAATTATCCTTAAGTCCATTGATCAAAGTGATTGTGAATGGACTGAATGGTTTAAGGCGATGGCCGTGTTGCAACTCTGGCTCGAGTCGGAAAAGCGAGACTACGACCTGCAGCGGAAACTAGGCTATCTGAGTTGCACCGTTGAAGCTTTTAAAAATACGCCGACGACTATGCGTCCAAAACTAAGCGAAGCGACGGCTCGCATGCTCTCTCAACACGGGTTTAGTGATTAATCATGTCAGCACCCCAACGCATTTTAGTGATTGGTGGCGGCGCAGCGGGTTTCTTTGCGGCGATTACCAGTGCCGAAAAAGCAGACACACAGGTCTTTCTCTATGAGGCCACACCACATCTTTTATCGAAAGTAAAAATATCGGGTGGCGGACGCTGCAATGTAACGCATGCCTGTTTTGAACCTGAGCAATTAGTTAAAAACTATCCCAGAGGAGGTCGCGAACTTTTAGGAGCGTTTCATAGATTTCAACCCCGTGACACCCTAGCTTGGTTTAATAATCGCGGCGTAGAAACTAAGACCGAAGAAGATGGACGCATGTTTCCGACTTCGGATAACTCGGAGTCTATCGTTAATGCCTTAACCGAAGCGGCGCAAAAGAATCAGGTAAAAGTTCTGGTGCAGCGTGGCGTAAAAGGCATTAAGTTTATTGAGGGTAAATTTGAAGTGAGTCTGAATTCTGGTGAAACCGAATTATTTGATAAGGTAATCATCGCCACAGGTGGAAATAAATCATCGGGCGGATTGGCCATCGCCGAAAGTTTTGGTCACACCGTCATTCCACCCGTACCTTCACTCTTTACGTTTCATATTCAGGATAATCGCTTAACGGATCTCACCGGACTTTCGGTAGAAAAAGTTAAGGTCAAGGCGTGTGGAACGAAGCTGGTCACCGAAGGGCCGTTACTCTTAACCCATTGGGGAATGAGTGGACCAGCTATTTTAAAACTCTCGGCCTGGGGGGCGCGGGAATTTGCAGAACATAATTACAACTTCAGTATCGAGATTAATTGGGTTCCCGAATTCAGCCAAACTACGCTCAGTAAGAAATTGAATGAAGTACGCATCGCTGAAGCACGAAAGCAAATTGCGACGTTTAGCCCACTGCCTATCCCGCAAAGACTTTGGGAGAGACTCTTGATCGCCGCGGAGATTAATCCGACCACTCCTTGGGCTCATATTAATAATCAACAATTAGATAAATTATACAAACAGCTCACTCAGGCGGAGTTCAAGGTGACTGGGAAGAGCATGTTTAAGGATGAGTTTGTGACCTGCGGTGGGGTTAAACTCTCGGAAATTAATTTTAAAACCATGGAAAGCCGTAAACAGCCTGGGCTGTTTTTTGCAGGCGAAGTTTTAGATATCGATGGCGTGACCGGAGGATTTAACTTTCAGAATGCCTGGACGACCGGTTGGTTAGCTGGGCAAGCCGCAGCTGAACATGCTTAATCGTTGTCGCTTAATCTAAATATTCCTATCAGTCTGCATCTATGAGCGATGAGACTCCATCGGACGGAATAAAACTCGGTGATGTTGTCGACGGACAAACCCTCGTCGCCGTCGGCATCGATTTTACTTTCACGGAAATAATCGTATCTCATCAGGCCTCTTTTAAAGCCCTGGATGAATGGCTCACGGGAATTCGCACCTATGACCTGGAAGACTCTTTTGATACCGATGCGATTTTATGGGACGAATTAGAAGACTGTGGCTATGAAATCGGCGAAGAAGATATCATCGAAGATAATAAGAAGATTAAACTCTACGATGTGTGGGTAGATCAAAATGATACCGAAAGCGTTTTAAACCGTGTGAAAGATCGACTCGATGAATTAAAACAGAAGGCGATGTC
>CANCLV010000074.1 GCA_947378905.1 Opitutia bacterium
AAAAGAGGGGCGAACCTTTCGATTCGCCCCTATTTATCGGATTAGGCTAATAGACTATTTCTTAGCTGCACGTTTTTCCTCAATCGCAGCTTGGGCGGCGGCAAGGCGTGCAACGGGCACGCGGTAAGGAGAACATGAAACGTAAGATAAGCCTACGCGGTGGCAGAATTTAACAGACTCAGGCTCACCACCGTGCTCACCACAAATACCAAGTTTGATATCGGGGCGGGTTTGACGTCCCTTCTCGATGGCAATCTTCACTAATTGGCCGACACCAGTCTGATCGAGGCTCGCGAACGGATTCTTTTTGAAGATTTCGTTTTCGGTGTAAGCACCAAGGAAGTTACCCATGTCATCACGTGACACACCTAAGGTTGTTTGTGTGAGGTCATTCGTACCGAAGCTGAAGAATTCAGCGGTGTGCGCAATTTCGTCAGCAGTTAAGGCTCCGCGAGGAACCTCAATCATGGTACCAACAGAATACGCAATTTTCACTTTCTTCTCTGCTTGAACTTCAGCAGCGACGCGATGGATGACTTCGACTTGTAAGTCTAATTCACGCTTGTAGCCAACGAGAGGTACCATGACTTCAGGTTTAACCTTAACACCCTTCTTCATGACAAAGGCGGCGGCTTCAAAAATAGCACGAGCCTGGGTTTCAGTGATTTCAGGATAAGCGATACCTAGACGGCAACCGCGGTGACCGAGCATCGGATTGAATTCGTGTAAGGCATGAACACGGGCGATGACTTTTTCTTTAGAGATTCCTAGTTTCTTAGCCAGTAACGCCTGAGCTTTATCATCATGCGGAACGAATTCGTGTAAGGGCGGATCAAGTAAACGAATAGTCGCAGGTAGGCCATTCAGTGCTTTGAAGATACCAATGAAGTCTTCGCGCTGATAAGGAAGAATCTTAGCGAGGGCTTTACGACGACCTTCTAAAGATTCTGCGAGAATCATTTCGCGTACAGCATCGATTCGGTTGCCTTCGAAGAACATGTGTTCGGTGCGAGTTAAGCCGATACCTTGAGCACCAAATGCAACGGCCTGCTTGGTTTGCTCAGGATTATCGGCATTGGTACGAACCTGGAGACGTGTGGCCTGGGCACACCACTTCATCAACTGCACATAATTTTTATATTTTTCGGTCTTCTGTGCGTTCTTATCGTTATTAAGAAGGCCGGCGATGATTTCAGAAGGAGCCGTCTTGATTTGTCCGGCGTAAACTGTACCTGCAGTACCGTCGATAGAGAGGTAATCCCCTTCTTTAAACTTATGACCAGCAATGGTCGCGATTTTTTTATCGTAATCGATCTGCACAGCAGCAGCGCCGCAAACACAGACTTTACCCATTTGACGGGCAACGAGGGCGGCGTGAGAGGAAACGCCACCACGAGCGGTGAGAATACCTTCGGCGGCAATCATCCCACGAAGATCTTCAGGTGAAGTTTCGACGCGTACTAATAAAACTTTTTCGCCCTTATCCGCAGCTTGGACAGCACGATCAGCGTTGAAATAGATGCGGCCGGTTGCGGCACCAGGTCCAGCAGGCAAGCCGGTCGCAATCGCTTTAGCTTTTTTGACATCATTGAGATCAAAAATCGGCGCTAACAATTGTTCCAACTGATCGGCTGGATTGCGCAGAATGGCAGTTTCCCAATCAATGAGCTTGGACTTAACCATGTCAGCAGCGAACTTAAGTGCGGCAGCGGCTGTGCGCTTACCATTACGAGTCTGCAGCATGTAGAGTTTGCCTTCTTGAATAGTGAACTCGATATCTTGAACATCTTTGAAGTGCTTCTCGAGAATTTGACGTACTTTTAATAACTGGTCGTAGCTCTTAGGCATGACGTTCTTCAATTTAATCACAGGCTCGGGAGTGCGAACACCGGCGACCACGTCTTCACCTTGTGCATTCACTAAAAACTCTCCGTAAAATTCATCCACACCATTGGCGGGATTACGTGTGAAGGCTACACCTGAACCTGAATGCTCACCGGTATTACCAAACACCATGGCTTGCACATTTACGGCGGTACCCCACTCGGCAGGGATGTTGTATTTACGGCGATAAACAATCGCGCGGTCATTCATCCAAGAACTGAAAACGGCACCCGCAGCACCGCGAAGTTGCTCCCATGGATCATGAGGGAAAACTCGACCCGTGCGTTGTTTGACCAAAGTCTTAAAGCGCTTCACTAATTCTTGTTGATCAGCTGCAGTGAGTTTGGAGTCTTCAATATCTCCGTCATATTTTTCGTGTTTGAATTCTTCGATGACGGTTTCAAATGGCTCGTGGTCTTCACCTTCACGTTTTTGAACGCCGAGCACAACGTCACCATACATTTGAATGAAGCGACGGTAACAATCCCAGGCGAAGCGGGAATTGTTAGTGGCTTTCTCAAGTGCGACGACCGACTGATCATTCAGACCAAGATTTAAGATGGTGTCCATCATGCCAGGCATGGAGTCGCGAGCACCTGAGCGAACCGCAACCAAGAGAGGCATTCCCTGTGTCGCACCAAATTTCGTGCCCATCAAATTTTCCATATTTTTGATACCCGATTCCATCTGTGCTTGGAGTGTGGATGGATATGTACGCTTATTGGCGTAGTAGTAGGTGCAGACTTCCGTGGTGATGGTGAAACCTGGAGGCACGGGTAGACCAATTCGGGTCATCTCAGCGAGGTTGGCACCTTTGCCGCCGAGAAGAGCTTTCATTGCGCCATCGCCATCAGCTTTGCCACCACCCCAAGTGTAAACTACTTTGCTGGATTTAGTGGTCGGTGAGTGATTGCTTTTTTTATTTTTAGCCATGGGGATATTTTTATGTGAGAAAATAAATAGTCCAACGGCAAGCCGATGAACATTGGGGGAACTAAAAGAAGAAGAAAGCGCTCGAAGGTGTCAACGGATTTGGGGCTCAAAAAGTCGTCATCTTAGGTGAGAATAAGGAAAAGGCTCTTAAGCATTAGAATATCTCAATGCTTAATTAAAAGGCCCTAGGGAATATAAACCTTAAAGAATTTTCAGAAACTTTAAGGTGATAATCACTACTATCCCCACCAAGGTTATGCCGACTAAAATTTTGGGTATTCTGGCGGAATTAGTTTCCTTATAATTGATGTGATTCTCGTATGTCTTTTTTCCTAACGAAGTCACACTGAGAATTGTCACTTCGGGATAAGCGCGACCTGGAACTTCTTTTACCGTGGCATTAATTAAACCTAATTTCAGCAATACAAGGTAAGCCATGCTTTTTCTTGCACTACTAAAACTATCAAAATTGTTACACTCGCGACCAACAACTAAACGCTCTAGGGCTGCTTGTGCGTCTGAGGTGATGTAACGTCTTTGCGATGAACTGTTTTTAGTTAAACTCAATTTAAAGATTTTACCTTTGTTATTGTTGTAAATTACAAATAACAATTCTTATTTCAAGCCGAGGATAGTCTATTATTAATTGATTTAAAATGAAACCCGAAAACCCAAATCATAGCCTCACTGGCTCGCTAACTTCAGCGCTCACCATTGCGGGCTCGGATAGCGGAGCGGGTGCAGGCATCCAAGTGGATCTGCTGACGTTCGCTGCCAATGGGGTTTATGGAACAACGGCGATAACCTGTCTTACTGCACAAAACCCAACAGGAGTTAGCGGAATTGAGGCCACTCCAGCGAAGTTTGTCATCGAGCAATGCCAACAAGTCATCCGCCATTTTCAACCGCGAGCACTCAAAACCGGCATGTTGCTAAATACAGAAATCGTCGAAGCCGTCGCCCAGTTAATTAGTTCAACAAAAATTCCTAGCGTGGTTGACCCCGTTATGGTGGCCTCAAGCGGTGCCTGCCTTTTGTCACCCGACGCCGTAGAAGCCGTCAAAAAAAGCCTGATACCACAAGCAACATTAGTTACGCCTAACCTCGATGAAGCCTCGATTTTATTAGGTAAAACCACAAAAGGTGGCAGTCATTGCGAAGCGGAAGCCCGCGAGCTGGCTCAACTTTACCAGGTGCCCTTTCTTCTCAAAGGCGGGCATGCTCAAGGCGATGAATTGATCGATGTTCTAGCTTGGCCCGATGGAAAAACTTTTGTGCTCAAAGCAAAACGCCTCAAAGAAATTGATACTCATGGAAGCGGTTGCACTTTATCTGCTGCCATCACCGCTCACCTCGCCCTTGGAAAAGATTTGAAGTCTGCCGTAGTGGCTGGACATGCCTACCTCCAGGCCGGCATGAGCTCCCCTATTTCAGTTGCAGGTTTAAAGCACATAAAACACTAGGTTTTAGCCTAAAAGCTGGGTCAAAGTTCGACCTAATTCACCTAATTTCGATGTTTTTAACCACCTGTAGGTTATTCACACTTGCCCCTTCGCGTTGCACACCTTTTCTAACCCATTCCCTGCGGTAAACATCCCGCCATTCGACCATGACAAAAAAGAACGCTGCGAAGCAATCGACCTCTAAAACATCATCCACCTCTTCCGCCACCACCGGCGTGAAAATGCGCGGTTGTGATGTCATGGTCCGTTGTCTCGAAAATCTCGGCGTCGACACCATTTTCGCTTATCCAGGCGGTGCCTCCATGGAACTTCACCAAGGGCTCACCCGTTCGAAAAAAATCCGTACCATTCTTCCACGTCACGAACAAGGTGGCGCCTTCATGGCTCA
>CANCLV010000075.1 GCA_947378905.1 Opitutia bacterium
AAAGTCATTCTCGAAGAACCCAAGTACGAGAAGGATTCAGAGAATCTTAAAATGTCGGACGGCAAGCTTCTCGAATGGCGTTTTAATCTGAAGCCGGACGAGAAAAAAGACGTGCCCTTCCGTTTCGCGATCGAGCGTCCCGAAGGCACTCCTATTCAAGGCCTCTAATTATTTCAGAACAATTCGCTGACCGTCGTAGCACAGTCCCACCTTAGGATAGGCGGCAGCTAATTCCGATTCAGGCCACTTGCCGTAATCGATCTGGTAAGTCATATGAGTAATATAAGCCTGCTTAGCGTTGATCTCGACCGACATTTCGCAGGCCTTACCAATGGTCATGTGTGTGGGGTGAAAGTTGGGCCTTAAGCCATCGAGAATGGCGACGTCGCAATCTTGAGCTAAAGCAATCGCTTCGCGCGTGAGCGTTTTGCAATCGGTATAATAAACAAATTTCTTCCCAGTGGATGGCTCGTAAAAGATCAGACCGAGAGTCGACTCACTGCCATGAGGAAGGACTGTCGATGTAACAATGCCACCGCCGGGGAGTTTTAATTCTTTAGGGAAAAGGCTGACGTCTAATTCGATGTAACCGGGCGAAGCCATGGCACCGATGGCGTAGGGATAAATAGCTTCGATGCGATGTTTGCCCTGAGCGGTTGTGTATACAGGCATCGCTTTGCCGCTATTGGTGCAAAACTGACGGAGATCATCCATGCCCAGAACGTGGTCGGCGTGGCCGTGGGTGAGGATGAACGAATCGACGTCATTAATCCGATTCACTAAACACTGAAGACGGAATTCCGGAGCGGCGTCGACCTGTACGTGGTGGCCTTCGATGATGACGTGAACGCTGGTGCGCGTACGCCAGTTCTTGGAATTAGAAAGATCCAAGCCTGGATTATCATGGGCCACCAAGGGAACCCCTTGCGACGTGCCACAGCCCATGACGATAATTTCCATGCCCCGAAAAGTGTAAGACTTAACTTAGAGTGCAAGAGACATTCTCACGTCTTTTGCACAAAAAACAAGGAAAGCCCGCCTCCTTTCTTGCATCCAAAGAGTAACCCTGTTTTCTTTGGGTCATCCGTGTTTAATAGCTTAACCGATAAACTTACCAAAGCTCTCCGCGACCTGCGTGGGCTTTCGAAGCTTACGGCTGAAAATATCACTCCAGCGCTCAATGAAGTTAATTCTGCCCTGCTCAGTGCCGATGTTAATTTCAAAGTCGCCCAAGAATTCACCGAACGCGTTAAGAATGCCTGTCTTGGAAAAGAAGTAGTTGAAGCCGTCTCACCAGGACAGATGGCAGTAAAAGTTGTCTCTGATGAACTCACCAAGTTGCTCGGCGAAGGTGAAAAAACTCTCAACCCTCAACGCCCTCTAAGAATTTTACTGGTTGGACTTCAAGGCTCAGGTAAAACAACGAGTGCAGCTAAATTAGCCCGACACCTTATCAAAAAAGAAGGTGTCAAAAAACCTAGTTTGATTGCTGCCGATTTACGTCGTCCCGCTGCTATCGACCAACTCGAGACTTTAGCGAAGAATGAAGGGATTGATTTCCGTTCTGATCGTGCAGCTCAGGATGTCCCAGCCATGGTTGCACAATTAACCAAAGATGCCGAAGCTGCAGGCTCGGATGTTGTGATTGTCGACACAGCTGGACGTTTACAAATCGACGCCGATTTAATGTCGGAAATCAGTCGCATTCGTGAACTGATTCAGCCACAGGAAATCTTTTTAGTCGCCGACGCGGCGCTCGGACAACAGGCCGTGGATGTCGCCGCGCAATTCAACACCTCTACCCCGCTGACGGGTATTATCTTAACTAAGTTAGATGGCGATGCACGTGGTGGCGCTGCGCTATCGATGAAATCGGTTACTGGTGTGCCCATTCGCTATATTGGAACCGGGGAAAAATCTGCGGACTTTGATACCTTCCATCCTGATCGCCTCGCTCAACGTATTTTAGGTATGGGTGACGTCGTCTCACTCGTTGAAAAGGCTCAAGAAGTGGTGGATCAAAAAGAAGCGGCAAGAATGGTAGAGAAATTAAAGAAGTCGGACTTCGATTTAGAAGATTTCTTAGCGCAGATGGGTCAGATGAAAAAGATGGGGCCCCTGGGTGACATCATGAAAATGATGCCTGGCATGGGGAATGTACAAGTCGGCGCCCGCGAAGAAAAAATGCTCGGTAAAACCGAAGCGATTATTTTATCGATGACCGTTAAGGAACGTCGCAAGCCCGACATTCTTAATGCCTCCCGTCGGGCACGCATCGCCAAGGGATCAGGCACGCAAGTCAGCGATGTGAATGCGATGATTAAACAATTTACGCAAATGCGTGAGATGATGAAAATGATGAAAGGTGGAAGAGCCCACGAACTCATGCGTAAGATGGGTCAAATGGGCGGTGGTCGCGGCGGATTCCCCGGTGGAGGTTTCCGTTAAAATGTCGGAAATGATTTCATTTGATCCTGCACTGTTAAAAAAGAGAGGCTGGATTTTTGATTGCGACGGAACCGTGGCAGAAACCATGCGCATTCACCATCGCACTTGGACACATATCATTAGCAAACAACTCGGAAAGCCTTTTGATTTTCCATGGGATTTATTTTGTTCGATGGGAGGAATGTCCGCCCACGACACCTGTAAGAATCTTAAGAGACTTTATAATGTAGATTTAGACGTGCCGTTATTATTGGCCGACGGACACGACTATCTCGAAATCCATTTAGCAAAAGACGTTCGACCCAGAAAAGCAGTCGTGGCGGTTGTTCATCATGTCAAAAGTCTAGGTCACCGTACCGCGATCGCTTCAGCTGGACGTAAGAGTCACGTCCACACATCACTCACAGCTACAAATATCATGCATCTGTTTGATGCCATAATTACGGCTGAAGATGCGACGCGTTTAAAGCCACACCCTGACCTCTTTTTAACAGCCGCTGCACGTATTGGAATTGATCCATCAGACTGCGTAGTCGTTGAAGACAGCCCACGCGGCAAAGAAGCAGCCGATGCAGCGGGGATGGAATGCATCTTAGTGGAGCCAGCCTGAGTTTAGTGGACAAGCTGGCACGGTGACACGTTGGCAAGGGGAAAAGGCATTCAGAACCTTTGACGTAGGTTTTCGTCACGTGCTCTACGCATTTTAACCGTGCCACCGATTAATCGCGCAACTTCCTCAATGCGCTTGGCAACTTGATCCAATGTAATTGCTGTTATGAGTCCAATTTCTTTCGCTATATTAATTTGCGTTTCGAGTTCGGCTAACGAACCACGTGAAATAAGTAAAAAACGCAAAGAGTCTTTATTCGTTCCACGCTCATCACCCTCAGCAATGTTAGAAGGAACAGACACAGCTGCCCTATTTATTTGATCAGCTAAGCTGCGATGTCGTTCGAAAGTCTGCGTTTGTGTAAGCTTATAAATATCTACTGCTAGCGATTTAGATTTTTGCCACACAACAAGATCACGATAAGATTTAACTTGGCCTAAAGGTTTCGATGTACTCATCGGCACAGCCCAATGACATAATTGTTATTTGTCAGCCAATTCGCCCTAGGTTATATTCCTTAGGTATATTTTGACTGTATAAAAAACCTTTTAACCCCAGTGCTATCGGCATCCCCCCGTGCCAACGTGTCACCTTGCCAACGTGCCCACTATGCTCGTTTAAGCTTCGCGCAGAAACGAGCTAACCGCTCCAATCCCTTCGCAATCGTTTCATCCGAAGTTGCATAGCTCATACGGATGTAACCTTCGGAGCCGAAAGCAGAACCAGGGACAACGGCCATGAGTTCTTCTTCGAGTAAGCGATCTGCGAATTGTGCGGAGGTAAGTCCGAACGCTTTGATGTTCGGGAAAAGATAAAACGCGCCTTGTGAACGATAGCAGGTTAAACCTGGGATAGCGTTTAATCCGGCGAGTAGGTTTAGACGGCGACGGTCAAAGGCTTTACACATTTCAGCGAGCGAAGCTTTGGCTTTGTCGGGATGTTGGTGAACAGCGAGAGCACCGAACTGAGCGAAGGTAGTCGCATTAGAAGAAATTTGGCTCTGTAAATCAGCGACAGCGGCGGCGAGAGCTTTGTCGCTCGCCACTAAAGTACCGAGGCGCCATCCGGTCATCGAATAACTCTTAGCATAACCAGAAACGGTGATAGTAAGACGAGCAGCTTCGGGTGAAAAGGTTGCTGGGCTACAGGTGGTTTGGTTATCGTAGACGAGGTTTTCGTAAATTTCGTCGGACATGATCCAAACATTAGCCTTAACGCAAATCGCAACGAGGGCTTCTAATTCAGCACGACTGTAAACTGCGCCCGTAGGATTAGAAGGGCTGTTGATGACTACCATGCGAGTCTTCGGGGTGATCGCAGCCGTGAGTTGTGAAGGCGTAACTTTAAATCCGGTCGCGTCTTCTGCGTTGATAAATTTAGGAACACCACCGGCGAGTTTTACCATCTCGGGATAGCT
>CANCLV010000076.1 GCA_947378905.1 Opitutia bacterium
TTTTGCTGTCTCTACTAATACCCAACGATCAATGAGAGATAATTTTTCGGTAGGTACGGTGTCGGTACTCGGATTAAAGTCGTGTAAATTTCCTAACTGATAACGGAGCGAATTACGCATTCCGCGATATTGATTGGAGATAGTATCAAAGATTGCATCCGAAATGGGAATGTCGCTTTGATAATTTTCTGAAGCTACCCACAGGCGCACAATATCAGCACCATATTTTTTAACGTAGTCATCCGCTGTTTGTGGTTTGCCTGAATTATCAGACTTAGAGATTTTTTGTCGTTTCTCATTCACCACAAATCCGTGAGTGAGTACCGAGCGATAAGGCGGCGACCCTTTAACTGCAATCGCGGTCCAGAGTGAGGACTGGAACCAACCACGATGTTGGTCAGACCCTTCTAAATATAAATCAGCGGGCCAGTGTAAGTCAGGATGGAGCGCACAGACAGCTAAGTGACTGGAGCCAGAATCAATCCAAACGTCCAAAGTATCACTGCCCTTCTTTAAATCTTTCGGCCAATCTTTTGGTACGGGTGCACCTTTGAGAACTTCAGCCACATCCGTAGCCCACCACCAATCGCCACCCTGCTTCGCAACTTGCGCAGCAACGTGACGAACGACGCCAGCATCTAAATAAGAATCGCCAGTTGAAGGTGAATAAAATGAAGGAATCGGAACTCCCCACGCACGCTGACGAGAGATACACCAATCTGGACGTCCTTCGAGAGCAGCACGAATACGATTCTCTCCACTCGCAGGTATCCATTTTACCTGACTGACAGAAGCTAATGCTTTTGCACGAAGTCCACCGCGGTCTAATCCAACAAACCATTGATCGAGTGCACGGAAAACGACGGGCGACTTTGAACGCCAACAGTGTGGGTATTGATGCTCAAACGTTGATGATTTTATGAGGGCGCCCTTCGCTTTTAATAGTGTAAGTACAGCAATGTTCGCAGGATTTTTCCCTTCGGTTTCTAAAACAGTAATACCCACTAACTCCTTAGGCACTCGACCATCATCAGCATAAGTTCCATCGTCACGCACCGGACAATAGGGTTCGAGACCATATTTATTTCCAGTTTGAAAATCCTCTAAGCCGTGTCCTGGTGCCGTATGCACACAACCCGAACCAGCATCAGTGGTAACGTAATCTGCTAAAACTACTGGGGCATCGCGCTCGATGAAAGGGTGACGAGGCAACAGACCTTCTAGATTTTTTCCCTTAACTTTAAATCCGTCGACCGCACCTTCGAGTCCGCATTCGGTAACAAACGCATCACGACGCGCAGTAGCTACGAGATAAGATTTTTCGCCGTGTTTAACTTCAACGTAGTCCAACTCAGGGTGAACAGCAATCGCGAGATTAGCGGGCAAGGTCCAAGGAGTCGTTGTCCAAATCACCACCGAAAGTGGATGAGAAGGCTTGAGTCCCTTGCTCTCAGGTTGAGCCACGGGGAACGCCACCCAAATGGAGTGAGAACGTTTCGTGATATATTCGATTTCCGCTTCAGCTAAAGCGGTCTGACAGGGAATCGACCAATAGACAGGTTTCTTCGAACGATAAACTAAACCCTGTTCAACGAAATTAGAAAATCCTTTTAGAATTTCAGATTCATAAACCGGGTCCATTGTGCGGTATTCCGACTTCCAATCAGCCAGAACTCCTAAACGACGAAACTGACCACGTTGTTTCTCGATGTAACTAGCAGAAAATTCTGCACAGGCTTTACGAATACCCAAAGGCTCTAAAGATTGTTTTTTAGCCTGCAGTTCTTTCATCACCTTATGCTCGATGGGCAAACCGTGACAATCCCAGCCAGGTACATAAGGCGTGCGCAAACCTTTCATCGATTTGAAACGCAGGATAGAATCTTTTAAAAGTTTGTTGAGTGCCGTTCCAATATGAACGTCGCCATTGGTGAACGGCGGACCATCGTGCAGAACGAACGCGGGTTTACCGGCGGCACGCTTCTGAATTTTCTCGTATAATTTAAGTCGATCCCAGTGAGCGATTCGCACTGGCTCGCGCTCAGCTAATCCCGCCCGCATTGGGAAGTCGGTCACAGGCAAATTCAGGGTGTCCTTGAGCTCTTCGGCCATAATTTATAAAGTTTAATGTGTGTTAATTAGCGGGTGGCAATACCCCACCGGGCGGGCAGAATGATGGAGATACACATATTGGCAAGGGGTAGATGCGAAAAAATGACCACAAGTAATGAAATATAAAAGGTAAAAATCGGGTAGTATTGACAGACTTAGAGATAAAGCCACCAATGTTGCCTTCATGGATAACTCGAAGCCAAAGCTGGTCACCAAACAAGGGGCAATTATCGATATCATTCTGACGGTAATTTTCTTCGTCGCTATGACCAACGTTCTTAAAAATCACGTACCCTGGGTCGAGTCCGGTGAATTCGCCGTATTACTCGGTGGCGCCTACGCATCAGCCTGCCTCTCGGGCGTATTCTGGTTAGCCCTCTCCCTCTTCCGCGTCACGCTCGCTGACCAGATTCTACAAAAAACCGAATCCGAGAAGAACGACTAATAAAAAGTTTTTCTCTTTTAAGAAGGCCAGCTCACTGCTGGCCTTCTTTTTTGGACAAGCCTTCAGAAAGCGCCGCTTCGATTTCGTTTCTTAATTCATTCGCCGCCCTACGCTCTTTTAAAAATTCATCCCACTGTTGATCTAACTCTTCAGGCGTAGCGGTAGAAAAATTCTCCAACCAAGTACCAAGGGTTCGCCAAGCATTATGGTAAACGGGGTTTTGACGTAGAAGCTCGCGACGTAGTGCCACGAGCCGTGACTTCATTTCTAATTGGACGCCTTTAGCTTCGCGATTCTTTACCGCCATAGGACCTGGTAAAACGACATCGCCCTGACCTAGATCAAAAACAAATCGTGATAAATCATCGAGCGTCTCCGCCGATTCGCGCATACCCAAACTCACCGGCGCACGATTTAATAATAAATTCGCTCGAGCTGTTAACCACCAGTTTTCATCGAGCAATTTGCTTTTAACTACTAACTTTAAAATGTCTTCACCCTGCGCACTATTAATTAAAATTTTGGTTTGGTCAGCACTTGACCCAATTTCATTACGCACAGCGCGCCAAAATAAAAAAGACTCCAAATCGGGTGCCTGTCCTTTGATGATTTTCTCCAATGGCGATGCAGTATTAGATCGGCCCTGGCGGTACCACCAATCCACCATTGATGGTCGCAATAACCCAATGATTTCCGACTTCAAAGCTTGGCGTAACCAAATAGGACTTTTGTCATAAGGTCGTCCACCCGCTAAAGCGGCACGGGCCAGCCACGTACAAGCAGCCGCTTCAGCCACTGGGCCAGAAATATCCTCTTTAGTATTAACATTTATTTGAGTCAGAATTTCTCCGCTTAAATTTCGCACTGAAACGGGAGGTGCATTTTTACCGTCGACCAATTCAATGCGCGCTTTGGGTGGAGGCAAAGCTGGCATAAATAATACCTGCTCCATGTAACGATTGATAGCCTCACAGTGTGAAGCGACAAAACTTAGTTCATTTAAATTATATCCCAAAACAACTCCCAATGAAGTCTCATTGATATAAAGACGTGGCTCAACGGGTGAAACTTCCGGAGTCGAAGGCGGAGTCGTTAAAACAATACAAGCAGCCAACAAACTCAGCATACATTAAGATCCCGCAAAATGATCTTCATTCACTTCGACTGGCTCGCCGCCCGAAAGATGCAGGGGTTCCCCCAAGGGTGTTTGATCATTTTTCCAAACCTCGATCGTGGCGGGTGCTTCAGGATCTGGTGAGATCCATTGCCAGCGGCCAATTCCTAAAAATGTCATGGGGATTCCCTTTTCTTTACTCAAACCAGGACCGGTGCCACGCACATAAGGCTTATTTCCAATGCCAATCATGAGGTTAATGGTCAGCGCTGTACCATGTGCAGATGCAGTAGCAGGCGATGTGGTTTGTTCAACTGGAGCTTCTATTTCAGCTACTTCTTCAATTTCTTCGTCCTCTTCTTCTACTTCCTCAACCTTCTCATCGTCTACGTCTTCTTCGTCATCAGAAACAACCGCTTCGGCCTCCGGCTCTTCTTCCTGAACGGAAGCTGGACTAGGAGCGGAGGCCTTAGAGGGGTTTTCCTGAATCGATTTCACCTGGGATTGTAAATCATCTAGGCGGTCACCCGTTTTATCAATTTGTTGACCTACTTTTTTAATTTCATCGCGCACTTTCTTGAAATCATCGGCGACCTCTTCTGCATCCGCCACCACTCCTCGAAGTGTATTAGTGAGCGAACCTACCTTTTCATTTAAATCATCGATGTCTTCTTTCTTCGCAGAAGAGGCTACTGAACTTAAATCTTTTTCGAGGGATTTAATTTTATTTTCTAAAATAGCAAAAGCAGATTTAATTTGATTGATTTCCGTGGAAGCTCTTTGCGCAATCGCTTCATT
>CANCLV010000077.1 GCA_947378905.1 Opitutia bacterium
CGGGTGATTTCGCGTTGGATGTGTTCAAATCTTGCGGACAGTTCTTCGTCGACTGCGGCGGGAAGAGGAAACGCCATGCCGAGATCGTCCGCATAGCTCAGGCCGATGCGTTTGCTTCCATAGTCGATGCCTAGATAAACATTTCCCACAGCAAGACCCTGTAAAGTCTCATGGGGTTTTTCAATCTCCACTTTTATAATCTATGCAGGGGTTTGACATAGGGCTACAGATTGAGTGAATAGACTAAATGAAAACGCCTGTATCGCTGTCTGCACATGAGCGTGCACTCTACGCACGGCAGATGCGTTTGCCCGAGGTAGGTGAGGCTGGTCAGCTTAATATTAAAAATGCAAAAGTGCTTTTAATCGGTGCTGGTGGTTTGGGGTCGCCGGCTGCTTTGTACTTGGTGGCGTCCGGAGTGGGCACCATTGGAATCGCAGATCCTGATAAGGTCGACCTCAGTAATTTACACCGACAAATCATTCACGGCTTTGATACTCTCGGATTACCCAAAACTATTTCTGCTGCTGAATCGCTTATGGAAATAAATCCTGGAGCCGAAATTATTTTACATCCCGAAGGACTCACTGCTGAAAATGCACTCGAGTTGGTAAGTCGCTACGATGTGGTCGTTGATGGAGCTGATAATTTTGCGACGAGATTTTTGGCGGCCGACGCGTGTGTCTTGGCGAAGAAACCGTTGGTACACGGAAGTGTATTAAGAGGCGAAGGCCAGGTCGCTACATTTTTACCTAATGCCGGATGCTATCGTTGTGTTTATCCGATGATTCCTGATGCGAGTTCGGTTCCGACCTGTTCGGAGGCTGGAGTATTAGGTGCGACCTGTGGAGTTATCGGCTCGTGGATGGCGGCGGAGACTTTAGCCATTTTACTTAAACAACGTCAGCACTCCCAGATGTTCGTTATTAACGTAGCAGAGGGTAGAAGCCAAAAAATTGCCATTACATCCGACGCCGATTGTCCGGTTTGCGGTAAGTCGCCTAAGATTTCAGAAATCAAAGCAGAGAACTATCAATCATCCGTTTGTGAAACTTCCAATTCATCTATGAAAGAATCCCCCTTAGAAATTTCTGTTACCGAAGCTCACCAACAACTACGCTCAGATGAGCCACCTATGCTGATTGATGTTCGTGAGCGTGATGAGCATGCCATCGGACACGTCTTGCAGGCAGAATTGATTCCCTTGGCGGAACTTCCCAATCAACTCTCGAAGATTCCCAAAGACCGTCAGGTCCTCATCATGTGTCACCACGGGGGTCGAAGTATGCGGGCTACCCAGTATCTACGTGCCAAGGGCTACGATTTAGCCACAAATATCAAGGGTGGTATTGATGCTTGGTCACAAGAAGTGGATCACGAAATCCCTCGCTACTAGGTCAGTCGAGGCTTGCGACACACAGTTTTTTCCTCTTTCTAATTACTCATATGAAACAGTTAACCTTTCCCATCTTAGCATCCATTTTCTTAGTAGGTTGTGGTCCATCTAAAATGCCGTCAAATTGGAGCGGCAGCAATTCAGCCTCTAACGCTGGCATGGAAATGCGCGGTTCAGGATTCGGCTCGATGGCGGAAGCAATTCGTAGTGGAAATATTCCTCCCGAAGCTATTTTAACCACTGTTTATTTTGGTTTCGATAAGTACACTGTTGATTCCAAGGAGCGCGCTAAGCTCGATGCGATTTCTGGTCAGGCTCAAAATACTAAAATCATCATTGCTGGTTACACTGACCAATTCGGCACCGAAGAATATAACTTAGGTCTCTCCGATCGTCGTGCTCAGTCGGTTCGCGAATATTTGGTTAAACTGGGTAGCACTGAGACAAACGTTGAAGTTCTCGCGCTTGGAGAACAGGAAGCTGATAAAAATGCTTCGGGTCGCGACTCTGGTTCTAAAGATCGTAAAGCAATTGTCGTAGACGCTAATTACTCCGGACCCATTCGTTCTGGTGCTTCAAAGCCAGTTGCTCCTGCTGCAAGTTCTGGCTCTGCACCAGCACCCGTTAGCGCTCTCTAATTAGGTATCTGGCTGAATAGGTATACCAAGGTCGCCACGAGTAGAATCGCCGAAGTCCACACGGCGATTTTTCGTGTTTTGACTGCTTGGTGAACCGCGCCCCATTTTCCGAATACATAACACGATAGGGAAATAAAAACTAATCCGATATAAATATCTCGGATCCAATGAGTGCTGCTAGTAATTCCGTTGAGTACCCAGAGTAGGTAAGCGGCGTAAGCAAAGAGCGGGAGTGCTAAAACTTTCTTCAATGTTTCCATCCAAGCCCCAGGCTTGGGGAGGAAACGTGTTAACTTGGGGAAGAACGATAAGAATAGATAGGGAGAGGCCATGCCCAGGCCCATTGCGATGAATAGCGAAATGGTCTCAACGTTCGTGCGATGGCTGTCTAAGGCGAATCCGATGGCTGCGCCTAAGCCTGGAGCTGTACAGGGTGTCGCGACGGCGGTAGCGAGCACGCCAGACAGGAATGCGCCCCAAGATCCGGATGATTGATTAGATTGTGCAAGTGTGCCGGCGAATCCGCTGCCGATTTCAAAGAGTCCGAGGAAGCTCCAACCCATAATCACCATAAGGAGTACGGTCGCTAAGACAAACCCAGCGGATTGCATTTGAAAGCCCCAACCCACAGCACTGCCAGTATTTTTTAAAACTAGAATCAATATAGATAAACCAATAAAGCTGATGATGACTCCAGAGGTATAAAGTAAACCGTGTACGAGAATGGTTTTAGTTTTAGCACCCGCATCGTTAACAAAGGTAAGAATCTTAATGCCGATCATCGGGAATACGCAGGGCATGAGATTAAGGATAAAGCCACCACCCATCGCTAATAGCAGCCAGACCCAGAAGGGGTGGGACGCTTCACTTGATTTATAGGGCTGATTAAAGACTGCTGCTTCAATCCCGTTGATGACTTCCTTGCTAGTTAGAGCTTCGGAAAGAATAATGGGGTCGCGTTGATTTTTTAAAACGACGTTTAAGGGGATGCCTTCGCGATTATACTTTTTGAGTTCGGTAGAGATCGCAGAATCTTTTTTGGTCCAATCAGCCCGAAGGAGTACGACATTATTCTTATTTAAAATCTTTATTACGTCATCGTCGTGATAAACTCGTTTGTTGACTTGGCAAGTGGCGCACCAGCGTGCGGTAAAATCAATGTAGACGATTTTATCCTTATTCAGGGCTTTAGTTTGGGCCTCAATTGACCAGGGCTGCCAAATAAGTGGATCATCGGCCAACGGGGTGGGCTCGCTAGCTGTCGCCGTTTCCTCGGTATTTAATTTTACATTAACTTTGATAAACTTTCCTTGGGCGGTCTGGGCGACGAAACTGATTGGGCCTGCTGACAATGGCTCAGGGGCATCGTGCAGATTAAAATTAATTTTATTGGGAAGGTATTGAGCAGCGGCGACGGCCCAAGCGGAAATAAATGGGCGCTCGGGATACCATTTTTTAAGACCAAGTTTTTCGGGAGCATCTACAATGAGGTGATTATCATTAATCCTGCCGACCGCGGTAACTGCCGGATTTAAATCTGCATAATATTTTGAATCTATTTCTTTATGATTATTTTTACCGCCTAGATTAAGGGACAGGCTCACTTCCTTTTCTTGGGGGTAGCAGCCGCTTTCATTACATTCGAGCCATTCAGCGAGGCCTTCTAATTTGATCTGCCCCGTGGTCGCTGGTGAGAACTTGCCCTCGAACACGATGATAGTTTCGTCCGAATAGACGAAGTTAATGACACCTTTTTGGTCTAATAAATGTGGGCCAGGCCAGTAGGTGTTTCCTAATTTTACATTAGGATTCTCTTTCCAGTTTAGACTTGGCGGGGTTCCTGCATCGCCGACATTTTTCCAGTAAATGTGATAATTAGGTTCACACTTAAATTTTAATCCAACTCTAAACGACTGACCAGCTTCGACGCTTGGACTTAAATTTACTAATTCAACTTCTGTGTGCGCCGCTGCCCATGTTGCAGGCATTAGTCTCCCTAGTAGCAAGATACATAGGGCAAGAATTCGCATAACCCTAAACTAACTTTTTTTTAACCTTTGGCAAGGCACGGCTGAATTAAGCTGTCACTAATTGGCAGGGCAATAAGGCCGCATCCTTCATGCCGTGGATAATCTTCTTATCAGCCGGACAGAAAGTGGATAAGATGCCTGAGAGTTCAACCGTTTCGCCATTCACAAAATAATAAGGACAGAGACGAACACGACCTTCCGCCGTAGCGACTGCACCATCGTCTGTATAAACGGGGTGAGAGAGACGTCTTGGTTTGTGGTATTCTTGTAAGATGTGGAACGTTTCGTTTTCAGGATCCAAGGCATTCTCAATCGCCTCGAGCCATTGTTC
>CANCLV010000078.1 GCA_947378905.1 Opitutia bacterium
GACCCGATGTATCTATCGTGAAACCCCCTCACGGAGGACAAAACATTGGACCTAACTAAGATCAAACAAGTCGTGGATTTAATGAAGAAGTCGGACCTTTCCGAATTCGAAATCCAAGACCAAGAATTCAAATTACGCATTAAGCGTGATGTTGGTGGACGTGCTGCGCCAGTAGCATCAGCCCCAGCTGCACCCGTTGCCTATGCGCCTGCTCCGGCAAGTGCGCCTGCTCCGGCGGCGGCCCCAGCTCCTGCAGCAGTGGTTGCTGACCCCAACATCAAAACCATCAACTCACCGATGGTTGGGACCTACTACGCAACCCCTTCACCCGAAAACCCACCCTTTGTGGCTGTTGGCTCACCTGTTAAGGCTGATACCACAGTTTGTATTATCGAAGCGATGAAGGTGATGAATGAAATTCCTTCTGAAATCGCTGGCACGATCGTTGAGTGTCTCGTTGCCAATGGTACATCCGTGGAATTCGGCCAGCCCCTCTTCCGCGTGAAGGTAGGCTGATCACCGAATTTATCCGATGAATAAAATCCTTATCGCCAATCGTGGCGAAATCGCCCTTCGCATTATTCGTGCCTGTCGTGAGTTAGGCATCAAGACCGTTGCCGTTTACTCTCAAGCCGACGAACAATCCATGCACGTTCAGCTCGCCGATGAAGCGGTATGTATCGGACCTGCACCCAGCAAAGATTCCTACCTCCGCGAAGATCGTATTATTTCTGCAGCAGAAATTACCAACGTTGATGCCATTCACCCAGGCTACGGATTTTTATCCGAGCGCGCGGGCTTTGCAGAGAAATGTGCCTCTGCTAATATTAAATTTATTGGTCCCCGTCCTGAAGCGATTCGTATGATGGGTGATAAGGCGGTAGCCCGCCAAACCGCTGCTAAATATAAGGTTCCCACCGTTCCTGGTACAGATGGTCCAGTAGATAACCAGCGTGAGGCCATTAAAGAAGCTCAACGTATTGGCTTTCCTGTTATCATTAAGGCAGTCGCAGGTGGTGGCGGAAAAGGCATGCGTATCGTACACAATGCCGCAGCGTTCAGCAAAGAATTTGAGGCAGCACGTGCCGAAGCTGAAAAAGCTTTTGGTAATGGTGCGGTTTATATTGAAAAATATATCGAACAACCTCGTCACATTGAGTTCCAAATGTTGGCCGATGAACACGGCAAAGCGATCCACCTTGGAGAACGCGATTGCTCGGTTCAACGTCGTCACCAAAAACTTATTGAAGAGTCACCCTCTCCTTTCCTCACTCCTAAACTGCGTGAAGAGATGGGCAAAGTGGCAGTGCGTTTGACTGAATCGATTGGTTATCACAATGCTGGCACCATCGAGTTCCTTGTAGATAAGAACGGCAAATTCTACTTCATGGAAATGAATACCCGTATTCAGGTTGAACACGGCGTGACCGAAGAAGTCACTGATATCGATTTAGTTCGCCGACAAATTTTAATCGCCTGCGGTGAAAAATTAGAGCTCAACCAGAAAGATATCAAAATCACTGGCCACGCGATTGAGTGTCGAATCAACGCCGAAGATCCTGCACGTAACTTTGCGCCAAGCCCGGGAACCATCGGACTTTATTACACTCCTGGTGGTCACGGTGTTCGCGTAGACTCGCACTGCTACTCGGGTTACACCATTCCTCCTACTTACGATTCTATGGTCGCTAAGCTCATCTCTGTCGGCGCAAACCGTCAGAAGGCTCTCGACCGCATGCACCGTGCTTTAGGTGAATACATCATCCGCGGCATCCATACCACTATTCCTGTCTGTCGTTCGATTATGAAAGATCCGGTATTCCGCCAAGGCGGAGCTACAACGAAGTACTTGGAAGACTTCTTTGAGCGCACGCCTAAGGAACTCTGGTCAGCCTCACCGCTGAGTTGAGGCCTAAGGAAAAAATCGCCATGAGCTCCAACTCACGTCTCCGCAGTACTGAAACCAAGAAACTGCGGACGGGTGGCGACTATCTAGATTTTGCCAATCGCTTGTTACACGCCAAAGGTGTCGCGCACGGACAGGGATTTCTCAACGAACAAGAGGAGTCTCTGACACTTATGTCGGCTGCGACAGGGTTAGCCTGGGAGAAACTACCTCAATGTTTCAAACGTGAGTTAACAGAAAAAGAGAAGAATCGATTTATTGAACTACTAGACAAACGTATCTTTGATCGCACACCCACCGCCTACCTCGTCGGTGAGGCATGGCTTGGCGGATTAAAATTTAAAGTAGATGAACGTGTCATTATTCCACGATCCTATTTTGTGGAACTAATTCCCGAAATCATTCCACAATGGCTCCCGCCTGTGAAAACCATCAAGCGCGTTGCCGACATCTGTACTGGGTCGGGCTGCCTTGCCATCTTACTGGCCAAATATTTTCCGAATGCCGAGGTAGACGCGACGGATCTTTCTGGCGAAGCCCTCGAGGTTGCAAAAATTAATGTTAAACAACATCGATTAGAAAAACGGGTTAAGTTGTTCAAAACCGACACGATGACCGCGCTGATGTCGGGTAAAAATTACGATCTCATCATCAGCAATCCACCGTATGAGCCAGAGTCGGTTTACAAAAAACTTCCCGAAGAATTTAAAAAGGAGCCCAAGATGTCTTTAGTCTCAGAGAAAGACGGATTGGGTGTAATTCGTAAATTACTTAAACAGGCAGCGAAGAAATTAAATCCTGCTGGGATTTTATTAATTGAAGTAGGCGGTCTACACAAAGCCATGCATAAGAATTGGCCCAAGTTACCCATGCTTTGGTTGGCAACTCAGGATGGACTCGATTGCGTGTGTCTCATTACAGCACGCGACTTACAGAAAGTTAAGTGACTCTACCACGCGCGGGGCGCAACAGCGGTCTCTAGCTTATCTTGCGTAGGCTGAGGAAGTTTTGGGAAAAAATTTAGTCCAGTTAAAGTTTCGAGTCGTCGGATGCTTACGATGTATCGAGTCAACTCGATATCTCTCCATTTTTCTTCGTGCGGCACCAAGTAGGCAATCGCACGAATACCCTTTTTGTCTTTTTCATATTCGGAAATGACCATCCAGAATTGGTCAGGCACAGGAAGCCGACCTACCATCTTAGGTTGTGTATTATATAGAGGGCCCACCTGAACCCAAACCTCTCCATACCGCTGCACGTAGCGTTTTACGATGCGCTGTTCTATGTCCTTCCAGAGTCCAGCATTCAGCGCATGCAATTGCGGAACAATATTAGAGAGAAAGAAAGTTTCTTTTTGTGCTTCGGCACCGTAACAAACTGAGATGACATAATTAGGTGTCAGGTGACCGCGGTCGTAGCCCGAACGAACATATTCATCTGTCGATACTTTAGCTGAAGTTCGTTCATCGACATAAAATGATGAAGGACGTTTTAAGTGAACATCCTCGTAAGGAAAAACACGATAGGAAGACCAGCGAGCAGACGGTAAATTATCATCATAACCTACTGCATAACCGATGTTGGCGAGGTGCTTTAAACCTAAATTGTCTTTAGGTTCACCGTAGGGGGCAAAGGCATTAGCATCGGGCGTAGGAGCGGAGACAATTTCACCTGTTACGATAGTCGTCTGATCAGCGACCTTATCCAAAACTCGGATAACTTTATCAGGTGTCGTCTGATCTTCTCTGACTTTATCGATAACATCTAAAGCCTTATGCTCAATGGCCGCCTTCTGTGATGAATCCGCAGATAAATAGACTACCCAGGTAAAACCGATAAGACCTAGGGTAATAAAAAAGAGCCAATTAAATAGTCTGAGAAGCTTCTTCATTTATCTGAGATAGTAACACTGCCACAGCCATTGAACTAATGCGACTATGAATAAAGCTGAAAGAAAGAATTTACGGGCGGATTCGCCCACAACGAGTCGTAGTCTGAGCGAGGTACCGCTTATCCAAAAAATCGCCGAATAAAGAGTCCAAATAAACCCAAGGACTAAGATCATAAAGACTCCGGGGTTATATTTAAAGGCGGACCAAAAATCGGCGTGACATAATTCTCGCGCACAGCGCGTGGCACCACAGCCCAAACATGGGATAGTTGTCATTTTATAAAAAAGACAACTAGGTGAAGTTCCTTCGAAACTAAAAAAGACGAAAGCAAAAATGCTGAAGCAGATAAAAACTAAGGGCCAAACGAGCTCGTGATTCGTTTCACCGGGAAAAGAAGGTCTACGAACAAATCGTATCATAGATTAAACTATTTTAGCGCGCTACTCCAACGATTGCGCCAACAACCGCACCACAGGCGCAAGCACAACAACAACTCACCACTCCCCACATGAACCATACACCAAAAACCTTGAACGGACTTACTTTTAAAATAGCGGCGGTTGTTCGACAGGAAA
>CANCLV010000079.1 GCA_947378905.1 Opitutia bacterium
AAACAGGCCGCTGATCTTGAAATCAAGAAACTCGAAGTCGAAAATCGAATTCGACAATTGAAGGCCGATGCCGCTGGAGCGATGGATGACGCAGAAAAATCCCAGCTGAATTTAAAGACCTCTATTGCTAATGTTAAGGCTACTTTGGCTTCAGGTGAAAAAGATGCGCGTCGTGCAGAGTTTGAGGCCGATGTAAAACTGACTAGCGCGCAAGCCGCTGTCGAATATGCCCAATTAGAAAAAGTGGGGGAAATTGCCCGTCTGCAGAAAAAAGTAATCGAAACAACGAGTGGAAAAATTGAGTATCCCATCGAGCCTCTCGCCGACGGAGTCCTACGTATTTCCGATCGAAGAATTCCCTTTAACGGAATCGTCGATGAGACCTTAGCTAAATTTGTCTGTGACCGCATCGCCTTCTATAATGCCTTAGATAAAAAGGCTCCTATTTTTATTGTGATCGACCGCTCGCCAGGCGGCTCGGTGATGTCGGGCTATCAAATCCTCCAAGCGATGGAGTCCTCTCAGGCCCCGGTTTACGTAGTGGTTAAAGGCTATGCCGCGTCGATGGCTGCGATCATTACCACGATGGCTAAACAGTCCTATGTTTATCCGCAGTCGGTTGTTTTACATCATCAAGCTAGCACTTCACTTTCTGGAAATCAGACGCAACTCGAGCAGCAATTAAAGTGGTCCAAAATTTGGTGCGAAAGAATTTTTGTAAAAGTCTCGAACAAGATGGGAATCACGGTGGATGAATTTGTCGCAAAAATGTACGCCGCAGTTTCTACAGGTGATTGGAAAGTTTTAGGAACCGAGGCCGTTAAATTAAAATGGGTCACTCACGTGGTTGAGCGTATGACCGAAGAGGGTGTAAATAACACGCCTACCGTTCCGGCTTTGGCTGCCATTAAGCCCGATGGCCTTAATGGAACTACTGCTTTAAATCCATTAACTCCTTTTGATATTTGGTGGATCTATGATCCTTCGACTGAATTCATTTACCGCTAAACTTTAAAATAAAAACATGTCTAAACACACACACTTAAAAATCTTCAGTTTATTGGTTGGGCCAATTTTATTCGCCCAAGCTACTCCTGCCAAGACTGCGAATAGCGACGCTGCTAATGCACCGATTTCAACCGCTGCACCGCTCCCCACTACTGTCGCACCTGGTCCAGCTATTGCTCGCGAAGATTTAACGCCCGAGCAGAAAGAGAAGATGAAGGAAGTGGACCGTATGCGCGTAGAGAAGGCTTTAATCGATGCCCAGCTTGCCTTACAGGAAGCCAAACGCATGGAAGAAATCGCTCCATTAAATGCTGAAGCGATGAAATTATCAGCCGAGCGTGCATTGCGTTTAGCTAAAGCCTCAGCTGAAGCTTCTGCTTTAGAAGACGAGCGTACTAAGCTCGAACGTCAATCCGCGCTCGAACTCGCTCGCTCCACCGCTCGCCTCGTCGAAAAGAACAATAAAATCCGTGAGCTCGAAGCTGAGGCTAAGCAATTACAACTCGAGGCCAGCAACACCGTCGCTCGTTTAACCAATGAAATTAATCGTTTCCAAAAAGAAGATGAGGCCAGAAAAATTGCGGCGAATGTTAAACCTAAGTATTTAAAGGATCCTTATGTTGACGGAGTTTTATATATTACCGATCGACGCATCTCATTCAATGGTGCGGTGACCGATCAATTAGCTGATTATATCTGCCAGCGGATTAATTTTTATAATAATCAATCGAGTGAGTTCCCGATTTTTATCGTGGTCGATAACAGTCCCGGTGGTTCCGTTTCAGCAGGTTACTTGATTCAGAAAGCCATGACGGCTTCCAAGGCTCCTGTTTATGTTGTGGTGAAAGGCTTTGCGGCGTCGATGACTGCGGTGATTGCTACCTGCGCAGAAAAGTCATTCTGCTATCCGAACACCATTATTCTGCATCACCAGGTTTCAAATAGCGTGAAGGGCAATATGACTGTATTAAAGGAGCAGATTGAATTTACCAAGTTGTGGTTCGAACGCATGGCTACACCCGTAGCAAAGAAGATGGGTCTGTCGCTCGATGAGTTTGTGAAGAAGATGTACGAGAACGATTCTACGGGCGACTGGCAGGCCTTTGGCGAGAAGGCTAAGGAGCTCAAATGGATTGATGTTGTCGTGGACCGTATCGAAGAAACTGCAGTACTCGACATGCTTGCACCCGTACCTACACCGGCGACAGCTTTACCTAAGTCTGCCCAATCGGAGTACTCAGGAATTGTAATCAAAGCTGAAGCTAATGGTAAGCCCTATTACGAGCTCCCACCTTTATCCAATCCGTTTGACGCATGGTGGATTTATGATCCCCACGGTCTTTACCGCGCACGCTAATTAACGAGCGAGTTCGACGGGCTGAGAAGGTTTATCAGCCAGGAGTTTACTCCAGTCGTCGGCGATGCGGATAGCTTCTTGAAGTTGAATATCGTAATCAGGCCAGTCTTCATCTTCGAGTGGCTCACGAATGCGTGACTGGCGTTTGGATTTATTGGTGTATTCGGCGCCTTCCTTCTTTTCCTGTTCGAGTGCGGCATCTAATTTAACATCCGTTGCCTTGAAGGAGTTTTTGGTGAATTGATTTAATTCATTCCGAACTTGTTCACGGAAAGTTAAATCATCCGTGCGTTCTTGGCGACGTTGCTCGAGAGAGATGGAAACCTCTTTGCGATTGGTACGACTGCGCGTCCATTCAATGGAGTGATTGAGAGTAGAGAATTCGGGGAGCTCAGCTTGGCGTTTGGCTGAAGCCTCTTTGAGAATATTAATTAAGTTATCTGAGAGTGGTGCTTTTAACCAAGGACCTTCATCGGGCTTAGTGAGCGAAGCAGGAATGGAGTCCCAGGGCAGGGGGTGATCGAGATCCGATTCAGCTACAGGTAAGACTGAAAAGACGGAGGGTACAATGATGTCAGCGGGTACGCCCTTTAATTGAATCGATGAACCGCTAGGAGCATACCACTTTTGAATGGTCACTTTGACTGCCGATTTAATATCAGAGTCTTTAAACACTCGATTGAGCTCGATGATGCTTTGCACCGAACCTTTGCCGTGGGTTGTGCTATCACCCACGACTAAAGCGCGACGGTGATCCTTCATTGCACCACAGAAAATCTCTGAAGCGGAAGCGGAGAGTTTCGAAGTGAGAACAACCAGCGGGCCGTCCCAGGCAACTTTTGCATTCTCGTCGCGATAATTTTCAATGCGACCTTGGCTATCGCGCACCTGCAGAATTGAGCCCGTGGGAATAAATAATCCAGAAAGGTCGACAGCTTCATTAAGCAGTCCGCCTCCATTTTTGCGCAGGTCCAGAATCAAAGCCCGAACGCCCATGGCTTTGAGTTTAACAATCAGTTGTTCAACGTCCTTAGTTGGGCTGGAACCAGTGCCGTCAGGATTTTTTCCGTAGAATGCAGGAAGTTCGATGACTCCCAGGTTTCCATTCTGACCTTCGAAGCAACGGGCGGAGGCCATTTGATTGAATAGCTTAATTTGGTCACGAACGAGGCTGATGGTTTTTCTCCCGCTGCCATCGCCCGATTCAACTAAAAGTTTCACCACCGTATTTTGTTTTCCGCGAATTCGATTGATGGTTTTTTGGAGGCGTAGTCCGACGATGTCATCCATTTCGCCATCCTTGCCTTGTCCTACAGCAATAATTTTATCTCCCGACTTAGCTTTGCCCGAAAGGAAGAGTGGTCCCCCGGGTAAGATTTCCTTGATGGTGCAATAGCCGTCTTCATCGCTCAGCGTAGCGCCAATTCCGCAAAGTGAATTACGCATGCCGATTTCAAATTCTTCGAGTGATTGCTGGGAGAAGAAAATAGAGTGTGGATCGTACTGAGTGGAATAAGAATTGAGAAACAGTTCTTCGACTTCTTGGGGATCGAAACTTAAATAGACTTTTATTTTTTCATAACGCTTTTTTAAACGAGCCACAGCTTCTTTGATTTTTTCAGGGGTAACTTCGGGCGCCTTGGTTTCGTGGGAGGGCTTTTGTTTAGGCTCATTGCGACTGGTATTAGCCGTGCGGTCGTCGCCCAGTAATTCGCTCAAAATATCTAGTCTTAAGCGACGATTCCATAAGTCATCGGCTTCTTTGCTGTCGCTCGGCCAGTTGCCTTTCTTGCGGTCGGTAGGGAAAAAGCCTGATTGGGTTAAATCGATTTTTTGGTTTAAAGACTGGATAGAGCTGGCGGTGCGCTCTTCGACATGCTTGCGAAAATCTTGATAAATCTCAAAAGCGGGCGTGAGGTTTCCGCGGGTTAAGTATAAATC
>CANCLV010000080.1 GCA_947378905.1 Opitutia bacterium
GTTCTTCGTTAGCACTGGTTGTCGCTCTCACCGTCAACGCATCCGCTCGTCAGCCCAACGTCGTTCTTATTCTTATCGACGACATGGGATATCGCGATCCCGGTTTTGTAGGTAACAAATACATCGACACTCCCAACATCGATAAAATCGCCAAATCAGGTGCAGTCTTTTCTCTGTGCTACGCCAGCGCCCCCAACTGTGCTCCCACACGTGCCTGCTTGCTCACAGGTCAATATACACCTCGTCACGGCGTCTATACCGTGGTCGATGATCGCTATGCCCCAGGTCAGCCTCACATGAAAATGATGAGTACCAAAGGAAATGACGAGTTGCCCGAAGGTACCAAGACCGTCGCTGATGCTCTTAAGTCCAACGGCTACGCCACCGCACTCGTCGGAATGTGGAATCTCGGACGCGGTCGCAACGGCACTCCCGGCTCACCCACAGGCAGAGGATTCGACATCTATAAGCGACCCGATGACTTAAATTTCGAGAAGGACGCCTACATGAACGCCAAGGGTCGCTATCTGTCCGATGCTCTGTGCGACGAGGCACTCTCTTGGATAGATCAAAATAAATCTAAACCCTTCTTCCTCTACTACGCCGAACATTCAGTGCACGAACCGTTCGACCCCAAACCTGAGTTGGTCGCCAAATATAAATCCAGAACGCCTACAGGTCTCGATAAAGGTATAACTCCCGAATACGCAGCGACTGTGGATGCTGTCGACACAAGCATTGGTCGTATCATGGCCAAACTGGAAGCTCTTGGACTAACCAAAGATACGATAGTTATCTTCACATCCGACAACGGCGGCCTGCCCTACGTCGTTAATCCACTTCGCGGCAGCAAAGGTCTATTATATGAAGGCGGAATCCGCGTCCCTGGTGCGATTTCTTGGCCGGGAGTTATTCCGGCTGGGAAAACCTACGACGAACCGGTCGCGAGTATCGACTTCATGCCGACCATCCTCGAAGCCACTGGCACGCCCTTACCCAAGAATCAGCACACCGATGGCGTCAGTCTGCTCAAACAAGTGAAGACGGGGGCTAGTTTAAATCGCGATGCCCTCTATTGGCACTTCCCCTGTTACATCGGTAAAGGCGAACCCATGAGTTTACTGCGGGCCGGAGATTACAAACTCATCCAGAAATTCGCTGGTCCGACTTTTGAGCTCTATAATGTTAAGAAAGATCCGTCCGAAGAAACCGATTTGGCGAAAGCTGAACCTGCAAAGCTTGAAGAACTTAAAAAACTCCTCTTGGCCTGGCAGAAAGAAACAGGAGCATTCTTAGCTGATAAGAAGAACGAGGCCTACGACCCAAACGCCAAAGAACAACGCGGCACCGGCAAAAAGAAAAAATGAAGTAGGGGCGCAACTGCGTCGCGCGCTCGCCTCTCCACTTGTCACCTTGCCCACGTGCCCCCAAGTCACCGTGTCCCCTCAACTTTCTGTAATACCTCCTTAACCCTCCCCCTTGCCAACTTGTCACCGTGCCAGCTTGCCCCCAGCAATCTTACCGAACTTCCCAACTTCAAAACATCTATATCGCTGCCCATGAGTTCAAGCGGGTCGATGCCCCTGACGCATAATTGGTCATAGACCACGTCAAAGCATTCCCGATAGCGCGGACCCAAGACCGGGTGCTGCATGTAAGCGACCGCCTCAGCCACATCAGCTATACCATAAAATATTGAATTATGGGTCGAGCCCAGCCCACGCATCTGCGGAAAGATCCACCACATCCAGTGGGTTTTCTTGGCCCCCGTCTTCAATTCAGCCAAAGCCTTCGCGTAAGAATTCTCCTGGGCCTTAACAAATCTCTCTAACGACATTCCTCCTTTATACGGAGGCTGACCCGTCCTGCAACAATTAGGTGGAGCGCGTCTGCCTCGCGCCCATCACTACCCCTTGTCACCGTGTCACCTCGCCCACGTGCCCCCTCAACTTGTGTCCTCTGATTCCATTCTATAATTATTGTATAACCCCACCCCCCCTCTTGGCGTCACCTCAAGATTCTTAAATCTCCCACTTGCAACGTCCGTCCAAAGTTCATAAGTTGTACAGTTATATTAAAAGCAAACACCTCTTTGCGTAAGCTCTAAAAAATTATAAATCAGACTTTTCCAATATTGGATGCGAAAACTTTCGGCATCTGAATCCAAACTCTTGTTTTAAATTTACTACACTCACTCAAATGCTCACTCCATTTCTCTTAGCGGCCCAACTTTTCCTGGGTGCTACATCCACTTACAGTCCTAGCGACAATCCAGTGGTTAAACTCAAGACCGATCCGACTAATTTAGTATCACAACTCAAAGCCAAAGCCGCCAAAGGTGACGGTGAAGCCGCCTTCAGGTTGTATAAAATTTATCTCGAAGACCAAAATGAACCCGAGTGGCGTTCGTGGTTACAAAAAGCCGCCGACCTCAATAACGCAGAAGGCCAGTACTTCTCTGGCCTGCTACTATACGAAAATGATTCAGCAACAGAAGAAGACAAAGAGAAAGCCATTAAGTATTATTTTAGCGCTGCCCAAAAAGGTAATGCCGACGCCCAATCTACAATAGGCGATGGTTACTACATGGGCATAATTGGAGAAAAAGATTTTAAGCAAGCAGCTATCTGGTACCAACTAGCTGCAAATCAAAACCACCCATTTGCTACTAACAACTTGGCCAGTTTTTATGAAAGAGGCTTAGGAGGAATAAAAGTAGATCAAGAGAAAGCATTCAAACTCTACTTACGTGCCGCCTACCTTGGTTCAAACTATGCCCAAACCACCGTTGGTAAATATTATATGGACGGAGACGTAGTAGAGGAAAACAAGTCGGAAGCCTTTGCCTGGACCTGGATTGCCACCGAAAACAAAAGCGAATATGCTGAAAGAAGGATTGAGTATCTTGTTCAAGACTTAACCCCGGTGGAGTACTTTAAGGGCAGAAAAAGAATCAGTGAAATTAAAAAACTGATTGAACAAAATAAAATCGACCAGCCCGTTGTTTTTAAAAAAATCGATCCCGAGGCCGCTGCCAAGCGCTCAAAAGCTGAGATCGAAGATTTTAAATCAAACCTGGCAAAAGCAGAAAAAGGAGATGCGGAAGCTCAATGTGAGGTTGGCCGATTATATAAAAATGGTGATGGCGTAGAATCGAGTGATAAAGATTCATTTTATTGGTACGAAAAATCTGCAAAACAAGGTAATGCTGATGCACAATGTAACTTAGGTTTTATTTATATATTGGGTAACTCATTTGTTAGGCCTAACAGTGAAGAGTCGGTCAAATGGTTCGAAAAAGCCGCTGCCCAAAATGATAAATATGCATTAGGCTCTCTCGGAGTTGCCTATGAAGAAGGAACTGGAGTGAAACCCGATGAAAACAAATCGTTAGAGTATTATAAAAAAGCGGCCGACCTAGGCCATTCCACAGCACAAGTGAGTTACGCCGACCACTACTTCAAGAAAAACCTGAATCATTCATCCACAAAAGAGGAAGACGAAATATGTCTTAAGTATTTAAAAATGGCAGTTCAGCAAATGGACCCCGAGGCATTTTTAAAACTCGGGCTTTATTATATCACGATCAAAGAAGACCATGTTGAGGGTCTGGCATGGCTTTACTTGGCAGACAATTGCTTCTGTCGTAGACCAAGCAGACTAGAGTACTTCTGGAACACAGCCTCACCCGAAGAAATAAAAAAAGCTGAAAAACGCGGCGATAAAATCATCAAAGAGTTACTTCAGAAAAACAAATCCGATAAGGCCAAATAAGTCACACGGGTGCGATAGCGTCGCGTCCATGCCTCCCCCTTGCCCACGTGCCCCCTCCTCTTTTATTTCTTTAGGAGCGGAACAATACTATCGGAGACGGCTTTACCGAGGTAGTCGTACCCTTCTTCCTTAAAGTGGACGTCTTTGACATTCTGATACTCCGCTACTTTGGGAGTTATGGCAGTAAAGAGATCATCCACGGGGACGTTATTCTTTTTCATAATCTCAACCGCAGCCTGATTAC
>CANCLV010000081.1 GCA_947378905.1 Opitutia bacterium
GACTGCCCCACGGAATGCTTCATACAATTCATCTTCACCTTACCCGTCCAAAACCAGGAAGGCAGAGATAACGTGTGCTCGAGGCCGTTGGATTTTTCGTAGTCGGGCATCTTTGCCCAATAGACTCCGCGAATGTATTCACGCCAGCCAATGATTTGACGAACAAACCCTTCCGTTGCTGCGAGCGGATAGGTGTCAGGATTTTTAAGATGCGCCTTAACTGCCGCCTGAGCTACCTCCAGTGGCGAAAGTAATTTAACATTTAAAGCAAAGGATAGGCGCGAGTGAAATAGCCGATCAGAATCGGTGTGCATGGCGTCTTCATAATCACCGAAATTCGGCAACCCCCTTTCAATAAAGGCCTTTAACTGAGCCAGCGCTTCAGCGCGATCTTGTGGCCATGGAAAATTATCCGCACAAGGATTACCGAAAGTCTTCGCCCCACTCTTTTGAATCTCCGACCAAAGTGCTGAGTGGTCATGTGATAAATCCCACGACTTTACCAAGTTCGGTTTACCCTTCCAGGGCTTACGATTGTCGTGATCGAAATTCCACTGCCCGCCCAGCGGCTCGCCATCGCTCTCCATCAGCATGTCGGTGCGTTGACGCATGCGGCGGTAATACGACTCCATCACCCAACGCTTCGCGTCTTTCTGAAAATGTTTAGCCACTCCCCCACGCTCATCAATAAAGTGCTCCGAACTCACGCAGACAGATTCTAATCCTGAATCTTTGGCGAAAGACTTAAGCTCTTGGTCTAGGCGATATTCATCGGGCTCTTGATATTCAAAACGAGTCGCACCGACGTCTTTAATCACCTTCTTAAGATTCGTAGCGAAATGCTGCGTGTTGTCCTTATCTGAAATATGAAAGTACCTCACCTGATGGCCGGCTTTTTTCAACTGCTCGGCTAGACGTCGCATGCCCGCAAAAATCGCAATCACTTTTTGGGCGTGGTGTAGTACATAATCCGTTTCGGAACGCACTTCCATCAAAACATAGATTACATCGGGACTTACTTTCTTAAACCAGGAGTGGTTTAAATTCAATTGGTCGCCTAGAATCAGTCGAACGGAAGTAGCCACGCCTGCATTAGACGTGGTTTAATTCCAAAAGCAAACCAGCGAACCGCTGTTTACTTAGGTCCGCCTGTACGGCGGGTGCCTGGACGTCCGAAAGGACGGTACTTTCCTTGAGCGGCGCGGAATCCACCATGACGGCCACCTTGAGGACGGCCAGAGCGTTCGCTATTGTGAGCGCCCGCACGTGGATCGCGTTCGCGCACAAAGTCATCGGGCTGACGGGCTGGAGCCTGCTGCGAGTAATCGAAGTCTTTTAATTTACCACAGTGCAAGTGCTTACCAATGATTTTCTCGAGTCGACGAAGGTCGCCTTGATTTTCACGAGTGATAAAAGTAATTGCAGTGCCCTTCGCTTGAGCGCGACCCGTACGACCGATACGGTGAACGTAGTCTTCGAGTTGATCAGGGAAGTCGAAATTAACCACGTGCGTAATACCATCTACATCGATACCGCGTGAAGCGATATCGGTCGCCACGAGAACGCGAATTTCGCCATTCTTGAAAGCTTGGAGGGCTCGTTGGCGTTGAGCTTGGGAACGATTGGCATGAATGGCGGCACAATGAATTTTTTCAGCTTCGAGTTTACGGCAGACGCGATCGGCGCCGTGTTTAGTACGCGCAAAGACGAGGACCATCTTGAAGTTTTCTTCGTCTTTAAGAAGTTGATTTAACATCACCTGCTTGAGTGATGAAGGGCATTCGTAAAGTAATTGGGTGACCGTTTCTGCAGGGTTGGAACGACGTCCGACCTCAATCAGTTTAGGAGACTTCTGGAACTGCTTAGTAAGGGTTTCAATTTCGCGGGAGAGAGTTGCCGAGAACATAAGGGTCTGACGCTCTTTAGGAAGTGCGCGGACGATGGTGTTGATCGCGGGCAAGAAACCCATGTCCAACATACGGTCAGCTTCATCGAGAACTAAACACTCTACTCCAGAGAAATCTCCGTGGCCTTGGCTACCGAGGTCAAGTAAACGACCAGGCGTTGCAATTAAGAAGTCACAGCCTTTACGGAGAGCAGCAATTTGAGGACGTTCGCTGACGCCACCGTAGCAAGTTGCCACGGTTGCACCGGAGTAACGTGAGTAGGCGGCAACGTTTTCGGCGATCTGCACAACGAGCTCACGGGTTGGTGCGAGAATTAAGCAACGCACCTTGGCTTTGTGTGCATTGGTTCTCGTACGAACGAGACGAGTTAAAATAGGGAGAGTAAATGCAGCCGTTTTACCGGTACCCGTTTGGGCAATGCCGATGACGTCCGTGCCTTCTAAGATAACAGGGATGGTGGCCTTCTGAATAGGCGTAGGGTCGGTGTAACCTTGGTCAGCTACTGCTTTAAGAATGGAGGCGTCGAGCCCTAGTGATGCGAATGGCATTGAGGCAAAGTGAGTATGAGATTTAGAAAGTGCGAGATAATACGCTAAATCTTATCTTATAGGGAAATTAGGGTTTAGCGAATGGACATCGCTTAATTATGTAATCTTGCGAAATCGGGGTTTTATACTAGAAATTCAGCATTCCACTACCCCTATGAGTATTTTTACCAAAAAGAGTGTTACTGAATTACATCGTGAAGCTGCTCTCACTGGAAACGATACACTCAAGCGATCACTGAGCGCTTACAATCTGGTGATGATTGGAATCGGTGGAATTATTGGTGCAGGTATCTTCGTGCTTACCGGTCACGCTGCGGCTGATCACGCCGGACCTGCAGTCGTCATCTCATTTATTCTCAGCGCAATCACTTGTGGCTTAGCTGGACTCTGTTATTCCGAAATGGCCGCGGCGGTTCCCGTATCAGGCAGTGCTTACACTTATTCATATGCCACACTCGGAGAGTTGATGGCATGGATTATCGGATGGGATTTAGTTTTAGAATATGGAGTCGGCGCTGTGACTGTTGCCGTAGGTTGGTCGGGATACCTTAAAGGATTTCTTGAAGGCTTTGGTTTAGCCATTCCCGCAGCGTGGGCTTCAGCCCCTGTTGATTGGGTATTTGATGCAACTGCGAAGGCCTACCACTTCGTCGGCACTGGAGCCGTAATCAATTTACCAGCGATGATTGTCGTGGCGGCAGTCACTGCGATTCTCACGATTGGCATTGAAGAATCAGCACGCGTTAACGCAGCTTTCGTCGTACTCAAAGTGACTATCGTGGTCATGTTTATTGCCGTAGGACTTGGTCACGTGGCTCATTCTAATTGGGTGACCGTTAATAATCCTAACGGACTTTTCATTCCACCGCATTTACCCGATATGCTTCCGGGACAATTTGGATGGGACGGAATTGTTCGCGCCTCAGGCGTCGTCTTCTTCGCCTACATTGGTTTCGATGCCGTTTCGACTGCAGCACAGGAATCTAAAAATCCGCAACGTGACATGCCGATTGGAATTCTTGGATCACTCGTCATCTGCACCGTACTTTATATTTTAGTAGCTTACGTGCTCACGGGTGTTGTGCCTTACGACCAACTCAACGTTGCTCAGCCCATTGCTAAGGGAATCGATGCGATGGGTTTACCTTGGCTCGCCCCCTTCATCAAGTTCGGGGCCATTTTAGGACTTAGTTCTGTCATTCTCGTTTTAATGCTGGGTCAGACCCGAGTATTTTTCGCCATGTCAAAAGACGGCTTACTACCGGTGAACTTCGGCAAAATCCATCCACGCTTCCAAACTCCTGCACGTATTACACTCGTCACTGGAATGGTCGTGATGGTTGCTGCAGGATTAGCTCCGATTGGACTCGTGGGCGAGCTCTGCAGCATCGGCACCCTCTTCGCCTTCGCCTTGGTCTGTCTAGGCGTCATGGCACTTAGAAAATTCAATCCTGAACTCCATCGCCCATT
>CANCLV010000082.1 GCA_947378905.1 Opitutia bacterium
TAGAAAGCGATGTTGTGCTGCCCGAGCAAAGTCCATCCCAAGGGCTCGCGCGTTTTGGTTAAGTGATGTAGGTAACCACGAGAGTACTTTTGACAGACCGGACAAGTGCACGAGGCGTCGATTTTTTCCTCCGAGAATTTGTAAACCGAGCGACGTAATTGAAGTAATCCTTTCGAGGTGAAAGCGGTACCGAATTGGGCGACTTTATTGGGTATAATGCAGTCAAACATGTCCACCCCGCGATGCACGGCCTCGAGTAAATCAAGCGGTGTTCCCACACCCATCAGGTAACGAGGTTTATCTTCGGGTAAAAGTGCAGCGGCGATTTCGCACGTGTCCTCGCGCTCTTGTTTTTCTTCGCCGACGGCAAGACCGCCAATCGCAAATCCATCGAAAGGTAATTGGGTTAGTCCATCCGCACTTTGTTTTCGCAGTTCGGGATAGAGTGCACCTTGCACGATACCGAACATTGATTGCGGAGATTCACCGCGCGCTTTCAGACTGCGCACTGCCCAACGTTGGGTAATTTCTAAAGCATGCTTGGCCGTGGCTTTGTCAGCGGTCGATGGAATACACTGATCCAGCACCATCATAATATCACTGCCAATGGCCATTTGCGTCGCGATACTCACTTCTGGACTCAGCAAAATCTTTTTGCCATCGACGTAACTTCTGAATTCAGCACCGTCTTCATCAATCGACCGCGAGTGAGGTAATGAAAATATTTGGTAACCACCCGAATCAGTGAGCACCGATTTATTCCAAGTCATGAATTGATGAATACCACCGAACTTTTGGAAGACTTCGGGGCCGGGTCGGAGTAATAAGTGATAAGTATTCGCTAAAAGAATTTGAGATCCAGAGTCATGCAATGTCTCAAAGGTCTGTGCCTTGACCGTGGCCTGAGTCCCCACCGGCATAAATAGCGGAGTTTTTACCTCATTATGTAAGGTATGGAATGTCGCAGCTCGGGCCCTTGAGCCAGATGCCTTTGCCTCTAATTTAAACTTTAAGCGAGATGCCGACATGCAGTTGCTACATCGGTAGGTTACCTAAATCCAAATAGCAAGATTCCGAAAATAAGGGTGTTTTAAGCCAATTATACGAATTTGGAACTTGTTAGCCTTTGGGGTGTTACCTATGAACCCAACGACCTCATAAATAATGAAAAAGTTACTTACCCTCATCACCCTCGGACTGCTTAGTTCTCAACTTTGCGCTGAGGAGAAAAAACTTAACGTGCTCTTCCTCGTCGTTGATGACCTTCGTCCTGAATTAGCTTGTTACGGCAATCCCGTTATCAAGACCCCTAACTTTGATCGTCTCGCCAAACGCGGTATGGTATTTAATCGCGCTTACTGCCAACAAGCAGTCTGCAGTCCTTCGCGTGCATCCATCATGACTGGTAAACGTCCTGACGCCACCCGCGTGTGGGATTTAGAAACACACTTCCGCACTGCTCTTCCTAATACTGTATCACTCGGACAGTTCTTCATTAAGAACGGTTACTTCTCACAAGGTATGGGTAAAATTTTCCACGGCGGCTTTGATGACACCGTGGGTTGGTCTGTACCATGGGGCACACCAGAAGCCGAGATTTACGCGAAACCAGAAAATCGCCAAGCTCTAGAAAACTCTAAGACCAGTGGCGCCGAAAAAGTAAAAGGCCCTGCGTTCGAAGCTGGCGATGTTCCTGATGACTTCTACACCGACGGAAAGACTGCACGTCTCGCCGCCAAAACTCTCGGTGAACTTAAGAAGAAGAATTCACCCTTCTTCCTCGCTGTAGGTTTCTCCAAGCCACACTTACCTTTCGTTTCTCCTAAGAAATATTGGGACATGTACGATGCCGACAAACTGCCTGATACCAGCAGCAAATACCCTGAAGGTGCTCCTCTTTACGCTAACGACAGCGATAGCGGCGAGTTGCACTCCTACACCAACATTCCCCCTAAGGAGAAAAAACAGAACTTCACAGCGTTGCCTGAGAAATTAACCAAAGACCTCCGTCATGGTTACTACGCAGCCGTCAGCTACACCGACGCAAATCTAGGTATCGTTCTCGATGCTCTCGAAAAAGAAGGTTTAGCCGACAGTACCGTCATCGTTCTCTGGGGTGACCACGGTTGGAAACTCGGTGACCACCAAGAATGGGGAAAGCACACGAACTTCGAAACCGATGCCCGCGCTCCACTCATCTTCAGCTATCCTAACATGAAGAACGCGAATGCGAAGTCCGACTCACTCGTGGAATTCGTCGACGTGTATCCTACCCTGGCTGATCTTTGCGGATTACCCAAACCTGAAGTCGATGGCGTATCACTCCGTCCTGTTTTAGAAAATCCAACCGCGAAGGTGAAAGAAGTAGCCATGAGCCAATATCCTAAAGTTAACAAAGAAGCTCCTGCACTCAAAGACGGCTTCATCAAAGGCGGTAAATGCAACGTCATGGGCTACAGTATCCGCGACGAACGCTGGCGCCTCATCCTCTGGCGCGGCATCGAAGATAACAAAATTTACGACACCGAGTTATACGATGAAGTAAACGCGCCAACCGAGCCTGTTAACTTGGCCAATAAGCCTGAAAACAAAGCGGTCATCGAGCGTCTCTCCAAGTTCCTACCTCCACCCATCACCCCACCAGATCCTAACGCTGTTGTGATTGGCAAAGGTAAGAAGAATAAACTCGTTGATACCACAGCTAAGAGCAAAGACGAAGACGCCATGTTCGGCGGCGTAGATGCGAATGGCTCTGCCACTGCTGCACCTGCAACTACCGCTCCTGCTGTAGTAAAGACAACCGAGCAACTCTCTGCTGACTTCAAAAAAGCCGATGCCAATAAAGACGGCAAAGTGACTAAAGAAGAATTCTTAGCCGTCCGTAAAAAAGACCAAGCTAAAGCCGAGAAAAGTTTCATTCGCTATGACGCCGACAAGAGCGGCGACGTCAGCGAGCAGGAATGGATCAAAGCCAACACGAAGTAATTTTAATCATTACTTCTCAACAAAGACCTTCCAACTGGAAGGTCTTTTTGTTTATGCGGTTTTCAGAACAGCCTCCACGAACTCGACTCGAGAATCGAAGTGCGGATTATGTCCGCTTTCAGGCAAAGTCACCCAATCCGCAGCCGAAAAGTGTTTCTTAATTAAAATAGTATCAGCGTCCGTGATGTAATTCGACTTACCTCCGCGAATAAAACGCGTGGGACCATCGAAGGTTTCATTTTCATTAACCTCAAAATCGAGAATGGATTTAAGTGATTGCGTTAACGCTTCACGATTTACCGTCCACTTCCAAACACCGTTTTCATCATTATTAAGATTGGTTAAAATGAACTGACGCATGCCCCAGTCGGTCACCGTGTCCATCAGTTGATTCTCTGCATCGCGACGTGATTTAATCTTAGTTAAATCAATCGAGTTCATCGCCGTGAATTCTACCCGAACCCGATCCGAGTATGCACGAGGTGAAATATCAATCACCGTCAGACGACTGACGAGCTTCGGATAAGTTAAGGCTAAACGCATCGCGACTTTTCCACCCATACTGTGTCCCACGAGATGCACCGAATCCAATTTCTCGGACTGTAAAAATGCACGAACGTCTTCAGCCATCGATTCGTAAGTACAATCATCATCCCAAGGCGAGATACCGTGATTACGTAAATCTAATCCAATCACGCGATGTCCACTTGCCGCCAAGGCTACACCGGCCGATTGCCAATTACGAGATGAGCCTAAGAGACCATGTAAAATAACGATTGGTGAACCTGTACCGCCGAGTTCACGTGCCGCTAATGGTAAAACTTTGGCCATCACCATCACCCC
>CANCLV010000083.1 GCA_947378905.1 Opitutia bacterium
GATAGTTTACCAATTTTTTTCCACCAAGTTTTCTCCTTTTCGGGAAAAGCTTTCTCGAGGTTACTCAAAACGATTTTTCGACGAAGCAGCCAAATGCACTGTCCAAACACCCATGCATTCATTCGTGCAAAAATCTCTGGGAGTTTAGCTAACAGCCAGGAATAGATGGCAATTAGGAAATACATTAACGTTTAGCGTCCCTCCTGTTTCAGGACTTCTTTAATATCAGGAACCATAATCATGCGACGACCTAAATCATCACGGGCAAAATATTTGTCGGGCTGACGTACTAAATCGAAGGGCTCTTCGGGTAAGTTATCTTCATCGAACTCCATTTCGTCTACGGCATCAATCTCATCAAAGATATGACTCATCCGAAGTGGGTCGCCTTCAATGACAGCAGCAGGGTTGTGCAAGCGACCTTCTTTTAAGAAATTAAAAAAGAGACACGGATAAAAACTATTTTCGTATTTTTCCAAAAATTTACTCATCCATTGACCTGGGACTTCCCAGCGACGATTTAAAACGACGGCATCGGAGAAATGAATGCAGGCCTCGTACCATTCGGAAAGCTCGGGGTGGCGATGCGCCAGCGCACAATCCACGACCGTAATGATTCGTTGAATTTGCCAATCGGAATTCGTGACGCGTTTGTGAATGGCCTCCATCTGATCGATGGTGGATAGCCGTCCATTTGTAATCAGGATGCAGGCCGCTTCCTCGGCTGGTTGAGGTACGCGGGCTTCTCCCTCTTTAAAGGTCCAACGTTCGGCACGAGTTGCCTGCTCGGATGTTTCCGCGCTCTCGGATAAAATTCGAATAGCTTTACCTTCAACCCATGCGTTCTCGGCGAGTTCTTTTACGACGGCCGAACGGCCCGATCCAGCAATCCCGAGAACGATGATGAGCGGGGTCATGCTTTACGTCCGCAGCGTCCGAAAGATTCATTTTGTCCGCGATCCCGAATCCAATGATCGACTGCGACTAACGCTGCCATGGCTTCGACAATGGGTACGGCGCGTGGTAAAACACATGGGTCGTGACGTCCTTTAGCGGCCAGTGAGGTTTCTTTGCCATCAGGACGTACGGTTTTTTGTTTTTGTAAAATGGTAGCAGTGGGTTTGAAGGCGATTCGGAAAACAACATCTTCGCCGTTGGTAATGCCGCCTTGCGTTCCACCCGAGCGATTGGTTGATGTGCGAATGCGTCCACCTTTTTTAATGAACAGATCATTATGCTGGCTGCCCATTAATTGAGTGCCCGCAAAACCACTACCGATTTCAAATCCTTTGGTCGCTGGTAACGAGAGCATCGCTTTTGCTAAGTCAGCCTCGAAGCGGTCAAAGACAGGAGAGCCTAAGCCAGCAGGTAGACCAGAGATCACACAGCAAATTACTCCACCAACAGAATCACCTTGGCTGCGAGCTGCACGAATGCATTCCGCGATTTTTTCTGCGGTCGCTGGGTGCGGGCAGCGTGTTGGGCTAGCATCGACTTGTTTTTGTGTCGGCGTTTTTGCTAACTGCGGCATTTGAATATCGGCGACGCTTTCTACCCACGCCGTAATTTTTGCACCACAGGCGTGATCCAGAACCGTTTTCGCTAATGCACCTGCGGCCACGCGCGCAGCGGTTTCTCGAGCCGAGGAACGTCCGCCACCTTCCACGGCGCGAATGCCATATTTTGCATCGTATGTGAAATCTGCATGCGATGGGCGATAAGCAGCTTTCATCTCGGTGTAAGCCGAAGGGCGTTGGTCTTTATTGCGAACAATAATCGCAATGGGAGAACCTAAAGTAAGTCCCTCGGGTGATAGGCCTGATAAAATTTCGGGCTGATCTTCCTCTTTACGTTGTGTCGTTAAGTCGCTCTGTCCAGGGCGACGACGTGCTAATTCTTTCTTAAGGAAATCTAAATCAAAGGGCACGCGGGGAGGGCAGCCTTCGATAACCACACCCAAGGCGGGACCGTGACTTTCTCCGAAAGTCGCAATGCGAAAGCTATGTCCAAAAATATTTCCCATGTGTGTTTAGATATTACTGTAAATAAGAACGCCGCCAAGCCGAATGGCTGGGCGGCGTTCCATTAGGCGGTTCCGCCCGCTTTTTTATCGGCGGAGGTTAGCAGAGATTTTAGAAACCAACTGCTGACTTTGTTCGCAGTTACCGAAGAAGCCATACTTCACAGTGACTTGTGTGTAAGACTCTTTAGTTTTTTCGTCCTGGATTTTAGCGATGTTGATTTTAACTTCTAAGTCGCCGATCGCACGAGCGAAGACGGTAGTATCGAAAAGTTGACCTTCGGAATTGTGTTGGGTTTCGCCCATGCGCTTCATGATGTCGCTCTGTTGATCCACCGCACGCTTAACAGCGTTGAAGACAACTTCAGGCTCAGCTTTGTACTTGGTAGTTAATGTACCAGTGATGTTAGAGAACATCGAACCGGAGTTATCTGGATTGTCGACGCCCACGTAGGTGGTGCAGCCAGTAAAGGCGAGTGCTGTGGCGAGGAGTGCGTAAGTGACGGCGTTCTTCATAATAAGGTGTAATTCGGTAATAATCAAAGAACACACCCCCGCAGTTATGGCAAACCCTTTCGCCCAAGCTATTTATCGGCCTGAAGGTTGAAAATGTAATGATAAACCCATTACAAAAACTAACCAAAAATGCATTTTAACCCTAATTCTATTGGTTAAAATCGATGTATTATTTTACATAAAAATGACTTTTTATCTTAAAAATTAACATAAAATGTTGTAAGTCAGTTATTTATAGATTTATGAGCGAAAAAAGTCATAAAACAGTCATTTTGGCACGATCCGGTGTGTGAATTGTGTGAATATTACGTTGGGGCTAAAATCTTGACGGGTGGGGCTAAGTGGTTGAAAGTGGGCACATAGGGTTAACGCTCCCATATCTCATGTCCATTGGTTCGAATCATTCTCTCTTCACTGGCATCCATCACGGAAAATTGGATGAGAAGAATCGTGTCACCATTCCAGCGGCCTGGCGTTTTGAAGGAACTGCTGAAACAAGTTTTTTAGCGATGTATCATCCCGCTGTTGGATCGATTGTTGTTTTTCCTCCATCGATGGTGAAGCGCATTTCCGATGCAGCTCTCCAAGTTACCGTGAGCGATCCAGATAAAATGGACGCACTGAGTTTATTAGGCGCGAATAGTATTCAAGTTTCATGCGATAAAGCGGGACGCATTACACTCAATGATCACGTAGTGAAAGAAGCACATCTCGATCGCGATGTGATTTTCAAAGGCGGTTTCACGACGTTTCAAATCTCCGCTAAAAATCCACCCAAGACCGAACGCGATTCCGAACGCACCCGGATTATTCTCCGTGCGCTGCGTGAACTAGGAATTTAATTTGTATCCAAAAGTTACTTACACAATTCACAGCTTATTCACATTTAATTTTTAATGACGAGTCACGTACCAGTTTTACTTGAGGAGTGTTTAGCTTTGCTAAACCCTCAATCGGGTCGTGCCTATTTGGATTGTACGTTTGGTGGTGGTGGTCATTCGACGGCGATTTTAGAACGCGCAGAAAACATTACGCTCGATGTGATGGATCGTGATCCTGCCGCTCTCGAGCGTGCTCAGTCGCTCCTGCAACGTTTCCCTAAAAACTTTCGTTTTCATTCAGAAGATTTTCGTAACCTTGACCGCGTTCCGGGGTCGTTTGACGGTGTTATGATGGACATTGGGGTGTCTTCTCATCAGTTGGATATCCCGGAACGCGGTTTCTCTTTTCGCTACGACGCCCCCAACGATATGCGCATGGATACGCGCAAGGG
>CANCLV010000084.1 GCA_947378905.1 Opitutia bacterium
CCTAAAATCTTGTAGATGCAACCCCTACTCGTAGAAATTATAAACATAGGTTAATTATTACCAAACCCATGAACGAACTCAGTCAGTTTACGGCATCGTTGCTCGCCCGTCAGTCTTTGACGAAGGCACAGGCGAGCGTTGCTGCTGGCTTAATGGCTTCGCCCGATATCTCTGATTCGCTCAAGGAATCTTTTCTCATCGCCCTAGCACAAAAGGGAGAAACTGCCGAAGAGGTCGCTGGCTTTGCTCACACGTATCGACAACTAGCACGCAAAATTGATTTTGGAAATACACCTTCGCACGCCATTGATATTGTCGGCACGGGCGGCGATCGTTCAGGTAGTTTTAATATTTCATCAGTCTCCGCACTGATTGTCGCCGCCGCAGGCGTCCCTGTGATTAAACACGGTAATCGCTCAATCACTTCTAAATCAGGCAGCGCCGATTTCTTAGTGGGCTTAGGCGTGCAGCTCGAAGCGCCCGACGCAAAATTAATCAAGGCCATCAACGAGGCTAACTTCTGTTATCTTTTCGCTCCCGCTTTTCATTCTGCTTTTAAATCGATTCTCAGTGTTCGAAAGAAAATCGCTGAGCGTGGACAAAAAACTATTTTTAATATTTTAGGACCGCTGATTAATCCGGCACAACCTGCCTACATGTTGGTCGGTGTTTATGATCAGCGTTGGGTCGAGCCGATGGCCTTAGCGTTACATGACCTAGGCGTTAAACGCGGCTTAGTCGTGCATGGTCAAGTAGGCGAGGGGATGGACGAAGTAACTACCGCTGGGCCCACCATCGTGCGAGGCTGCGGCGAACTTCTTCATGTGAACGCCACCTGGTTGCCAGGAGACTTTGGTTTTAATCAAGCACAGAGCAGTGATTTAAAAGGCGGCACGCCCGAAGAGAACCTTGTTATGTTCAGCGATTTATTGGTCGGCGGAGTTCCCGAAGGCCTGCTCGATACTCTATGCCTCAGTGCAGGTACTGCTTTGTGGGTCGCAAATAAAGCAAAAGATCCAGCCGAAGGTGCGAAGCTCGCACGCGAAATCATCCTCAACGGAAAGTTGCGTGACGAAGTGCGTCGACTGCGTGAAGCGTACCGCGACTAACTGAGTAACTTTTTCAGAGTGCGTTCAGTCGCACCTTGATTGCTCTTATGCCATGCTGCTCCCGCTGAAGATTTTTTCGCGAGTGAATTTCTGTCGCGCGATAAAGATAAAATTTCTTTGAGCACTTCATCGGCGTCGGCACATTTGATAGCCGCACCATTTTTTTCTAATCCCTGACAGATAGATTTAAAGTTTGTCATGTTCGGACCGTAGATGACAGGTACGCCTGCCGCCGCACACTCAATGGGTGTTTGTCCACCGTCATGCGGAGGGAGACTCTTACCAGTAAACGCTAAATCAGCAGCGCGAGTGAGTTGACGCAGTTCGCCCGTGGTATCGCCAAAATGTATGATGGTTCCCTCTGGGGCTTGTGGTCCCTTCACGGAACGCTGATGGTAGGTTAGGCCCGAATTTTCTAATAATTTAAGAACTGAGTCGCGACGTTCGGCATGGCGTGGGACTAATAAAAGTCGGGCATCAACCCCGGTATCACGCAAGTTTTTCAAGGCTTTTAATAAGACGGCCTCTTCGCCCTCCCAAGTGGATGATCCCAGTAGAACGACGCTCGCTGGTGAATTTCCAAAGCCCAATTGTGAACGTAAACTATTTTTATCGGAAGTGGATAAAGGACCATCCGCACTGACATCGAATTTTAAGTTACCCGTGACTTCGATTTGGTTTCCATTACCACAGATTGTTTTTAAACGCAGTGCGTCTTCTTCACTACCTGCACCAATCCAAGAAAACTCTTTTAGGAGATTCCGTGTGATCGATTTGAATTTCTGGTGTCGAGCAAATGATTTATCAGACAACCGTGCATTGATAAGGTAGGCTGGTATTTGACGTTTTTTAGCTTGGTGCAAATGTTCAGGCCAGAGTTCACCTTCAGCTAAAATAATTTTATCAGGCGCGATGCGTGACCAGGCGAGTCGGCTGCATGGCCAAAAATCTAGCGGGAAAAATCCGATGCCGATACAGAGATCTTTGTATTTATCCTGGGCGATGCGATAGCCTGTGCTGGTTGTCGTGGTGAGAACGACTTCGGTTTGACCGGATGCTTTGAGTCCCTGTAGGAGTGGCCCAATGGCTTCGATCTCGCCCACGGAGACGGCTTGAATCCAAATTCGACGTAGACCCGCCGACTTGGAGGGCAGGGCAGGAAATAGTCCGAAACGCTGGCTAAAACCCGAACTATACCCCCCGCGTCGTAACATTCTCCAAATATAATAGGGGGATGCCAGAACTAGCAGGGGGATAAAAATGATGCGGTAAAACCAAATCATAACGGGAACGCCCCAATCCATGGCGGAATGGATTAAGAAAGTCAGCCCTTTTTCCCTTGCCAGAGGGGGTAAGGATTGTTTGAAACCACTTTCCACCGTTTGAAGCACCCGCCGATTGCTTCGAACATAACAACCAAAACAGTCAAACACCCTGATCCAATGTCCTCTCCTTCGGCAAGAAGCGGGATACGGAGCTAACAAAAATATGAACATCACAGTAAAAGACCTACTCGACGCGGGCGTCCACTTCGGACACCAAACCCGTCGTTGGAATCCTAAATCCCGTCCTTTCATTTTCGACCACCGCAATGGTGTTTCGATTATTGATTTGGAAAAGTCACATGCGTGCCTCGTCGCCGCTGTTGCTTACCTCGAAGATACCGCTGCCAAAGGCAAAGATATCCTCTTCGTTGCAACTAAGCCCCAAGCACAAGAAGTCGTACGCCAAGCTGCTAAATCAGTTGGCATGCCCTTCGCCGTGAATCGCTGGCTCGGTGGCACCCTCACTAATTTCGCGACCATCAAGAAGTCGCTCGATTCCTATCGCACCTATCTCCGTATGGAGCAAGACGGCTCACTCGCTAAGATGCACAAAAAAGAAGGTGCAGCAGTTCGTCGCGAGATGGCACGTATGCAACGTAACTTCGAAGGTTTACTCGAATACCGCGATCTGCCTGCCGCGATGATTGTCATCGACAGCAAACAAGAAGCGATTGCCGTTAACGAAGCTAATCGCCTCAAGATTCCTGTAATCGGTCTTTGCGATTCAAACTCCGATCCATCGGTTCTCCAATTCCCAGTCCCAGGTAATGACGACGCTGCTAAATCCATTCGTTTAGTCGTCGAAGTACTTACCCAAGCCGTCCAAACCGGAATTGCTCGTCGTAAGACTGAGCGCGATCCTCGTAAGACAGTATCGCCAATCAGCCGTTCTGAAAACGGTGAGTCCGTTCAACCTGAAGTGACTATTTCCAAAGAATTAATGGAAGCCAGCAACGGTGTTGAAGAAGAAGTAGATGGCGCTGCTAAAAGCAAAGCCCCTCGTCTTCGTAAGTCCTCCAAGTAATTCTATACGAACATGTCCGCAATTACTGCACAGACTGTAAACGATCTGCGTCAGCGCACCGGTGCTGGCCTCATGGATTGTAAGAAAGCCCTCACTGAAGCCAATGGCGACATGGAGAAGGCCGTCGAAATCTTACGCATCAAAGGTATCGCGACTCGTAACAAGAAGGCTGACCGCAAGGCCAGCGAAGGTATTCTCGCCGTTCAAGTAGATGCTGATGG
>CANCLV010000085.1 GCA_947378905.1 Opitutia bacterium
TTCATCACGCAGACATCGCCGTAGCCGACAGAAAGTTTCTCGCATTTTAAAATGGGGGTGGAGGCTTCCATTAATTAAAAATTATATAAGTTGAAGATGACGGCGAAAATCGCGTCGGCGATAACGATGAGGGTGATGCCGAGAACGGCAGCCGATGTTGCGGCATCGCCAACACCTAAAGCTGAGCGTTGGGCAACATACCCACGATAGCAGCCTGCCCAAGCCGCGATGAAGGCAAAGAAGAATGACTTAATAAAGCCGACCAAGAAGCTTTTGAACGTAATCGCCTTAATGGCCTGATTCAAATATTGGTCGATGCTTAGGTCGCCGGCACAGGCTACAATCATACCGCCAAAAATACCAACGAAAGTAGCGAACAAACTTAAAAGTGGCACCATGAGCGTTACCGCAAGAATGCGAGGTACAGCTAAGTACTCGACGGGATTTATTCCCAAGGCACGTAATGCGTCGGACTCTTGGCTCACATTCATACTTCCGAGCTGTGAAGCAAAAGAGGTCGAGGTTCGTCCACAAGCGATCACGCCTGTCATGAGTGCACCCATTTCGCGTGTCATCGCGAGGGCAACTAGATTGGCTACATAAACAGTGGCACCCACTTGGCGTAATTGGATTAAGCCAACGTAAGCCATGATGAGTCCCGTCAAGAATCCGAGTAAGGCGACGATGGGTAGTGCATCAACGCCGGAGGTTTGTAACTGCAGCGTGAAATCAGCCCAGTTAACTTTGCTTCGGCCAATGAGCGTGCGAAGTAGTCCCAGACTTGTTTGTCCGATGTGATCCATGGCTCGACCCCACGAACCGTAACTTTCAATTCCCCAGACGCCAAAATTTTCGAGGAGACTTGATTTTTCATCTTCAGATTTCCACTGCGTTGTTTTTTCAGCGAGTCGAACCAGTGATTGAAGTCGGTTGGGAAGTTCAGATAAATCTAGTTCGCGAACATTTTTGAAATTATGATGAATCCAGGCGGGGAGTGCGGAGTCAAAATCTTCCAATCCATCGGTTATAATTTTAACCGCATCACCCTTAAAATTAATACTCGGAAGCGGTTGGTTAATGCGCCAAGAGCCACTTAATTTGATAATAGTCAGTCCGCCCGTCTGGTTTTGGGTCGAAATGCTGGCCTGACGTGCTGATTTCTCTGACATCCTGATAATCAGATACTTGGGCGGCCCTCATTAAACAAGCAGAAAGGCATTGTCCCGGGCTCCCAATGTCGATTTGATTAACTATCTATTCAATGCGCAGAGCGATGTTTCATTTGGCATTTACGACTGTGGTTTTCGCTGAAACCTCGAGTCCCGCCGTGCGCGTTGCTCAAGACTCAGAGGGCATGCACCCGCTCATTTCTGTGAGCGAAGAAAATGATAAATTTGGCATAAAGGGAACAGACATTTATTACACACAAGGATTAAGGATAGGCTTTCAGAATGATCCCAACTTTTATTGGGCACTCGCCCAGGAAATTAATACGCCACTGAATACCGATGTGGATGTTCCACCTGAAGATGACCAGCCGTACTCAGGTGTTTTATATTTAACTTATGGATACGGAAAAGTACTCGAACGGGGTGGGCGCAGGGATTGTCTCTTTACTTTAGAAGGTCAAGTGGGGGTGACTGGTCCAGCTTCAGGCGCCGAGATGATTCAAGATAAATTTCACCATGCGATCGGGATTGGAACTCCAGCCGGCTGGGGTACACAAATTCCCAGTGAGCCTGTTTTTAATCTTAATGCCGAATTTAAACGTAAAATAATTTGGGATGATTCAGGCCGTAACCTGCGAGATGTCATCGCCCACGCGCAGTTACAATTAGGAACTATTCGCACAGAGCTAGTCTTGGGCGCTCAAGCACGCTGGGGCTTAAATCTCCAAGATACGTGGGGGCAGGGTACCATTCGACACAGCAGTGTATACAATCCCAATTACCATTCAGACGGAGTTTATCCTCGTACATTTTCTTCCTATTTTTTCACAGATGCTCAAGTGGAGTTTGTATTTAAAAATTATGCGACTGACGGCACAACATTTAGAGAGTCAGCCCACGTCATACGCACACCGGTAGTTGGACAATTTCTGATTGGTGCCTCGGCTAGTATCTATCGAACATCAATCACCTATTATATGGCCGTACGTACAAAGGATTTCGAAACCCAAGCCCAAATGCATTACTTTGGCGGATTTAAAGGTGAGATTAGCTTCTAGTTATGAGTCAAATTTTTGCTGTTGTAGATATTGGGTCGAACTCGCTCAAAGTTACCGTGGTTGATACCCAGAGTATGAAAGAGTTAGGCCGATCCACAGAATCAATCAGGCTTTTCCCTTCGGGTGTAAATTCCGTCAAACTTGATTCAGAGAAGATTGAATTAGGCGCACAGGCGGTTTCACGTCTGGTAAAATTCGCCCATGATAAGGGCGCACAAAAGATTGTTCTCTTAGGAACCAGTGCCGTCCGTGATTGTGTAAATCGTGAAGACTTTTCAGCGAGAATTACCGAACTTTGCGGGATGCCTCTGACAATTATTTCTGGCGAAGTTGAAGCGCGCTTAGCTGCGCAGGGCGTTCGTGTTGACCCTGTGTATGCAAACTACCGCAACATTCTCGCGTTTGATTTAGGTGGAGGAAGCTTAGAGGTAAGTAAATTACACGGCAAAAAATGCACCTTCGCCCGAAGTTATCCATTAGGTTCGGTACGTTTAACCTCTCAACTACAGTCAAGATCGGACGGAGTAATCGACGAGCAACATCAGTTTAACTTTCAGTTAATCATTCGCTCACAGCTTAAAGATGCCATGCTCAATGAAGCCGCTAAGGATTCTTTAATTGTGGGGGCTGGTGGCGCCTTTACCGCCATTGCACTTTATCTCGAAGCTCTCGGCGAAGCACCTGTTGCGGGCCGTCTGCCAGCATTGCGGATTCGTGAATTAAAGGATCGGATGTGCAAACTGACGTCGGAAGAACGAAAACAGTTAAAAGGGATTCCGCCTGATCGGTTGGACATTATGCCTGCCGCATTGCTCACGATTTGTGTACTCGCCGATTTGACTCAGGCTGAAGCCTTCTACCTTACTCATCATGGAGTCAGACAAGGTATGATTCAATTATTGATGACAGAAGATGTTATGCACCCATGAGAATCTTTTTCGTAATTATTTCAGTATTTTGCTCTAATCTTTTATTCGCACAGGCTTTAGAAGGTAAGATAACCGCTATCGACGTTGCCAAATCTACGGCTCAATTTCAGGTAAATAACCAAGTATCGACTATACAGTTACTTCCGGGCGATGTTGCCATCAATTGGTCACAGAAAATCGTCAAATGCACTTTAGTTAAAAACCAAGACTCCATTCGTGCGGACTTAATTTTTCCTGCCGACCCAGAGGAGTTGCGCCAAATCGCTGAGGTGACTGACGCATTGCGTCGTGATACCGTTGAACGCGGTCGAATCGTTTTGCGTGGTGCGAATGATTTAATGCCCCCGATGGCTCTCTGGAATCAAAATGGTAAACTGTTATTTAAGAA
>CANCLV010000086.1 GCA_947378905.1 Opitutia bacterium
CCGGATTCAACCATGAGGTCGACGATGAGTTTCAATTCATGTAAGCACTCGAAGTAAGCCATCTCAGGTTGATAACCTGCTTTGACCAGAGTTTCGTAGCCCACTTTAACGAGTTCAGAAGCACCACCGCAAAGCACGGCTTGTTCACCGAACAAGTCGGTTTCAGTTTCTTCTTTAAAGCTAGTTTTGATAACGCCAGCACGGGTTGAACCAATGCCTTTAGCCCAAGCGAGCGCAGTCTTGGTGGCTTTTCCTGAAATGTCTTGCTGAACAGCAATGAGAGCAGGAACACCTTTACCTTCGACGTATTGAGCGCGAACCACGTGGCCAGGACCTTTCGGAGCGACCATCGCGATATCCACATTCTTTGCGGGCTTGATGAGTTTGTAGTGAATGGAGAGACCGTGGATGAAGAGAACAGTCTTACCACCTTTGCCTAAATTAGGAGCGATGTCTTTTTCCCAAACATCAGCCTGCTTCATGTCGGGGATACCCACGAGCATGACGTCGGCACGACGAACAGCTTCAGCAGTCTCATAGACTTTGAAGCCTTTTTTCTTCGCAGCGGCAGCGGATTTGGATCCCTTGTAGAGACCGACAATCACGTTGAGTCCGCTATCGCGAAGATTCATCGCATGGGAGTGGCCTTGTGAGCCAAAGCCAAGAACGGCGAGGGTTTTGTTTTTTAGGAAACCAAGATCGGCATCCTTATCGGTGTACACTTTTGCAGGCATGGTAGGGATAGAAAAATTAAGAAAGTTTCTTTTTAGAACCACGCGAGAGGGCAACAGCACCCGTGCGAGCAGTTTCTAAAATTCCGAAAGGTTGAATTAAATCAAGGAAAGCAGTGATTTTGGTAACATTACCCGTGAATTCAATCACGAGAGAGTCGTGTGAAACGTCGACCACCTTAGCGCGGAATAAACCAGCGATTTCTAAAATTTCAGTACGTGTTTTTTTATCACACTTAACTTTGCACAAAATGAGTTCACGGGCGACGTGATCAACTTCTTCGCGAGAAAAATCTTTAACGGTGATTACGTTAATCAGTTTATCGAGAGCTTTAACGCAACGATCTAGGGCAGCGTCATCGGCAACAACGGTAGCGGTGATGCGCGAGTAAGCAGGATCATGTGTCGGACCAACATTTAATGTTTCGATATTGAAGCCGCGACCAGAGAGCATGCCAGCCACACGAGCCAAGACACCGAACTTGTTTTCAACGAGGGCGGAGAGGGTGTGCTTCTTCTTGGCGGCTGTCATAGGTGTATAATAAAATGGTGGACGGAGAGGGACTCGAACCCACGACATCCTGCGTGTAAAGCAGGCGCTCTAACCAACTGAGCTATCCATCCAGAGGAAGGTTGGGTATAGGGAAATCCCCCGCCTTTTGTCCACAATGAAAACTACCTGCTAGGCTTGCCCCATACTAAATTAACTGCTAACCTGCAAATAATGGACCTAGAACGCACAAAGCGTATCATTTTAGCCCTCGAATCTCTCACGTCTCCTAAGGCCGTTAAAGACGATATTTTGCAGGCTCTTAAGGTGTTGGATGCGGAAATCAGTTCGCCCGACTCGGGTCTGCCGGCCGACTTGGACCACTATCTGCGCCGTCGATCCTACGAAAAAGCTCTTATTTATCTTCAAGGCGGTAAACCAGGCGCAGGGACCTGCGGTCGCGGCTCATGAACGACAACCCTTTCGATTCTTTGCCCTCCGAGGGTCTGCCCCCAGGTCCACCCGCAAAACCAACGCCTCCAGTTGAACCTGCGAAACCAAAACGCGGAAAACTTATTTTACAATACGAGCGAGCAGGTCGCGGTGGAAAAGAGGTTACCATTATTAAAGGTCTCTGGATTGAATCTCAGGAGATGCGCTTCCGTGATGCTTTGCTAAAGGAACTCAAAAAGGCTTTGGGTACGGGTGGTGCACTGGAGGCCCGTGAAATTGTTTTGCAGGGCGATCGACGCGAAACCGCGAAAGCTTGGCTCATTAAGCAGGGCTATACTACAAATCTTTAATTACGAAAACCACTCGCCACATTTAGGTGAGAGGTTTAAACATATCACTGTGCCTGACGTCAGACCCAATCTTATCGCCTTCACGGGCGAACATGCCGCCACCGTCGAAGTTCTCGAACTTTTACGGAAGGCTGGGGGTACGCCTTTTATTGTCGGTGGTTGCGTGCGCGATGCGTTACTGGGCCTGCCAATCAAAGATTTAGATATCGAAGTCTTTGGCATAGGCACGCGCGACATTGAAAATGCTCTGCGTAAAAAATTTGGAATTATCAATGTGGGTGCGGCTTTTGGTGTAACGAAATTAAAAGACCTGCCGATCGATGTCTCGGTGCCTCGTCGTGAAAATCGCACGGGTGCTCGCCACCATGATTTTGAAGTACAGGCCGATCCCACCATGACGCCTAAAGACGCAGCGGAGCGTCGCGACTTCACGATCAACGCTATTTCTTGGAATCCGGCCACCGGAGAAATCATCGACCCGTATAATGGCCTAGCCGATCTGGAAGCGAAAGTCCTGCGTCACGTTTCTTCTAAGTTCAGCGAAGATCCATTGCGTGTGCTGCGTGCGATGCAATTCGCCGCACGTCTCCAATTTACGGTCGCACCCGAAACTGTAAAACTTTGTTCTTCGCTCGATCCTCGCGACCTCCCACCTGAGAGATTATTCGAGGAGTGGAGTAAATTAATTCTTCGCGGAGTAAAACCTTCACTGGGATTAAATTTCCTACGCGACTGTGGTTGGACAAAATTCTTCCCCGAATTGCATGCGATGATAGGTGTCGAACAAGACAAGCAATGGCATCCTGAGGGCGATGTTTGGGTCCACACCCTTGAATGTATGGATGTTTTTGCTGCTGAAAGACTCAATGATCGCGATGAAGACCTCATCGTGGGCCTGGCTGTATTATTGCACGATTTAGGTAAAGCTGAGACGACTAAAATTGAAGCTGATGGTCGCATTCACGCTTATGGCCATGAGGCTGCGAGTGAACCTTTAGCAAGAAAGTTCCTGGATCAAATAACACGCGAAACCAAATTACTGGAGGAGATTTTACCTCTCGTGCGTTGGCATGGTCAGCCCTACGAGTTATGGAAAACTAAATCGGGTGATGCTTCCGTGCGTCGATTAGCCAAAAAGGTTAATCGTATTGATCGTCTTATCAGAATCGATTCCGCTGATCGTCAGGGTCGCGGTCCCGCTTCGCGCGGTGTGCCTTCGCCTCAAGGTGCTTGGTTGCTCGAGCGTTCACAGGCACTGCATGTAGAGGCATCGGCTCCTAAAGCACTCTTGATGGGCCGCCACCTAATTGCTTTAGGTTACAAACCTTCTGATCTATTTTCCAAAATTCTTCATGATGCTAACGAAGCGCAACTCGATGGAATATTTACTGATGAATCTTCCGGAGTAGTTTGGTTAAAAGAATATTTATCTAAAAATAATTTATAAATGAGCGCTGAGTCTGAAAAATGGAATAATCTATTGAAATCTCCAGTCGCTTGGACCGAGGTTTTATCGGC
>CANCLV010000087.1 GCA_947378905.1 Opitutia bacterium
TCTTCGACCTCTAAAAAACTTTGCGGAGGAAGTTTTACTTGATGCCAACCTGCGCCCAGAAGTACACCCACGGCTACTATGGCTATTTGGCTTTGGCTGGTGTCACGGATTTTTATCCAAAGCCAACTCAGCAAAAATAAACTTAAAACTAATAATATAAAAACCGGCACAGGGTAAAAACTATCCAAACTTTCACCCAGTAGAATGGGTAGGGCTAGCCATAGAGCAGGGCAGTGACCAAACCGCGAATGCTTTAGGTCGTTGTCGAATTCCAGGGAGTGGGGCCGTTCCATATCCGGAGGCCTTCGCTATTGATATTAATCTGAGCGACCTCCGCCCTTAGCCAATTCCATCGAGTCTCTTTGGCGAGTGCCGGGGACTGAAGCATTTGCCTTAGTGGATAAATTACAAAACTCCGCTCGCGCCATCTCGGGTGAGGAATGGTTAGGCTGTTTGATACAAAAACTTCCTGCTCATAGAATAAGAGATCGATATCGATAGTCCGAGGTCCGTCTTTAATAGTACGTTGTCGCCCGAGCTCGGCTTCAATCTTGGCTGTTTCACGCAGTAAAAACTCTGGATTTTCTATGTAAGTAATTGCTATACAAAGGTTTAAAAAATTTGGCTGGTCCGTGTAACCAACCGGATCTGAATCAAATGCCTGTGAAATGGCTAATAGTTGGACACCAGGAATCTGACCGATTTTTTGAATAGCCTGATTAATAAAATCAGCCCTATTTCCGATATTACTGCCCAATCCGAGTAGGAATTGGCGATCACCCATTTTAGATGCGCTCGCGGCGGATTTTAACGGAAATCGCCTCAAAATCTGCGGCAACAGGTGCAAAAGGTTTGGTGACTTCGACTGTCACAGCTTTGACCAGTGGGAAGGATCCAAGTAAATGTGCGGCTATTTGCTGAGCGAGGGTTTCGATAAGATAGACGGGCTTTCCAGTGAGTTGTGCTTCAACAGTTCGAATGACTTCGGCGTAATTTACGGTCTTTTTTAAATCATCGGTGGCGGCAGCGGGGCGTGTATCCACCTCGAGGTCGACCGACACGGTGAAACGTTGGCCTAGGCTCTTTTCCTCGGGGAGGGCGCCATGGTGACCGAATGACCGGATTCCGCTTATTCTTATAATATCCACACCCCTACTGATGTCAGGTAGGTCACCCCGTGCAAGAGTTTCTCGAAAATGTTTAAAGTCCCCACTTGACCCCCCTTTGACGAGTAGATGAAAGTCCGCCGAACACATGCCTAAGAGGACCGATATCAAAACCATCCTCATCATCGGATCTGGCCCTATTATTATAGGTCAGGCCTGCGAATTCGATTATTCGGGAACGCAAGCATGTAAGGCTCTCCGTGAAGAAGGTTACAAAGTTATTTTAGTAAATTCGAATCCAGCGACAATCATGACGGATCCCGAAACTGCGGACGTCACTTACATCGAGCCACTCACGGTTGAGTCCGTGGAAAGAATTATCGCGAAAGAAAAACCTGATGCACTTCTGCCGACTCTCGGTGGACAGACGGCGTTAAATCTTTCTCTTAAACTCGCTCGCACGGGTGTGCTCGCTAAATATGGCGTCGAATTAATTGGTGCGAAGGAAGACGCTATTGAGCGCGGCGAAGACCGCGAAATATTCAAAAAGTTGATGCTAGATATCGGCCTCGATGTTCCGCGTTCACGTGTTATCAAAAATTTAGAAGAAGCTCGCGAGACCGTCGAATTAATCGGCGGACAATTCCCGATTATTATTCGTCCCTCTTACACTCTCGGTGGAACGGGTGGTGGCATCGCTTACAATCGCGAAGAGTATGAACAAATGGTACAAGGCGGTTTAGATGCCTCGCCAGTTCACGAAGTACTTGTCGAAGAATGTTTATTGGGTTGGAAGGAATACGAAATGGAAGTGATGCGTGATCATAAAGATCAGTGCGTGATTATTTGTTCGATTGAAAACTTTGACCCGATGGGCGTCCACACGGGCGACTCCATCACTGTAGCCCCTGCACTTACTTTAACGGATAAAGAGTATCAATTAATGCGCGACGCATCGTTTGCAGTCATTCGCGCAGTGGGCGTTGAGACGGGTGGATCGAATATTCAATTCTCCGTAAATCCTGCCAATGGACGCATGATTGTGATTGAGATGAACCCGCGTGTTTCCCGTTCATCTGCCCTTGCTTCCAAGGCTACCGGTTTCCCTATCGCAAAAATTGCAGCTAAATTGGCTGTGGGGTATTCGCTCGATGAATTAAAGAACGATATCACAAAATCAACGCCTGCTTGTTTCGAGCCAACCATCGATTACGTCGTCACCAAGATTCCTCGTTTCACTTTCGAAAAATTCGTTGGCGCTGATACAACATTAACTTCGGCCATGAAGTCAGTAGGGGAAGCGATGGCAATCGGACGCACCTTTAAAGAGTCTTTCCAAAAAGCTTTACGTTCTCTTGAAATAGGAGCGTGGGGTTTAGGTTGTGGTGGTAAAATGGGAGACGACGCTATTCGCGACCACGTTGAAATTCGCGCCCGACTTGCTCGTCCTAATCCAGAGCGTCCATTCTACATTCGCTACGCGATGTTGGCCGGCATGACGGAGGCACAAATTTTTGAAGCCTCTAAAATTGATCCTTGGTTCTTACGTCAGCTCCGCGGAATTGTTGATATTGAATTAGCGCTTAAAGCTGCAGGTAAAAAGGTTGATACCGACTTACTCCGTCAGGCGAAAGAAGCCGGTTTCGCTGATCGTCAAATCGCTTTTGCCACTGGATTAAAGCCAGCTGAAGTTTACACCAAGCGCAACGATGCCGGTATTCGTACGGTGTTCCGCTTGGTTGATACCTGTGCTGCGGAATTTGAATCTTTCACGCCTTATTTTTATTCTTCTTACGGCGATGAGTCAGAAGTAAAGCCGTCGGATAAAAAGAAGGTAATGATTTTAGGCGGCGGTCCTAATCGCATCGGCCAAGGTATTGAATTCGACTACTGTTGCGTCCACGCATCGTACGCATTGCGTGCCGCGGGTTATGAAACCGTAATGGTGAACTCTAATCCAGAAACTGTTTCGACCGACTACGACACATCGGACCGTTTATATTTTGAACCACTGACTCTTGAAGATATTTTAGAAATCTATCGTACGGAAAAATGTGTCGGCGCGATTGTCCAATTTGGTGGCCAAACTCCTTTAAACTTAGCCGCAGATTTAGAAGCGAATGGCGTTAAGATCGTGGGCACTTCGCCCTCGAGCATCGCCCTCGCTGAAGACCGTCAGTTATTTAAAGACATTTTAATCGAGCTCAATATTCGCCAGCCTGTTAACAAGACCGCTTTATCTCCAGATGAAGCGTATAAGTTAGCCGAAGAAATTGGTTTCCC
>CANCLV010000088.1 GCA_947378905.1 Opitutia bacterium
ATGATTGTAAGGCCGCTGCTGAGTCTGGCATCACCCAATTTTACGAGTGCGGCCCTGGTGGCGTTCTCGCAGGTATGATGAAGCGAACCGCTCCCACCGCTCCCATTACCTCAATTCACGAGTTTGCTGAGATTCCTGCCTAATTTGCAGTTCTCAGGGGCTAATGCTGGACAAGCACCCGCACTCGCATCCTATTAAACCTTTCCGCTCTCACCTGTGTCTTTAGATCATATAAGAAATTTCTGCATTATCGCTCACGTCGACCACGGTAAGACGACGCTGTCCGATCGCTTGCTCGAACATACGAAGACCATCGAGAAGCGACAAATGAAAGAGCAGCTACTCGACGGGATGGATTTAGAACGCGAAAAGGGTATCACGATTAAGTGTCACCCAGTGACGATGAATTTCACCGCACCCGACGGTAAGAAATATATTTTAAATTTAATCGATACCCCCGGACACGTTGACTTCGCTTATGAAGTCTCACGCTCTCTGGCCGCGTGTGAAGGTGCTTTGCTTTTAATTGATGCCTCTCAAGGTGTAGAAGCTCAGACGGTCGCGAATGCGACTCTCGCGATGGGGCAAGGTTTAGAAATCGTTCCGATCATTAATAAAGTCGATCTTCCCAGCGCCCGACCCGAGGAAGCCCGCCGTCAGGTCGAGGATATTTTAACCATCCCAGCCCAGGACGCTGTTCTGGCATCAGGAAAATCAGGCATCGGTATCGACGATATTTTTGCGGCGATTATTAAACGCGTTCCGCCACCACGCTGGTCAGAATATCCCCAACACCGCGCTTTAGTTTTCGATTCATTATTTGATTCTTACAAAGGCGTCATCAGTTACGTCCGCGTTTTCTCGGGAACCTTTAAACCAGGACAAACCATTGAGCTGATGTCTAATGGTGTTCGTTCGGTGATTAAAGAAGTCGGCGTGTTCTCACCTAAAATGAAGCCACAAGATGAACTGGGTCCTGGTTCCGTAGGCTATATCGTTATCAATATTCGTGAAGTCGCAGATGCGAAAGTAGGGGACACGATTACGCTCGCTAATGATCCTGCTAAAGAACCTGTTCCCGGCTTTAAAGAAGTTCGTCCGATGGTCTTCAGTGGTATTTATCCTTTAGACACGGCTGATTACGAAAAATTAAAAACCTCTTTAGCTAAACTAGCGATTAACGATGCCTCTCTCACGTACACCGCTGAGAGTTCAACGGCGCTCGGTTTCGGTTTCCGTTGCGGATTCCTTGGACTGCTCCACATGGAAATCGTTCAAGAACGTCTTCGTCGCGAATACGATTTAGATATTCTGTCCACCTATCCATCCGTTGTTTATAAAGTTTTCACGACTGATGGGGTTGAACATATCATGGATAATCCTGTTCTGATGCCTGATCCTTCAGCCATCGAACACGTTGAAGAACCAACCATCCGTGCGCATATCCACATTCCTGGAACATCCATCGGTGATATGCTCGCGCTCATTCAAGAGAAACGTGGTATCTGCGAAAAAACCGAAACCATCGACGGCGAGCGTGTAGTCTTAGTCTGTCTATTGCCGCTGAACGAAATCTTAGTAGACTTTAACGATCGTCTTAAATCCATCACCCGTGGTTATGGTTCGATGGACTACGAGTTGGGCGAGTATGTAACGTCTGACCTCGTAAAGATGGATATCCGAGTGAACGATGAGCCTGTCGATGCCTTCTCGTCCATCGTACACGCCAGTAAGGCCGAAGGTCGCGGTCGTGCCCTCTGCGAAAAACTTAAAGAACTCCTGCCTCGCCAATTGTTCAAAGTAGCTATCCAGGCTGCTATCGGCTCCAAGGTTATTGCCCGTGAAACTATCGGATCCGTTGGCAAAGATGTGACCGCTAAGTGTTACGGCGGTGATATTACCCGTAAGCGCAAATTGCTCGAAAAACAAAAAGAAGGTAAGAAACGTATGAAACAAATTGGTAAGGTGGATATCCCTCAAGAGGCCTTTATTAAGATTCTTAAGAACGAAGGTTAATTTCTATTCTTTTCACTTCTGGGTTTTAGGTCTAACTTTCCGTCATGTTTCCTGTCTTCACCCAAAAACAAGCGCTACGCAAAGAAGCTAAGGCTGTGTTGGAAGGTGCAGAAAAAGTAGTGCTCTATCGTCAGGACATTTTGCCATCTGATGTAGTTGAAAATATTAAACGTCTTGAGGCTCAACTAAAGGAAACTCTCAACGCGAAAGAATTTAACGCCGAGAAACTTGAACAAGATACTATTGCACTTCGAGATGTACTCGTTGAACACGGCGGTAAGATTTTTCCGGTAACCATGCTCGGTGATTGGGTAGAGATGCTGGTGATGGCTGCCATCGTTGCCGGCGGTATTCGTAGCTTCTTTCTTCAACCTTTTAAGATTCCCACTAACTCCATGTGGCCGACCTATAACGGAATGACCTCCGTGGTGCGTGCCCCCGCTGACGATGTTCCTACGTTGAAGGAGAGAATCATAGGTAAGATTACTGACTGGTCTTCTACTTATGTCATCCAAGCTGAAGACTCGGGTACGGTAAAAATCCCTTTAGAATTTCTTGGTTATGATGGTACTACTAAGCGATATCGCCTCCGCCACCGTACCGCCAGTGCTGAGTATCAAGAAATCTATATTGGTAATCACGCGCAGGCTATTTCTGTTCCCCAAGACTTTAATTTAGACGGTGTGTTGTTACGTACATTTTACCCACATTATGCCGAACTGCCTTTGCGACGTCAGGATAACGAACGCTGGGAAAAAGTTATCGAACAGGCTCAACTTGATAACTTAATCGAAGAAACCGCGAATGGTCCGATGCTCAAAACTCCGATGATGGTGCAGGGCGGAGATGTAATATTAAATTTTGATATTCTTACGGGTGATATGCTTTTCGTGGATCGCGTATCATACAACTTCGTTAATCCGTCTCGAGGTGATACTTTTGTCTTCCGCACTAATCATATCCCAGGTCTGGCCGTTCAAGGCATACCTTCGCAAAATTACTACGTTAAACGACTCGCGGGCACTCCCGGTGATAGACTTCGCGTCGACAGCGATGGAAAGCTATTCGTGAATGGCAGCGAAGTCACTAGTCCTGAACCGATGGTGCTTAATTCTCAAAGAGCCATTTCACGCAATTATTACGGCTATTTAGCTGATATCGGAAATTTCGGTTACTCTATTCCGCTGACCCAAGAATATCAGGTATCAGCCGGATATTTCTACGCCCTAGGAGATAATTCTGCCAACAGCTATGACTCGCGCGGTTGGGGTGAGGTGCCAGAAAAAGACGTTGTGGGTCGTCCTTTAGTCGTGCTCCATCCGTTCGGTCCACGCTGGGGTT
>CANCLV010000089.1 GCA_947378905.1 Opitutia bacterium
AAGTTAAAAAATAATTCCCCTTGCCAACCCCCCATCAGTTCGTTTGCTCCGACCTTCCGACAGCCATGAAGGCCACATTTATCACATCCGGTCGCCAGTTCACAGTGAAGCAAGGCGACATCCTCATCGTTAACCAGTACCCTGGTAAAAACGAAGGGGACGTACTCACCTTTGACCAAGTTCTCCTCGTCGGAGAAGGCGCAGCTGCCAAGATCGGAACCCCGACCGTTGCAGGCGCAAAAGTCACCGCGACCATCCTCGAGAACAAGCGCGGCGAAAAGATCGACATCTTTAAACACCGTCGTCGTAAAGGTTACTACCGTCGTCGCGGCCACCGCCAAGAGCTGTCGGTTATCAAAGTCGAAAAAATTTCTGCTTAACCCTTAACTTCCCACTACCATGGCAACCAAGAAAGGTGGCGGCACATCCAGCAACGGCCGCGATTCACAATCCAAACGTCTCGGCGTTAAACTTTACAGCGGAGAATTTGCTACCGCTGGTTCTATCCTCATCCGCCAACGTGGCACACAAATGCGCGCCGGTCGTAATGTAGGCATGGGACGTGATCATACCCTCTTCGCTAAAGCCGATGGCTTAGTTAAATGGGATGCTGAACATCGCCGTGTTGAAGTGGTTCCTACTGCTTCCAACAGCTGCACGCTCTAATTTCGTTTTCTGAAACGAATTAAAAAGCCGACAGAAATGTCGGCTTTTTTGTTATACAGAGAATCTCCCGCGGTCTCGCTGGTTGGCGAAACTCGGAGGGCTCTCTTTTCTGTCGGCTTCTAGTTCTGACGATGGGTTAACTTTTCAAGCTGCGAACGGAAAACCGCACGCGTCGAGTCTGCGTAGATCGGATCATGAACAACATAATCGCAGACGCGTTCAAGGGCGCGCGAATCATCAGCGTCCACTCGATGCATGGAATCTAATTCCTTGATTAACAACTTGAGGTGCTCAAACGACAACAACGCTAAATCGAGTTCGGTCGTATCACTAAAACCGTACTCGGGATCGTCAGCTTCCTGAGACAGGAGCATAGTATTTTGAGGATGGTGCATTTGGGGTGCATCTAAGATACTAAGCGAAAACGAGGTTATGGAAAGATAAACCGTGTTAAGAAACTATGGATACAGTGTGACTATTAAGTGACGAAACAGCTGGTGAATAACCCCTAAACGCCAGAGTAACGAGTGGAACGCCAGAACTTCCAAGTCATTGCTAAGGCCACTAAAACAAGGCCAAAGGCCAAGGATATCCAGATTCCTGCAGCGCCTAAATGACAGGGAAACGCCAATAAGAGAGCCAAGGGCAGAGTGATTAACCAATAGACAATAAACACCGACCATGAGGCCCAAGCGGCACAATTGATCGAACGAAGTAAATAAGCTGCCACAATCTGAACGCCATCGAACGGAGCCCATACAGCTGCAAAAATAAGTAGGACGGATGCAAGAGTCGCCGTGTCTGTTCCAGCTACGCCATAAAGTTGGAGTAAATTAGGACGCAGTAAAATCATAGCTATACCGTAGAGGGCCATAAAACAGCCACCCATCATAATTGCACCCCAGCCAACCGCGTGGGCACGTTTAATATCTTTTGCACCATACGCCTCGCCCGTTCGTATACCCGCGGCGATACCCAAACCTAAGGGCAACATAAAGGCGGCTGATGCAGTACTGATTGCTACTTGGTGAGCGGCTTGTGCGGTCGGCGAAATCCATCCAGCAAAAATCGGGACGACTGCAAAAATTCCGACTTCACTTAAACTATGTAAACCTGAGGGAAGTCCGGTCTTCAATAAACGTGCAAAAACTTTTTTCTGGAAACCATCCATCCAATTCACTTCACCACGACCTGGAGTAAACCAAAGGCCGACAAGTACCACCGTGCGTGAAACCAAAGTCGCCCAGCCCGCTCCGGCTAATCCTAGTTTAGGAAAACCTCCATTGCCGTACATCCACAACCAATTGAACAAAATATTTAGTAGTAATCCAACCGTTAACCAAACTAACGAAATCCAAGGTTGATGCTGCGTGTCACGATGACAGCGCAACGCATGGAATAATAAACCCGGCACCATCGCCCAAGCCATGATAACGAAGAAGTCATGTGCTTCCTTCGCAACTTCTGGCGCTGAACCTAAATGATTTAAAAAATAAGCCGCACCATGAGTTAGAACTGCAGCGATAGTACTGAAAATAAGTGCTAAAACCATTCCGTGGCGGAGAATAGCCGGAGCAGATTCTTCAACCCCAGCCCCATTATCCTGAGATTGATAAACGGAAATGGCCCCGACTAATCCGATGCCAAAAACGTAAGGGATATAATTGAGATTAGCGGCAAGGGCTGAGGCGGCTAAAGCGGTTTCGCCCAGGTGGCCAGCCATTGTCACATCGATGACAAACATTAAACCATAGCCCAACATTCCCAACATAATCGGTATGGCGAGCTTCAGTGTAGGGATAATTTCTTTTCTAATGTGAGCGGCCTTCATCTGCACTCAGAAGTGTCGGTTAAATCTCAATTAGCGAGTTTAAGTTTTAGTCGATTAATCCCACTACATCCTCGGGCTCAACCCACGCATAAACGGTCGACTTCGAGCCGACGCGTTGGCGCGGATTTATTTCTGATATTTTTAATACCAAACCTTGAACAGTCGAAAAATCGTGCAACGAAAAATCACCTTGGAATAAAGTATCGGTCACGCTGCCCTCAAAAGAGTTTTCTTCGGGCGGCATAATATCGAGGTGCAGACATTCGGGACGAATACAGAGAGTGAGTGATTGTCCGACTGCGGGCGGGTGCTCGGCATCAGACAAGGCACCATGGAGTTCGCCGAAATCTGTTTGTGCAATAAATTCACCCGCTGCTTGGTGAATGAGCTTACCTTTAATTAAATTGGCTGAGCCTAAGAAGGTAGCGATCCAGCTATTAAGAGGACGGCGATATACATCGAGTGGATTACCCGATTGTATAATTTTTCCATCGCACATGACTCCCAATTGATCGGCCATCGCGAAGGCGTCTTTTTGATCGTGTAATACACAGACAATCGTCATCGATCTCTCGCGAACTAATTTACGCAAGCGGTCACGTAGTTCAATGCGACCCGCGGTATCCAAATTACTAAAAGGTTCATCGAGTAATAATAGTCTGGGATTTGACATGAGCGCCCGAGCGAGAGCGATGCGTTGTTGCTGACCACCCGAAAGTTCGGAAGGGCGCCGTTGAGCCCAGGATTTGGCGTCTACGGATTGGAGGGCCAGGTACGCACGCTCTTTAACTTCAATCGGAGATAAGCCCGAATCACTTAAATCGAGTGCGACATTTTCCCAAAC
>CANCLV010000090.1 GCA_947378905.1 Opitutia bacterium
GGGCGCATCGTCAGGGTAGCGCTTCAGTCGTTACCCTCTAACCCAACAACGAACATCACAACTATGGCCAAAAAGAAAAAAGCTGCTAAGAAATCAGTAGCTAAAAAAGCCAAATCCAAGAAGAAATAATTCTTCTCGGACTCTCCGTCGTTAAGGCGGATGGCACTGGTTTCACTACCAGCTAAAACAAGGACCCTCGCAAGGGGGTCCTTTTCTGTTGGCTTGAAAAAGGGCAGGATGGAAGTTTGAGTCTCTGGTATCCATGACACCTCCCCCTGCAAGCGCCGGTCGTATCACTATCACGAACGGGAAACTTAACGTACCTGATCACCCGATTATTCCTTTTATCGAAGGAGACGGTACGGGCCCAGATATTTGGCGCGCATCCGTCCGCGTTTTCGACGCTGCCGTAGCGAAAGCTTACAATGGGAAACGTAAAATTGAATGGCTCGAAGTTTTAGCCGGCGAAAAAGCGTTCAAGAAAACGAACGACTGGTTGCCCGAAGCCACACTCACTGCCTTTAGAGATTATCTCGTCGGAATCAAAGGACCACTCACCACGCCAACGGGCGGTGGTATTCGTTCTCTCAATGTCGCACTCCGTCAACAATTGGATCTCTACGTATGTTTACGTCCGGTTCAATGGTTCACCGGAGTTCCTTCTCCCGTGAAAAATCCTGGTAAGGTAGACATGGTGATTTTCCGTGAGAACACCGAAGACATTTATGCGGGCATCGATTTTGAGGCGGGTTCAGAAATCGCTCTCAAAACCTTAGACTTTATTAAGACAAACTTCCCCAAAGAGTTTAAGAAAATCCGCTTTGGCGCAGAGCAGCCAGCTACTGTAGGTATTGGGATTAAGCCTGTTTCTAAGCCTGGTTCTGAACGTTTAATCCGTTCCGCAATTCAATACGCTATCGATAATAAGCGTAAATCTCTGACTCTGGTTCATAAAGGAAATATCATGAAGTATACCGAAGGTGCCTTCATGAAGTGGGGCTACGATTTGGCGAAAAACGAATTTGGTGCGGTGGAAATTGATGGCGGACCTTGGTGCAAAATTCCTGAAGGTAAGCCCGGTGCTGGCCTCGTGATTAAAGACGCAATTGCTGATATCACGCTGCAGCAAATTCTAACTCGTCCGACCGACTTCGACGTCATTGCCACACTCAATCTTAATGGAGACTATCTCTCCGACGCGCTTGCTGCACAAGTGGGTGGAATCGGTATCGCTCCTGGTGGAAATATTAATTATCTAACCGGACATGCGATTTTTGAAGCGACCCACGGTACTGCTCCTAAGTATGCTGATAAGGACGTCGTGAATCCTGGCTCCGTCGTTCTCAGTGGCGAAATGATGTTCCGCTACATGGGTTGGACCGAAGCGGCTGATCTTATTCTCAAAGGTTTGAACGGCGCCATCGGTGGCGGCCGAGTGACTTACGACTTCGCTCGACAGATGGAAGGCGCCAAGGAAATTAAGTGTTCGGAGTTCGGTGATGCGATTATCGCAAAAATGTAGTTCTACCTATATTTTATTATCTAATTCAAACAGGGCAGGCCTTCTTGAGGCTTGCCCTGTTATTTTTAATAAGACAAATTGCACCCCATGAAAAACTCGCTGCGTGCACTGGCTTTAACCGTATTTACTTTGAGCGTTGCTCAAGCTCAAGCCGCTCCGAGCAGCCCTTTGGGTTCCGATCTTTCGGTTCGTGCTAATTTTACTTGGGCTTCAAAAAATGTCGCACGTGGTAAGGAGCGCTCCAGTGATGAGGGTCTCTTTCAATCTCAGTTAACTTTAGAGTACGCCGTTCCGACGATTATCGGCACCTCAGTTTATTTCAGTGGTTATAGTGCAGATAGTTTCGAAAAAGTTTATGGTGCAGGTATTCGTCGCGATATGGAATGCGGTACGCTTGATATTGGTTATCAGCATACCTCCGCGAATAGCCACTTCGTGGGTACAAAAAACGTCCAAGGTTATACTTTGGCGCCTTCCGATAATGAATATTATATTGGATTAGTTTTATCTAAGGACGTTTTTCTGCGTCCCTCTGCTTACTTATTTTATAGCGACGAGCTAAGACAGTATAACTTCGTCGTTTCTGCGCGTAAGGATTTTGACGGAACTGATATTGGTTTATCGGGCATAAATATCGTCACCAAGCTCTATGCCGGTTCGATCTACGCATCGGAATCTAATTGGGACGCTGCCAACTCTTATCTATATGCCGGCGCCTCTGTAGATTTCATTTACGCTATCAGTCCCAATGCCAGCGTGGGTACTGGACTGAATTTCGCCTATAATAATGATGATGCTGTAGGTGTTAAGGGCATTCCATTGAACACCCAAGGGGGAGTCTTCTGGTATAGATTTTTTGCTAATTTCCGCTTTTAAGGCGGAAAGTAGGGCTTTTGGGCAAATCAGGTGCTCTTACTTATTTAAATTAAAGCACTCTAACTCGATTATTTGCCTATTCGGGTGTTGACGGAGGGGGCTCAAGCCTCATTTTCCGACTTTCCCTCTTTTTATGAAGACCACGCTAGCTAAGAATGTGCAGCTCAAAGACAAAACTTGGTACATTATTGATGCCAAGGATCAAGTCCTCGGACGCCTCGCAGTCAAAATTTCCAACGTCCTCCGCGGACGTCATAAGCCTACCTACACTCCTCACGTAGATACGGGTGATTACGTCATCGTGATCAACGCAGACAAGGTGCGTTTAACTGGAACCAAGGAAACCGATAAAACTTACATGTTCTACACCGGTTGGGTTGGCACTGCATACCGCCGCACTGTTTCCGCAATGCGCGAACGTCGCCCTGAATTTATCATCAAGCACGCTGTAAAAGGTATGCTTCCTAAAAATCGTTTATCAAACGACATGCTGCTTAAACTTCGCGTTTATGCTGGCGAAAAGCACGATCAAGCTGCTTCCAACCCTGTTCCATTTCCTGCCTTTCCTAAGGTCTAATTTTTAATATTTATTCAATGAGCGCCACTAAGTCATCCGCCATCACTGCCGTCGGCCGTCGCAAGACTGCTTCGGCTCGTATCCGTCTTTCCCGCGGAACTGGAACTATTTCCATCAACGGAAAACCTTTAGAAGAATATCTTTACACGGAAGCCCTCGTCAAAGCGGCCACTGCTCCATTGCGAACAGCGGGTCTCGAAGGCCAAGTAGACGTTTCGGTTAATGTTATTGGCGGAGGCCCTAACGGCCAAGCTGGTGCCATTTCCCACGGATTAGCTCGCGCCATCCAAAAGATGGATGCGACTCTTCG
>CANCLV010000091.1 GCA_947378905.1 Opitutia bacterium
GCCGTTCTCGGCATCACCCTCATCGTTATCGCCGACGCGATTTTCGCCGTCATCTTCAACTTATATAATTTTTAATTAATGGAAGCCTCCACCCCCATTTTAAAATGCGAGAAACTTTCTGTCGGCTACGGCGATGTCTGCGTGATGAATGATATTTCTTTTTCCTTAGAGCGCGGAAAAATTCTAGCCATTGTCGGGCCCAGTGGTTGTGGCAAAAGTACACTCATGCGCGTATTGGGCGGACTCGACGAACCCATTTCTGGCCGTTGTGAATTACTAGGTGTCGATTTAAGCCAAGCCGATAGTCGCCTACGTGAAGCAACCCTCCGACGATCCGGCTTTCTCTTTCAAGGTTCGGCCCTCTTCTCCTCTTTAACGCTTCGCGAAAATATCGAAATGCCAATGCGTGAATTTTTAAAAATTTCATCCAGTCAAATCCGACAACTTGCTGAATATAAATTAGCGTGTGTGGGCTTGTCTGATGCGATAGATAAACTGCCTTCGGAGATCAGTGGTGGCATGGCCAAGCGTGCAGGTATTGCCCGCGCAATGGCACTGGATCCCGAAATTTTGTTTTTAGATGAACCGAGTGCTGGATTAGACCCACTCACCTCGGAGCGTTTAGATGACTTAATCCTAAAAGTGCGTGAAGCTTTCAATACGTCGATTGTCCTGGTTAGCCACGAAGTCCCCAGTATTTTACACACCGCAGACTACTCAGTTTACCTCGATTCTGATACCGGAACCATGGGTGCCTACGCTCCACCAAAAGACTTCCTTGACCCCAAGTCTCATGCTAAAGCACACTCCTTCTTCTCAAGGGTTGTCACCACTAAATAATCATGCGTCGCAAGGCTAACAAATCACTTATTGGCGCTTTTGTCGCAGGCGGAATCCTTTTATTTGTTCTCGCATTTATTCTGCTTGGCGCCGGAAGTCTTTCTGGGACAAAACCAACTGCGGTTGGATACTTTCAAGATTCCGTGAGCGGACTTGATATTGGTGCACCCGTAAAATTCCGCGGAGTCACCATTGGAAAAGTTTCCCAGGTTCTTCTCAGAACTTCAGGTCAGGCACCTAGTGACTACTCAGTCCCAGTTGTCATGGAATTCACGCCCGACCTACTTACACGTCGAGGCTTAGATCAAGCTCTCCTAGATAAGACAGGCCTACGTGGCTCCATCGAAAAAGGTCTACGAGCTAAATTACAACAGCAGTCAGTAATCACGGGCGTGCTCTATGTTGAGTTAGACTACTTCCCAGACAGCGAATATAAGTTGCATGACCTGCGAGGTGAAACTGCAGAAATACCCACCCTACCATCCAATCTCGGTGCACTCACCAAAGCAGTATCCCAAACACTCGATCAATTAAGTAAAATCGACTTCATTGCGATTACACAAAAGGTAGATTCTATTCTCGGGCGAATCGACAAAGGTGCTTCACAAATCGAATTCCAAAAAATCAATCAGAACCTAGTAACCGCTTCGGATAATATTGTTAAAATCACCGGTGACCCAGCGATTACCAAAGCCGTTTCCGATTTTTCTGCAGCGATGAGATCGGTGGATGAATTGGTAAAGCGATTTAACACCAAAGTGGATCCCGTGGCCGATGACCTCCAAACCATGGCGGCTGCCGGACGCAAGGCACTGGAACGCCTGAACGAAACCGCAGAGAATGTACGCGGACTCACTAAACCAGGATCACCCACTCGACGCGAATTAGACACCGCACTGGCTGATGTCTCGGAAGCTGCCACAGCTATCCGTTCTTTAGCCGATTTCATCGAACGTAATCCTGAAACCATTATTCAAGGTCGTGGACAAAAGAAATTGAATACAACCAATTCGGAAAGCCCTAAGCCCGAGGAGTCCAAATGAGTAAATCAACCTTTCTCTTATTACTTGGTGTAATCTTTTTTACCACAGGCTGCATTACCTTTGATCAAAAAAGTGAATCCGTAACTTTTCATCAACTCTCTGGGCCTGTAACTACACCCACTAAAAAATCTCCCATCATTTTCATACCGCGTGCTAATATTCCCGTTAGCCTGCGACGTCCCACACTGGTCATTGCAGATGAAAGCCATGTAATCAAAGTAGACGATTCCCAGCGCTGGATCGCCTCACTCGATCGTGCCGTCAGCGAAATCATCGGACGCAATCTAACCAAACAAACCGGCCTACCCTTCGAGCTACAAACACCGAACGAAAACTACTTGGTTTTATTTATCGATGTTGAAGCCATGCACCTAAGCACTCAAGCCACCGTATTACAACTACACTATCGCATCGAAGACGCCCAAGGGAAATCCCTCACACAGGGACAGGGACAATGGAAAACCAAACGATCCGAAAATCCGATCGACTACGTGAATGCCCAGTCGGAAAATTTTGCTAATGCAGCTGCACAAATTGCTAAAGATTTAAAAATACTTACTGAAAATAAAAATCCATGACCGACTCTGCCACTCCACGACCCAATGGATTTAGCGAAGCGACCGGTGAAATCTGCTACGATTTACCTTCCGCTTATATTCCACATCCCGTCACAGGATTGCTTCATCTTCCGCGCTTCATTGCTAAAATTCGGAAACATCTAAAGGGTGAGCTACCAAAATCCTATCAAAGAAACTTCTGTAAAGGCTTTGATCGCTTTCTTTGTCTACACTTGGCGGTCGACCCTGAACAAGTCATCGAATGCGTTAAAAATGCTAAAGATGAAAACGATTTAAACGCCCGCTTGCTTAATCTTTTTCCCAAAGACTTACGCGTCCATGTGTGGAATCGCGAATTAGTACAAAAAGGGATGAGTGAAATGGGCCGCGAAGCCCTAAATGACGCCAAACGCAAAATGAATTCACTTCACCGCACGGATGTTCTTTCCTTTGCCGACATGATAGATTTTGATGAAGGACGAATCCTGTGAGCACCGACACCTCCAATCCCAATCGAGTTATTCTGCGAGGTCTCCCCGCTGTTTTAGCCTGCATCCAAAATCATCCTAAATCTTTGCGTGAAATCCACGCTTCGCCTAAATGTGTACCGAGTCTCTCGAGTCACATCATTCCCCTCGAAGCTCTGGGCGTAAAATTACATACCAGTTCCGCTTCTGATATGTCGTATATCGCTGGAACCGATTGCGATGATGTTTGCGCAATCACCATGCGCCCCGAACCTGGCCACGTTCGTGTTTCAGATTTCGCAGAGTGGCGCGAAGCACACGAAACCGTTGTCATCGC
>CANCLV010000092.1 GCA_947378905.1 Opitutia bacterium
GAAATATTTAATCCTTTGAAGCGTACTTCAAGAGTTTCGCGATTGAATCGGCGACCTGCGCAGCTCGGACATTCTACAAACGTTTCGCCGAGAAATTGCATGTCGAGTGCCACAAAGCCTTCGCCTGTACAAGTTTCGCAACGTCCACCTCTTACATTAAAACTAAAACGTCCTGCATTGTAGCCACGTACTTTTGCTAGCGGGAGTGAAGCCCAGAGCTCGCGCATTAAATCCATAATCCCCGTAAAGGTTGCAGGATTTGAACGTGGGCTTCGTCCGATAGGTTCTTGGTCTACGGCGGTGAAGGCGTTGATTTTTTCGAGTCCATCAATTCCTCCGTGAACTCCTGGAATGAGTTTAGCCCCATTGATTTTACGTGCGGCCACTGCTGATAAAATATCAATCGCGAGCGTACTTTTTCCAGAGCCTGACACACCGCAGACTGCCGTTATATTTCCAATCGGGAATTTTACGGTCAGATTTTTTAAATTATTCTCTTTAGCGTTTTTGACGGTGATGAACTCTTTGCCAATGGCTTTTCTTTTGATAATATTTTCAAGAGTGGCTCGACCCGAAAGGTAGGCACCGGTTCGAGATGTCGCGTGTTTCTTGCAGCTATCGGGAGTTCCTTCGAAGACGACTTTGCCCCCGTCAATACCGGCTCCAGGGCCCATTTCTACTAAGTGATCTGCCGCCAGCATCATATCCCGGTCATGTTCCACGACGACCAAGGTATTTTCTAGGTCACGTAATCCGTGAAGAGATTTAATTAGCCGGCTGTGGTCGGACGGGTGAAGTCCAATGCTCGGTTCATCGAGAACGTAAGTGACGCCGACCAGACCCATACCGAGTTGAGTGGCGAGGCGAACACGTTGACCTTCTCCGCCCGAGAGGGAATTAATTTCGCGATTAAGGGTGAGGTAGGTTAAGCCTGCATCATTGAGGAAAGTGAGCCTTTGTTCGAGTCCACGTCGCGCCTCTTCCAGACTCTTTACGGAATCTAATTCGGAGAGCTTTTTCGTGAAATTTAAAGCGTCGGGAATGGTGAGAGCTAAAAAGTCGGCGATGTTTTTTCCTGCGAGTTTAAGTGAAAGGGCGGCAGGGTTGAGACGTTGTCCGTGACAGGTTGTGCAAGTGGAACCTGATTGGAATTGTAAGAGTCTTTGACGCAGCGATTCGCCTGTGGTGGTGCGGAATGCTTCGGCCAACTCGGCGAACATTCCTTCCCATTTTGATTCAATCAGTTTGCGACCCTTTTTCGGTGGGAGTAGGAAAATTCTTTCAGGGTCTCCGTGTAGTAATACTTTTCTTATTTCAGGAGAAAGCTCTGCCCAAGGTTTCTTTAGGTCGAATGGTAGTTGTTCGGCTAGCGCACGGGTAATCGCATTACGACGGATAAGAGTTTTGCGTGTAGCACATTTCCAAGGTTTAACGGCACCTTCATCGATGGAAAGTTTTTCGTTAGGAATTGAAAGGGCCTCTTGGAATTTAAGTTGTCGACCCAGTCCACCGCAATCCGGACAGGCGCCCGAGGGGTGATTGTGTGAGAGTGCACGTGGCTCTAAGGGCTCGTAGACTTCTCCGCATTTTTCGCAGGATAAGTTAAGTGAGACTGGATGTTCCTTCCAGGTTTGATCAGCGGATTCGGCTAAAACGACCGCTCTTTGACGTCCCTCACGGAAAGCCAGTTCGAGTGAGTCGGCGAGGCGACTGCGTTGATCGGCGCCACTGACCAGACGGTCGACAACCACTTCGAGTGTTAAATTTTCGCGTCCTTTGAGAACGCCTTCGGCTTCTTCGGTCGTAATGATTTGTTTATTGATACGAACTCGCGTGAATCCACGTCGACTTAGGTCGGCGCAATTTTCAAGAAGTACGGAAGGCCGATCATAATTAACCGGTGCGATAATAATGAGTTTAGTTCCTGGAGGAATTTTTTCTAAACTACGGAGAGTGTCGTCGAGTGAACGTTGTTTTATCGAGGCACCATCTTTTAAGCAGAAACGTTGACCGCCTAAAATCCAGAGAGGGCGTGCGTGATCAGCGATTTCGGTAAGTGTCGCGATGGTTGAACGCGGGTTGGTATTACCCTGAGTGCGTTGGGCGATGGCGATAACAGGGGAGAGGCCTTTGATGAAATCGATGTCAGGACGATTCACGGATTCAAGGAGTCCGCGTGCTTTCGCTGAAAGGGATTCCAAGTATTGCCGGGAGCCCTCGGCGTGTAAGGTGTCGAAAGCGAGCGATGATTTACCTGACCCACTCACGCCGGTTATAACCGTCAATTCATGTCGCGGGATGACCAGTTCGACATTTTTGAGGTTATGGGTGCGGGCGCCCTTGATGTGGATGGGTGAACTCAAAGTCTTATTTAATTAGCTTTTTAAAGAAAAACAGCAAATCAGCCAGAAATTATTTAATAACTTAGGCTGTTTCGTTAATAACTTTTGTTTAAATCACTTTCTCTCCGGGTTGTAAACGTTCATGGTGATGTTCATGCCATGGCTATTTTTCATATGCCTGATTTGGGTACATCCAGCACTCTATGCTGATAGTACCGAGCCCCGTATTCTCTTTTTAGGAGATGATAATACTTATAACGGTGGTTGGGTTGTCGAAGTGGAGTCAGCTATTCGTGCACAAAAAGGATATGCTCGAGTTAGCATTGTTAATATGGGACTACTCAGTGAAACCGTTTCGGGATTGTCTGAGCCTGGTCACGCGGGTGGTGGTTTTACACGGCCGCATTTACAAAATAGATTAGGTCGTATTTTAAGTCAGTATAAACCTACACTCGTCATTGCTCAGTATGGAATGAATGACGGTATTTTTTTACCGTTAGACGAAAAACGATTTAAGGCATTTCAGTACGGAATTACTGAATTAAGAAATGAATGTATTAAATCTGGCTCAAAAATTATTTTATTAACTCCAACATTGTACGCTGCTGATAAATTTCCTGAAGTGAAGGAGTATGAAAAAGTTTTACAGGCCTATTCAGCGTGGATGGTCGCCCAGCGTAAATCAGGCTGGCTGGTGATTGATGTACATTCACGTTTGATGCTTGAGCTTAATAACGCTAAACGTGCGGATCCTAAATTCGTTTATGCGAATGACGGAGTGCACCCAACTGAAAAAGGTAACAGTCTCATTGCTCGTTCAGTTTGGGATAGTTTGGCTGCCAACATGATGTGGGTAAAAGATACGCCACTCATTTCAGAT
>CANCLV010000093.1 GCA_947378905.1 Opitutia bacterium
AAAGTACCCAACTGTTGTGCCGTTGCCAGCCCTTGCCACGCAACCTGCTATAAACATCAGTGCGTAGAAACCACGCGCTTATTTACCCTGGCTGCTGGTCTTCGTCCTGAACAAGTCGAAGTCGCTTTCCAGTCTCGCTTCGGACCAGAGAAATGGGTTCCCCCTTATACGGATGAAAGATTAGAAGCCATGCCTAACGAGGGTGTGAAAAAACTTCTCGTGATGTGCCCAGCCTTCACCGCCGATTGTCTCGAAACCATCGAAGAAATCAGCGAAGAGGGTAAAGAGGATTTTATGCACGCCGGTGGTGAATCGTTTGAACAGATTCCGTGCCTGAATGATCAAGATGTGTACGTGAAATATTTGGCCGATCGCGTGGTGCGTTGGAAACCGAGTCACCACTAAGCGAGTGAGCGAACTGATTCAGTTTATTCTAGCTTCGGGCTCACCGCGTCGCACTGAATTACTGAATGAAGCCGGCATTCCGCATAAAATTATAGTCTCTAAAGTCACTGAACATGAGGACCCTAACAGTAATCCTCGCGACATGGTATTACATAATGCACGAATCAAAGCAGAGGCGGTCTCTAAACTTTATCCACACGCATTTATCCTGGGTGCAGATACGACGGTATCGCTCGGTGACCGTGTTTTAAATAAACCGGCGAACTTAGCCGAATCGCGTGAGATGTTAAGAAGTTTATCCGGACGTGAACACACAGTTCATACCGGTGTTTGTTTTATTTATCCGCCGTTAAGTATTAATGAATCACACGATATCACTGCCTGGGTTCGTTTTAAGTCATTTGGAGATGATGTAATCACTAGCTATCAAGCAGCCACTAACACTCTCGATAAAGCTGGAGCATATGGCATCCAACAGGGCAAAGAGTTAATCATTGAATCCTATCAAGAACCCATTTCGACGATTATGGGCCTGCCTATTGAATTTGTTGTGCAGAGAATTAAAGAATTGGGTTTAGAAAATCAGTGGAAGCGTACGTGAGTCGTTCTTGCGGTCTGGGCTTTCATAATTAGTTTATGGTTGTGTTGAACCAACGATACACCGACGTCGTTCCGACCGTAATTGCCTTCGCCATTACAGTGATTTTGCACCTTGCACTGTGGCTCGTGATTCCACCGGTATTCACTCAACGATTAATTACACTGCATCCGGTTGAAATTAAAGTCGCTCCCGTTGTAGTACCCGAAAATCGACTACCCCCATCGATGCGTTTAGCCGAAGTCAATGTTCAGGGCAATCGCACTAAACCCGATAAATCTGATTACGTCGCAGCCAAAAACCAAAGCGCTGCTCAACCGATTCCTGAAAAGATTAAAACAACATCCTCGCTACCTCGATCATCGGGAGAAAGCGCCGATGCCATTAAAGTTTCTCAGGGTAGGCCACGTGCAATCGAGGAAAGCGATTTATCTGATGCCTCACAGAGCGCCGGAACTCCGACTGTTGGTCTCAACGGAAACTTGCCGAAAAAGATTTTAGCTGAGACAAAAAAATCCACTCAACATGAATCGATTCCGGATCGCCCGCATGCCAATATTCCCTCGGGCACAATGGGTATCTTGCTCAAGAATAACGTCGGTGTGAATCGAGCGGGGGCCATAGCTGTCGATGCCAAGTTTAGTAATTATGGTGATTACTCTCAACGGATGATGGAGGCGATTCAGTCCAGCTGGTGGGCCCTCATTGATCGTGCACGATTTGAATCTGTGTCGCGCGGGAGCGTGGTTGTGCGTTTTAATCTTTGTCGCGATGGCAGTGTAGTTAATGCAGAAATTTTGCACAGTGATGTCGCACAAGTCATGGCCCTTGCTTGTAAAGACGCCGTCATGGCTCCCGCACCCTTCGATCACTGGCGCGAAGATATGGTTGCCCTTTTTGGGAATGAGCAAACGGTAACTATCACGTTTCACTACCTCTAAAACAATGAATACACTGGATTGGATTCCCTTTGCCTCTGGTGTGAAGATTTTAGAAATTCACCCAGCTGGACTTTTTGCTGTCGAAAAACCTGCGGGTGTTTTAGCGCATCCCAATTCCAGCGATAAAAAAGAAAAAGAGACCGTTCTGGTCGACAGTAATTATTCCATGGCAGAAGAGGCCTTTCACATTCGCGATGGAAAAGGCGGCGTTAAAAAAGTTTATCTACTTAACCGTCTCGATTCTCCCACCAGCGGAGTTTTACTTCTGAGTCTCGATGAGAAGTTAGCCGATGCGGTTAAGGAGTTATTTGCTGAATCAAGAGTTTCCAAAAAATACGCTGCGATTGTTAAAGGTCGCGGTCTTCGTAGTCCCCGCGGTACTTGGCAAGATTCCCTTGTGAAATCAAGCGGCCCAGGAGGTGGCGTACGCTCCTCAGCTAAGTCCTCAGGAGGCTCACAAGCTATCACGGTTTATCAATGGGTGCGGGCCGCTCAAAATAATTTACCACTTTCCTTATTACAACTCGAGCCGCGCACGGGTCGCACGCATCAATTGCGCGTGCAGACGGCTGAGCACGGACACCCTATTCTCGGGGATCGTACCTACGGAGATTTCGATTTCAATAAAACCGCGGGTACGGCTCGTGGATTAAAACGATTATTTCTACACGCTCAATTCACCGAACTTTCTCTGGATTGGCAGGGCGAGAAACTCCATTTCAAAGCTGAATCACCCTTGCCCAAAGAATTTTTAGCTGCACTCGGTGAGTCAGGCGATGGTCCGCCTGCGAAAATCAAAAAGCCGACGCCTACTGGAACAGCGGTTTCACCGCGTCTCCGTATTCGCCTCTAATTATTTTCCGCTCCAAGTAATTTTCTGTTCTTGGGCGACGAGCGTTTTCTGTAAATCGTTGACGCTGATATTTTGAACGGGAACCTTTTCGCGTAACGCTTGGGCGGCAGCTTGTCCGGCAGATTGACCTAAAATAATCCAGACGGGCTCCATACGAATCGATGTCATTGCGATGTGGCTCGCTGAACAACATACGGGCACGAGCAGATTGGTGCATTCTTCTACCTTAGGAACAATAGATCGATAGGGCAGTGCATAGACTCCATCAAAATCAGGGTTAGGCTTAAGAATGCTAAACTCTCCACCACCAATAGAAATCTTACCTTGATCGGCGTAGGTAGCGTAAGGCCAATCATCAATACCATAGGAAGCGAGACCGATTGAATCGGTGATGGAGCCTACTCGACCTTCCA
>CANCLV010000094.1 GCA_947378905.1 Opitutia bacterium
TGGGTTTGTTCGCGCTGACGTTCGATCGTGCTATAATTTTTCTGTTTCTGTTCTTCATTACCCTGCAAAGCCTTAAGACGATCTTCTTCGCTTTGATAAGTGGAGTAGACGAAACTTATCACGCCGAGAAATAAAAGTACGCTCGCCCAAACAAAGAATTTTTCCGTCTGCGGATTGGTGGTAGGCTGATCAAAACTGTCCATATTATCTATGAGCAGTATCAAACTCTTTATCGCTGACGGAGCGAGGCGAAAATCAAGGAATCAACTTGGAAGTAGCGGCCGCGAGCGACCCGCTAAATTCCATGAAGGCCCAGACGATTACGCCCGTGATTGAGACATAAAGCCAAACCGGGAAAACGACTCGGGTGAGACGCTTGTGGTCTTCGAAACGTCCAGCCCTTGCCAGTAAGACCGCTCGAATAATAAACGGGGTCACCACGATGGCTAAGATGATGTGGGGCACTAAAATAATATAATAGAGCAACTTATCCCAGGTGAGGCCAACCTCGGGGCGGTAGGTGATATTGGTGCGACCCAAGGCCGTCCATAAATGCCATTTAGAATAAAGGTAGACGCCTAAAAACAGGGCTGAAGTCACGAAGGCAGTGGCCATAAACTTACCGTGGGCTTGGCGATCGCCCCGACGGATGGCGAGGTATCCGATAACTAACAATACGGTGGCGAGGCCATTGAGCGCAGCCACACTGCGAGAGAGCAAAATAGTCGTATCCATGAGACAAACCTAAGTAGGCAAAATCCAAAAGCAAGCCTCGGGGATTCAATTAATTTATCGCAACCTCTCTCCTTTTATAGGGTTTTAATAAGTGTATGAAAATACTTACGACCTCCGTACTTTTACTAGCAGCTGCAACAGCCGTCACGGGACCGGCCTTAATTAAGTCTGACTCCGAAGCGCCGGGCCAAAATAAAGTCACCATCACCGTCAAAGGTGATAAGCGTATCATTGAGTCAAACGGAATTCCCGACCACAAGGTCGCCAAATATCCAGCCAAAGGAAATCCCAACACCATTTCCGAGCAGAAATATCATTTAGAAGTTCCAGCTAATCCGAAACCAGCCACTGGAAAAGCGAGTCGCGGTGGTTCGGCTTGGGGCGTTGCTCTCAACGGCGTGGTCTTTGATCCAGGTACAGCGGAAGTTTATAACGACGGAGATCGCAGTAACCCATGGCACTACGAAGCGCTCATGAGTAATACCGTCATGGGTACGACTCCTAAAATCAAAGTAGGTTTAGGATTAGATGAAAGTCACGCGCACGTTCAACCCAATGGTGCTTATCATTATCACGGCATTCCTACCCTGCTCTTTAATCGTCTCTCGGGTGGTGAAAAGAAAATGACGCAAGTGGGTTGGGCGGCGGATGGTTATCCTGTGTATGCTATTTATGGATACACTAAGGCAGATGATGATAAAAGCCCGATCAAATCATTAAAGAGTAGCTATCAGTTAAAAAAAGAAGATCGACCTGGTGGAGCGGATGCACCTTCGGGAAAGCCTGATGGATCTTTTAGTTTAGACTTTGAATACGTAGCCGGATCTGGAGATCTCGATGAGTTTGGTGGTCGCACTGGCGTGACTCCTGAATTTCCTAAGGGTACTTATTATTACGTGATGACCGAGGAGTATCCGTTTATTCCACGTAAATTTAAAGGCACGCCTGATGCTACATTCAGTAAGCAAAAAATGGATCCCCATTCCAATCTCGGTGGCCAAGCAGGTGGCTCAAGTCAGAAGAAAAAAGGTCCCATGAGCGGACCACCAAGTGGCGGAATGGGCGGACCACCTCCAGAGTGAGTGGGCACGTGGGCAAGGTGATACGGAACACGAACGTAGTTTGCGAGGGGACAAGGTGACAAGGGGTAATGTATAACGCGACGCGGTCGCGCCCCTACCTAATGCGGTCTACACTCAATTAATATTTGCCTCCACCGCTCAACTGCTTAGACAGATTTAATAACAGTTGGCGTAGAAAAGATTGCCCAATTGGATTATCCAAAGCGCAAAACTTTTCCCGCCAATGAAAACTAAAATAACATTCACCGCATTACTTGTTTTAGCGGGGCTTTTATCATCCACCAATCGTGCCAATGCAGCCATAGTTGAACTTAATCTGAACGACACGAGCATTTACAATAACAACATCGAGTATATTAGCGGTTTTGCGTTCCGAAACATAGAATTATCGTTTCGTTTTACCCCTCGTGGCTTCGTCACCAACTTAGATTACAGGACCGCAATCAGTATTAAGTCCCTATACTTTAGTGATGGAAATATTATCAACAGCACAAGTGAAGTCGAGGCACACGACGGAAGTAGAACAGCAGCCGTAGTGGTAGCAGCCGGACAAATTATCCACTTTGACACAAGTGGATGGACGACGGATAAGCTGGGATATCTTTATACTTTTGACGACCTAAATGGTGATGGGGGTCAAAGCTATGGCCTAAGCGCGTCTGCCAGCCCTCAATACATTGGTTTATTTTCAGACGGGTATGTTGGCTATGCGTCGCTATCTATCCCGAATACTGACGGAAAAATGTATATCAACAAAGTCGCATTTAGCGACATTCAAGGGCAGGGAATTATTGCTGGTGGTGGTGCCATTCCTGAGCCATCTACCTACGGTATCATCGGTATTGCTGCTCTCGGTGTAGCCTTCGCTGCTCGTCGTCGTAAAATTAAGAGCGTTTAATCTTAATTAAATGATGGTTAAAAAACCCGACAGCGATGTCGGGTTTTTTGTTTAGATCACATTAGGACGCCACGCAGTGGCGCCCCTACCCGTCATGCTCCGTCTCGAGGATTATTTTTCTTTTTAGGAAGAGCTGAACCATCGGAATCATTTTCTTCAGCAGGAACAACCACAGGTGCGCTTTGAATCTTAAATGAATTGGTTTCGACTAATTTGAGTCGGTCGCGAACTTTAGGATTCATTTTAGCGCGGGCTTCATCCGTCGTCACATCACCATCAAATAAAACTTTTCCGGAAGCATCTTTAATCACCGCGTGCTTTTTACCATCACGTTCATCAATCGCTACCGTGCCATCGCGATCCGAGGCGACACTGTTCGATGAAACAGATCCGCCATTACCGAAGCTGAAGGAAAAT
>CANCLV010000095.1 GCA_947378905.1 Opitutia bacterium
CCCCGATACTTACTTAGAAAGGGTCGCTAGTCGAGTCGCCGCTTGTTCCCAAAGTTGCGTTGTCGATGCCAAGGCCTCATTAGTCGCCTTTAATTCCGCATTTAATTCGGCTACTTTCGTACCTTGGGTGTATGTGGCGGGATCGCTTAGAACTGCCATGAGCTTCGCTTGCTTGGCCTCTAAGTCGGCAACTTGTTGTTCTAATTTACTAACCTCATTCTTGGCTTTTTTAATATCAGCTGGATTGGGTTTTGATTCAACAGGCTTGGATGCCTTCTCGACCGCTTTGGTATTTTGCACCGGACGACCATCTGTGAATCCTGCAGTCAACGCAGCTCGCTCGTTTGTCGCTTTAGATTTTTCTAAATAGTAATCGTAGTTACCAGCGTAAGGAGTCAGGCGACCGGAGTGCACGTGCAATACATTTTGCGCGATGGCTTTGATGAAGTGAACGTCGTGACTAATAAAAATGAGAGTCCCTTCGTAAGTTTTGAGCGCTCCAATGAGTGCATCAATCGACCCCATATCCAAGTGAGTGGTCGGCTCATCCATCAGCAATAAATTAGGCGGATTAACCAGAAGACGAACTAAGGCTAGGCGTGATTTTTCTCCACCCGACAGAACTTTAACGGGCTTATGAACATCGTCTTTTCTGAATAAAAACGAACCTAAAAGCCCACGTGCTTGTTGCTCAGTAAGCTTATTATCCGTCGTGCGTAATTCCATGACGTTTTCTAAGACGGTCAGACTGGGATTAAGACTATCGACTCGATTTTGTGCAAAATAACCTGGGATAACATTACTGCCTAACTCTCGCAGACCTCCATTAATAGGAATTACATTGGCTAAGATTTTTAATAACGTCGATTTACCAGCACCGTTGGGGCCGACTAGAACAATACGCTGACCACGTTCCGCCGTAAAATTGAGATCCTGATAAACAACGTGCTCACCATACGATTGTTGGATGTGTTCGAGGTTAACGACTTTTAATCCCGAGCGAGGTGGCTGGGGAAATCTGAATTGGATTTTCTTTAAATCGTCTTCTGGCTCATCAATCGCTACTTCTTCTAATCGAGCAATTTGCTTTTCTTTAGACTTAGCTCGTGAGGCCATCGATGCCTTAGCGCCGAAACGATCAACGAACTTTTGTAGGTGTTCGATTTCTCTCTGTTGATTTTTAAAAGCGGCTTGATGCTGAGATTTGCGGGCTTCTTTTTCGATTAAATACTCGTCGTAGTTACCGTTATAGCGATGGAGTCGCTGCCCGCGTAACTCAATGATACCCGTGCATAAAGCGTTCAGAAATGCACGGTCGTGCGATATCACGACAAGCCCACCAGAATAACGCGTTAAGTAGTCCTGAAACCAAAGTAGAGCTTCTAAGTCGAGGTGATTGGTCGGTTCGTCCAATAAGAGTAGGGTAGGCTCGCTGACGAGTAATCGGGCCAAGTGTGCTCGCATGACCCATCCACCTGAAAAAGTCTTAGCCTGTTTATCGGCATCGCCTTCGCGAAATCCTAAACCTGCTAAAATTTTATGAGCCTTCGGTTCGAGAGTGTAATCGTAATCTTCATCCTCAGGATTTAAACTGCGACCGCTGGTGGCAATTTGCATCACCGTCTCATCGCCGACGGGTGCACTTTCTTGAGGAAGAAATCCAAAGTCAGAACCACGTTCCCATTCGATAATGCCATCATCCGGTTTCTCTTTTCCGAGAATGAGATTAAAGAGTGTCGATTTTCCCGCACCATTTGCACCCACGAGACCGAGTCGATCATAGCTCGCAATGTTCAGCGAAACCTCGGCGAATAATTCGCGAGGTCCGTAGGATTTAGAAACATTGGCAATCGTGAGCATACAGTCAGCATAGCAAAGACAACCTTTGCCACCCGCGTCAATGTCTGGCTTGGAATTCTAGATTACGACCACTTCAGCTTATTTCGGATAACCTCGAAATGGCTCAGGTTCTTCGGGCGAATAAGGTTTAACTGCACTTTAGCCGAACGTACTTGCAAGGGCAGGCGACCTTGGGCCTCGAGCGTTGCGCGTCCATCGACCGATATACCGAGGAGATTTACGTCTTCGCTACTTACTTCGAGTTCCGCCTCACCATCAAAAATCATGGTGCGATTGGAAAGGGTGTGTGCACAGATTGGGGTCAGTGCAATAATCGCAGCTGCTGGATCTACCAGAGGTCCACCTGCCGCTAAGTTGTAAGCGGTCGACCCAGTAGGAGTAGCTAAAATTAAACCATCCGCACGGAATTCATTCACGACCTGGTTGTTTGCTTTAACGCTAAAACGTCCCATGCGAAAAACTTCACGGGTTTTTAAGACGATGTCATTTAAGGCTAAGGCGAATGAACCATCAGCAAAGCGAATCTCAATGAGTGCGCGGCGATCGATTTGATAGTCGCCAGCCAAAATAGATTTAATTGAACCGCTAACATCATCGCTAGGGTAGGCTGCGAGGAATCCTAACTTGCCGCGATTAATACCGAAAAGGGGAATGCCTTCGAGTGCAGCAGCTTCGGCGAGTCCTAAAAATGTTCCGTCACCACCGACCACTCCACAAGCATCGCAGCCCGCAATGCTCTCGCGTTTTACGGGCCAAGCATCTGCAATCGTCAGACTTACTCCTGCTTTGCGTGTGGTCTCTTCGACAGCACGCACAATCTCCTCCACACCCGGCTTGGTGCGGTTAACGAAGAGAGCTAAGCGACGAATAGTCATTGCGGCGAAAAATCACTATGCGGTTTTAATAACAAAGGGAAAGTGCGAAAGGCTCCTAATTTCTTAGCAAAAACTAGGCTATTTGCGAATTATCCTAAACTGGCGAGGACTTCGGCGAGTTTTGAAGCGTCGGTGCCACCACCCATCGCCGCGTCAGGCTTGCCTCCGCCTTTGCCACCGAGGCGGCCACAGGCATCTGCCACGATCTTGCCTGCCTGCTGACCAGCCTTAACGGCATCAGCACCGCAGTTGACGACCAACGAAACTTTTCCCGCGTTCACACTCGCTAAAATAATCACGGCTGTAGCGCCAACCTTGCCCGCTACTTTCGCTCCGAGTTC
>CANCLV010000096.1 GCA_947378905.1 Opitutia bacterium
GGAGTTTTCCGTGCTTTGTTTGAACGTACTAGCACAGCCGTTGTCATTCCTGCTAATAATGAGCGACTCGAACGTTTAACACGTGGATTAAAGGCCCGTGTGATTCGTGTAGGTGAGACGGGTGACTTCACTGCACAATGTGTAGGTGCAAATTCTAGCCAGTCGCGTCTCGTCCTCGGTGGTGAATTTAAAAAAGCAGAAGTAAGTGTCCCGGTTACGGGTGCGTTTAATCGTGCCAATGCTACGATGGCTTTAGCCGTCACCCATTTAATTACCGGTGCAATTGCGAGTGAGCCTCTGACTCGGTGGCGCGGTATTCGCCGTCGCCAAGATATTCTTTTTGAACGTCAGGACTTATTGGTGCTAGCGGACTACGCCCACCATCCGACGGAAATCGCAGCGTTGTTAAAATGGATTAAGGAAACGCACGAGGGTCAGTTAATTGTAATTTTCCAACCGCATCGCCACACACGTACGCGTCAGTACGCTAGCGAGTTTAGACAGGCTTTACACATTGCCGACGCAGCCTTTGTTTTACCGGTTTATTCTGCGGGTGAAGCTGCCGTGGAGGGTGGAAGGTCGGACGCCGTCGTGGCGGGATCCGCTCTTCGTTTGATTGAAGATAGAAACGAACTTCCAAAAATTATTTCTCCTTTAACCAAAGGTAAAAAGACCGTCGTCGCTTTTGTGGGTGCGGGTGATATCGAGCATGATGCTGAAAATTATGCGTTAATTTTACGACGCGAAGGTCTGCCAGTGATGACTAAAGATTTAGGTGAAGCAGTTACCGGAAAACTTTCAGCAAAAGCTGTGATTCGTCCGGCCGAACCGTTGAATCGTCGCACCACACTAGGCGTCGGCGGTGTCGCTCGCTGGTATGCAGAGCCTGCTACAGTGAATGATATAATCGTATTACTTCAATCCGCGGGCGAATTGGGTTTACCTTACTTTGTCTTAGGTCGCGGCTCAAATTTATTAGTTTTAGACGAAGGCTACGATGGATTAATTATACATTTGAATAGTGAGCATTGGGGTGAGGTAAAAAATCTTGGTGATGGACGTCTACAAATGGGAGCGGGCGCACGTCTCAAAGAAATTTGCGGAGTAGCTGCACGCGAGGGTCTGAAGGGTTTCGAATTTTTAGAAGGTATTCCTGGTACAATTGGTGGATCGTTACGCATGAATGCCGGTGCGATGGACTCTTGGATTTTTGATCGTGTGGAATCGATTGATTGGCTGAGTCCGCGTGGCATTCATCGCTCGGCCAATCGCAATTGTTTCGATGCGATGTACCGTGACTGTCCCCAATTACACGGTGCCGTTATTTTATCCGCTATTTTAAAATCTACGGGTAAAGAATCGCCCGAGAAGATTCGTCAAACGATGGATGAAATGAGTCAGAAACGTCGTAGCTCACAACCGCGTGATCCGAGTGCTGGCTGTGTATTTAAAAATCCTCAAGAAAGTCATGCTGGACGCTTAATTGAGTCAGCTGGACTCAAAGGAACGCACATCGGTGCGGCAGAAGTTTCCAACATCCACGCTAATTTCATTATTAATAAGGGCGAGGCTACCGCTAAAGACGTTTTAGCGTTGATGAAACAAGTTCGTGAGAAAGTTCAGCACGATAAACACGAATTATTGCAGCCCGAAATTATTGTTTTAGGAAAGGAGTGGAAAGATTTACTATGAGTACGAATCGCCAAGCTGTGATTCTTTGTGGAGCCATATCGCCCGAGCGAGAAGTTTCACTGCGTTCAGGTAAAGCAGTGTCGGGTGTGCTCAAAGATTCTCAGTTGGTTGAATTGAATGAAAATATTTTACCAGCTTGGTTGGATCCGAAGAAGCACGTCGTCATTCCAGTGATTCATGGTGACTTCGGTGAGGACGGTCAGGTGCAAGCGGCGTGTGAAGCTCGCGGTTTGTCGTTCGCGGGATGCGATTCTGCAGCGAGTCGACTTTGCATTGATAAAGTGGCGACCAAAAAAGCGATGCGTGCGGCGGGACTGCCTGTTGTGCCTGAAGTTACTTTTAGTGGGGCCACCAAACCTTCGGCTGAGAAGTTAATCGCTGAACTGGGAGAACAATTAGTGATCAAGCCCTCGGACAAGGGGAGCAGTGTTGGGCTGTATGTCTTGAACGGTTTGGCTGAGGTGAAGGCTGCTTTGGCCGATATTCCAGCGTCGGGTCAGTGGATGGCGGAACGTCGAATCCAGGGGCGCGAAATGTCGATCGGCATCCTCGGGGGTAAGGCCCTTGGAGTGGTCGAAATAGTGCCTAAAACAGGCGTTTATGACTATAAAACTAAGTACACCAAGGGCTCGTCGGAATACCTCGTACCAGCCCCCATTTCGGCTGATTTAACCCTCCGGATTCAGCGTGCGGCCGAGAAGCTTTTTGAGGTCACTGGTTGTCGTGACTTTGCCCGGGCTGACCTCTTTCTTGAACCCTCGGGTGAATTCATTTTTTTAGAAATCAACACTATGCCAGGGATGACCGAGACCAGTTTGCTGCCCAAGAGCGCCTCCTGCGTCGGGATTGATTTCTCAACTTTAGTTCAGCAGATGGTTGCTCCTGCCTTTACGCGAAGCCAACTTCATTCCACGCTCTAACCCATGGATTTCTTCACCCGCATCGCGCGTCTCTTTTCGCCAAAGCGAGATGCCTTCTTGGGTCCGGAGAATCGTGACTGGAGGCAGTTGATAAAACAAGACGTCCGAACAATTCCTCAAGATGAGTTGGGCAGAAAACGTGCGGCCCGTTCCCGCATGCCCATTATACTTACCATTTTATTTTTCGTTTTCGTGATTGTTGTAATTTCTCTTTCCTTAGAAGAAAGCACTCCTATCTCCTCGAGCATTCCGATTACATACTCAACCGATGGTTTTTTACCTTCAAGCTACGCTGAAAAAATTATTAACGATGGTACCGACAGTTGGGCGAAGGATGTGGCGACGATTAAGACCGATTTAGAAAAAGATCCGCAGGTGCTGACGGCAAAAGTGCGTCGCCTGGGTACAGGTGGATTAGAAATTAAATTATTAGAGCGTTTAGCCGTGGCCCGCATTGC